>JBEKLA010000061.1:0-17639 GCA_050010455.1 Binataceae bacterium (SeqCode) | reverse complement strand
CTGCGATGCCCGCCACATCATTTTTTTAGCTAGCAGCCCGGCTCGGCAACTTGTCCGACGCCATGTCCGGACTTGCTCGCTGTTACATCGACAAACCTTCGAACACGCAGTTGAACTCGTTGATCGGATCGCATCCGCCGAAGACTTCCGTTCCGCCCGCCGCCACCGCGTAATCGACGTAGACGGTCGATGTGACGCCGCAAACCTCGTCGCTGCTGGTGAAGAACGTCAAGAAGCCAGTGCTGCTCTGGCAGTTCTCACCCGGCGTATAGGTGCCGCCCTCGATCTCCGAGAGGTATTCCCCGCCGGCCCTGTTGCAACGGCAGGTGCCGCCGGTTACATAGCCCGTGCCACTCACAACCACAGTGCAGTCGCCAACGGCGGCGCCATCCGGTTCCCAGAAACGGACGTCATACGAACCGGCGACCAGATCGGGAGCGTAGCACTTGGCCATGGCGCCAGTGAGGGTGTAGATATTGCCAGCCTGCGCAATCGTGCCGCTGGCGGCGTACGCTTCGCCGTCACTGTTGAACTCGATGGTCTTGCCACCCTTGGTTACCGAGATATCCAGCTCGATGGCGTTGTCGCCAGTGCCGCAGATGCCGTCGGAGCTGTTGGTCTCGATCTCCATCGTGCCTTCGCCGTCCGTCTCGAGGAAGACGTTGCCGTCCTCGATGTAGTCTTCGTAGGCGGTGCCATCATTGTTACAGTTGAGGATTCCGCCCGGTAGTACGACGCCGGCGCGGCAGCTGGTGCCCGCAGTCGGCAACACGGAGACATAGCCAACGCCTGACAGGTTTTCGACGGGATCCCAGAAAAAGAACGAGTAGTTCCCATTGAAGGGGCAGGGATCGGCTGCCTTCTTAGCGAAACTGGTGCCGGCGAGCATACACACGCCGATCACAGCGAGTAGAGACATGAACAACTTAGTTCTGGCCATTTTCGACTTCTCCTCAGTCAACGCGTGCAAATTCGTCCACAGCTTAGCACAAAGTGCCTAATGTGGCTAACCGTTTCGTAGTTTCTGTCATAAACATTGGAGATGTCCGGGGCATAAACATTTAACTCCCGCAGCGTCAACCCGCTACGCTGCCAGCGCGCCAAGACCCGGCGTGTGTGGGGGGCGAATTGCTACTTATTGCCAGGCTCAACAATTAGCACACACACGAGAAGCGTCCGAAAGCATATGCAGAACCGAAAGCGGCCGGGTTAAGTGTGGGGGGGGCGGTCAAATCTCCACGTTCGGCCGAGCGTAGACCGCGGCGCTAGCCACGCACGCGCGACCGCGAAATTCGATTTTTGGGTTTATGAGCCTTTTGAAGCTATCCAACGTAAGCACACGGACTCTGTGATGGGCTGAGTGATGCTAAGGTTACCAACCAGTCAACTGTTTTCCGAGTGTTTCCCGCCTGTTTGAGCACGATTTCCGCGTGTTTTGATCCAACATGCAAAGTTGCCGCTTGAGGACTGGTAGTTTGGGCAAGGAACCCGCGCGCGATGCCTGCGGCGGCGAGCGCGAAAGCAACTGCGGCGCGGCCAGGCGCTGGGCGTGCCCGACGCCGCCAGCATCACAAAGTCGACTTCCGCTAAGCGATGGCGGCGAAAGAGCCGTGGTGTACGGCACTGGTGGAAGCCGGTCGTGCAGCTGGCCGCACCAAGCATACCGCCCTTGGCGCGCGCTATCGCCGTTTGCGCACACATGTAGGGCATGGAAGGGCGGTGCTCGCGGTCGGCCGCCATGTTCTCGAAATCGCTTATCACCTGCTCGCAGAACAGACCAATTATCGCGAACTCGGCACAGACTACTTCGATCGCTTCCGCGCCGAACGGCTCAAGCGCCGTAGCCTCGCCCAACTGCAGCGCCTCGGCTACCAAGTAACGCTCACACCGCTAGGCCTAATGACTTCGGATGGGCAACTCGCGCTGCAGGTTCAGCCTGTGTGTGGCGAATTGCTACTTATTGCCAGGCTCAACAATTCGTCCACACACGAGAAGCGCCCAAAAGCATATGCGGAACCGAAAGCTGCCGGACTAAGTGGGGAGGGCGGTTGACGATCGGACCCTTGAACGGTTTGGTTTTCTCGAGTTCTGCCTTGGACTCCTTCGCCTCGCGTTCCTGCTCCGCGTCGTGAAAAAAGATCGCGGTCCGATATTGCGTCCCCTCGTCGCAGAATTGCTGGTCGCGCACGGTAGGATCGATGTTGTGCCAGAACACGTCGAGCAGCTGCCGGTAGGTAATCTTCTTCGGGTCATAGCGCACTTCGATTGACTCGGCGTGACCGGTTGTGCCGGTCGAAACCTCTCGATAGGTGGGATTGACCGTGTGTCCACCGGTATAACCAACCTCGGTGGAGACCACGCCGGGAAGCTCGACGAACGCGGGCTGCATGCACCAGAAGCATCCGCCGGCAAAAGTTGCCTTGGCGATATTGTCACCCGCCGCGTCCGCCCGGGCGTCGCCTCGCGAGCCCCGGACCATGACGCTTCCGGCGAAGAGAATTGCCAGGAGCCAAATGATTCGCGAGGTCACAACCTTTTCCCTTCTTCCAGAATGCGTGCGTCGAAGATTGCTGAGGACCGCTTGTTGAGTCGTTTCGTGAGTGTCGCCTCGCATCGGAAGACCGCCCCCGGAACCGTGCTAATCCGAGAGTGGCAGGGAACCAGCCACAGAAGCAACCGTGGTGGACGATAGCGTCATCTATCGCGGACAGCGCTATCAGTCGCGCTCGAAGTTGCCCGCGTGACCACCGGCGCCCGCTGGTCGGGACCGCCGTTCTTCGGGGTACTCCTGACTTCGCATCATTGAGTGGGTAATGGCGGAATACCCGGTTCTATGGTTAACGGAAACTCAAAAGTCGCATGCGTGGGAGGCTCGCAAGTCGTGTCGCTGCAAGCCTGGTAGCGTAGTTCGCCCCTGATCTTGTACAGTCCCGGCTCTATTTTCTTTCCGAGCGCTTGCATGAACGGAACCGGCACGGGCGGGCTCCATCTGATACCCAAGCTTCCAACTGCCTCTATCTTTCCCCGATAGATCGGAAGTGTTTCATTGAGCGCCTTGAGCAGCATCGGTTCGGCCGCAGGCATTTCGAGCGATTGCCTGTCAATAAGCGGGCTTTCGAAAACAAGTTCTGTTGCGCGGTAATTCGGCGGTAGCGGCTGGCCGTAAATATGCCAGCCGCGTTTCACGTCGATGGCCATACGCACGCCGATCTCCTGACCGGCGAAGCATCGATCGGTGGAAAACGACACGATCGCGTCGAGCACCGGGGTCTCGATCTTGACCGCTGGCCAACCGGTCTGCGTGCCGAAATTACGGGTAATGACTGCACCCGCGGTGGCTCTGTGCTGGTAATCGGGCAGGAACAGCTTGTCGCAGACGCTTCCGTCAGGCGTGATCAGGTAGTCGCCCGGGAATGGAATTCCGTACATTAGCGAATGGTCGGGCGGAATGTTTGTGTTCAGGATCCCAAACGCTCGAATTACGTTGCTGCCCCTGTCGGAGAGCAGCGGGTATTCGATCCCATGGGCGCGGCCGAAAGCCGCCAGTGTTTCAACCGAGTCGTAGGTGATCGCCGCGGCATTGATGCCGTTGTTCTTTAGAGTCTCCAGAGAAAGTTGCAGCTCGACGAGCTGGTCGCGGCAGTAAGGTCACCAGTGAGCGCTGCGACTGAAGACCAGCAGCAGGCCGCTGGGTCCCATGAGTTGGCTGAGCGAACGTCGAACTTCGTGCTGATCGGGCAGCATGAAGTCCGGGACTTTCTCGCCGATAGCAGGTCCAGTCTGGTAACCTTCGTTTTGCGCGTCGCAGAACTCGACCCAATCCTCGGTGGTTATTTCCGAGGTCCGGCCGGCGAAGAAGCGATCAATCACGCTGTGAAGAACCTCAGCCTTTCTCTTTAGATCCATGATTCCCTACATTCCTCTGGGCTGTCGGTAGATCTGTCCAGCGTTTGCTGGTTCTTCTCGGGCCGTCACCGCTCCGGGTCTTGTTCCTTCGCCCGGCGTTCCAGCACTTGCCGCTTCAGCATGGCCACGATAGGTGCGGGCTCCTTGGGTTGCCATCCGCGGTAAGCGGTCTTGAACTCAACCGGCCACGAAATGGGCACATCGACCCGCAGCGGCAGATCCTCGCGTTCGTAGAGCGAGAGAGCCGTCCGAACAACCAGTTCCTGCATCGCGCGGTCATGGGGCATTCCATATGAATGGCCGAACGGGAACTCAACTGCGACTATGCGAGGTGAGTCAAAACGCTCGGCCATCTCCGGCAGCATCGTGACCATTACCGTTGCGATACCACTCTCCTCAACTGCACGTGCCAGCACGGGCACGTTACGGCAGCAATCTGGTCAACTTGGGGCAAGGAGCAGAAGATCAATTTGTTCCTCCCGCAGCCGCTTCCCCAGTTCGACGCCGTAGCGCGTCCGCCACGCCTCCAGCGAATTGCCCTGGTATCCCATGAAAGAGTAGTGATGCTCTGCCACGGCGCCGATAACGCCCCGGCGCGCGAATTCTTCGAGAACCTCAGTAGGCAGGGCGATGTTTAAGTCGTTCAGGATGTCATCCGGGTTGATATGCAGATGAGCCACTCCAATCTCTTCCTGTTTGACGCGCCGCGAAATCATTCGGTAACTGGGGTCGCCCCAGGTCGGCTGGTTGCGCTCGCGTTCGAGATCGAAAGGCGCTTGTTGTCTCTTAACATACAGGCCGGCAGAAGTGAGCAGCGCAACTCGGGCCTGTCCCAATGATTTGCAGGGACGGACCGGAGGCGGCGCGCCAGGCTGGTGGGGAAATTCCCGAAACTCGGGAACCATACTGCGCGGCAGGAACTTGTAGGGGTCGATTCGATAGCTCATCGGATGTTAGTCCTTGTCTAAACACTCCACACGCGAAGTGCTTCCTTGGCCGCGTCTTTAAGAATCGCGACATCTCCCGAAGCCTTGTTTACGACATTAAGGCCCTGCGCCACGCACAGAATGAAGCGCGCCATGGCGCGGGCATCCTTGTTGCGGCTCAGAGCGCCTTGCGACTGCGCCCTGCGCAGAACCTCATAGATAGCCGACTCCATCTGGCCGAAGCACTCCGCAATCTTGCGCGCGATCGCGTCACCGACCTCCGGACACTCCAGCGAGGTATTGGTGTTCAAACAGCCTCTGGGCAACCGGGGATCGCTGGTGCGCTTGATTATCGCGGCGAGCATTCGCTCTATCGCGCGTCGCGGATCGGGGTCGCCCAGCTCGGCGAGCAGCGGCCTGGCGATCTTCTCGGCGTAGCGATCGAGTACCGCCAAAAAGAATCCTTGCTTGTCTCCGAATTCCGCGTACAGGCTGCCGCGATTGAGTCCGGTGGTTTCGACAAGATCCCTAATCGAGGTGCCTTCGTAGCCTCGCTGCCAGAACGTAGTCATAGCGCAATCGAGAACCTCATCTCTGTCGAACTGTTTTGCTCGTCCCATCAATTATTGAATGATCGGTTAATAATATTTCACAACTTTTATCAGAAGACAAGCTTACAAGTAGCTGCGGGGTGGCTCTGATATGTTGACTGGTCATTCTAATTTATTAGACGTATCCGCAGGTATCCGACAAAAAGGCTTCGGGTGTCCTGCCGAAAACCTCGTCCGGCGTGACGGACCGAAGCGACCTGTGATACTGGACGCCAGAGGGCGGGATTTTTGAGCTGGCTTTTGCTCGTCGTGCGCTCCTAGTCCAAGTCACGGGCGAGACTTGAGGCCGAAAACTTGGTCCTGCGCCAACCGCTCACGGTGTTGAGCCGCACGACCTGTGTGGGGCGAATTGCTACTTGTTGCCAGGCTCAACAATTCGCCCACTCACAAGAAGCGCCCGAAAGCATATGCGGAACCGAAAGCGGCCGGGTTCAGTGGGGGGCGGTCAAAATCTCCACGTTCGGCCGAGCGTAGACCGCGGCGCTAGCCACGCGCGCGCGACCGCGAAATTCGATTTTTGGGTTTATGAGCCTTTTGAAGCCTATCCGGCGTAAGCACACGGATGCTGTGATGGGCTGATTGATGCGAAGGTTACCAACCAGTCAACTGTTTTCCGAGTTTTTTGCGCCCGTTTGAGCACGATTTCCGCCTGTTTGGAGAGGATTTACGCATATGCGAAGGAAAGTTCGGACAGTGCAAATATCCGATCGCGCTCGTCTGATCGGCCAAGGCCGGAATTCAACTCGGTAAGGACTCTTTCCGGATCTTGATCGAAACGCTCGCTAAGCGCCTTGCGCTCGAGCAATTGGGTCGAATACTAGCTCGGTTTCCCGTGGACAGAACGTTCGCGGTCAGTTCGCGATGCGCCGCTTGCTCGTCGAGCCGCGTAACTCCGACAGGGGTTGCGCAAGCGCCAGCAAAGAGCGCGGCGATTGCAAACCCGAGGGTCCAGGTCCTGATCGATTTTGTGATCGACACCAGGAGCTTCTTGAACTTGTCCGTGGCTGCGAAGTCCGACAAAACTGGTGCAAGAGAGATCTGGGTCTCAAGAGGAAGTGCGCGAGCTCTCATTGCGCCTTTTGACCGCGGATTGGACCACGCAGCGTGGAGGTCCTTTGCAATCGCGTTGCATTCACGATACTTATGGCGCCCGAAAACTCAAGCTCGCACATATTGATGGGCTCCGGCTCCCAATCTTGTTGAGCCTGCCGAGAATCTGGCGGTGGCCGGTTTGAACATCGACGATGTGCTGGATTGAGAGTCACAAAAAAGGGTCAGATGGCAAAAGTAACCCTTCTCACTAAAGAACAGCGCCACGAGGCGGGCAAGTCACTGCGGGAAAAGTGCCTGCGTAAATCACATGGCGACGTCGTGCTTGGGCAGGGCGAGCGTGACGTCGTCAAGCTGATCGAAGCTTCGAACGAAGACCGTCTGCAGAACCTCGTCCCGATTCGGCATGGGCGGATGGTTCAGTCGGCGTTTGCGTATTTTCGAGGCACGGCGCTGATACAAGCGCACGATCTGAAGGGTACACCGGCAAGCGGAATAAATGTTCATTCTTGCGGCGACTGTCATCTGATGAATTTCGGCGGCTTCGCCACGCCCGAGCGAAATATCGTCTTCGATATCAACGATTTCGACGAGACCCTGCCCGCACCCTTCGAATGGGATCTGAAACGACTCGCCACAAGCTTCGTGATAGCAGCCCGATGGCGCGGTTTCCGGTACGATCAGGCGAGAGAAATGGCGGTCCAGACCGCCGCCTCATATCGCGAGTCGATGAGAAAGCGCGAGAGTACCAGCGTCCTGGAAGCATGGTACTCAAGGATTACCGTCGCCGATTTGGAGGCCTTGGTCGGCGGCACTGTCGACCTGGGCGAGCGCGTTAAGAAGAAGATCGCTGAAGCTCGCAAGTCAACCCAGGAACACGTTTTTCAGAAGCTCACTACCCCGTCCAGAGGCCTGCCGCGCATCGTCGACCAGCCACCTTTGCTCTACCACGTCAGTAAGTCGGAAGTGAATGAACGCGTCATCGCGGCCTTCTTCAAGCGGTATCGCGAAACTCTGGCGGAGGAGCGTCGCATGCTATTCGACCGCTTCAAAGTGGTCGACGCAGCGCTGAAGGTTGTGGGCGTAGGAAGCGTCGGGACGCGCTGCTTCGTTGCGCTTCTTCTTGCTGCCCCCGACGATCCCTTATTTCTCCAGGTCAAGGAAGCGCGCCCCTCGGTGCTGGAACGCTACACCGGGCATTCGCGCGTACCACACAACGGCCAGCGCGTTGTGGTCGGACAGCGCCTGATGCAGTCCGCGAGCGACATCTTCCTGGGCTGGTCGAGGGGTCCCGCTGGACGCGACTTTTACGTCCGCCAACTCCGCGACATGAAGGTCGCAGCTGATGTCGAAACTCAGCCGCCGAACGTGATGCGCGCGTATGCAACGCTTTGCGGCCTGGCGTTGGCCTGCGCCCACGACAAAGCAGGTGATGCAGCAATGATCGCTGGGTACTTGGGCAGCAGCGATCAGTTTGATGAAGCGATTGGAGACTACGCTATCGCTTACGCCGATGAGGTAGAGCGCGACTACAATACCTTCGTCAGGGCGGTCCGCAGCGGACGACTGAAGAGCGATCTCAGCCCAAGCCGTCTCGCGACCATGTTGCGATGAGTTCCGGCTCGTTAGCGAGATGGATAACGTTGATGAAAACTGCTGGAGCGCTCTGTGTGTTACTGACGGTCTTATGGACGATCAGCCCAAGTGCCGGAGTCGCCCAGGCGCAAACGACACTGTCTGACGAAGAGCAGCTGGAGCGGGACTTCACCGATCCGCTGTCGACCCTGCCGCAGATGATCGTCCAGGATAGCTATCGCCGGCCAATTACGGACCTTGCACGCCGCTAGCGTGCTTCAGAAATGATGAGACTAACCAGCTCATCGTTTCATCCGTCACTTAATGCGGGCGGGAAAGAGGAGCGTTACGTTCACGCGGATTATCCATTGCGAGGTGCCACCCGGACGCTTTAGAAAGTCGTACGCGCCAACCTGCAGACTCAAATCCTGGGAGCCCACCTTGAACGCCTTACTGATATCCGCGCCGATCGGAATCGTCCACGCGTTGGCGGCGTCCGCTGTCCAGTCGTAGGTGATGGCGGGATCGCAGTCGACGGACCAACCGCTCTCGAAGGTGTAGCTGATTTCAGGCTCGATGTAGGTCTGATTCACGCTGCCCCGGTCGCGATTTCCGGCAAACGACATCAGTTGGTAGGCGAGAATGTAGTTGGACCACGGACCCTCTGAGTAGACGAGTGCCGCGGTTGGACCGGCCGACCATCGGCCGGTCCCTAATCCCGAGCTGCTGGCGGTAGGAAACTGCAAAATCGGCCCGACGCCCCAGATCCAGGTGCTAGCCTTGGCCGGCGTAAGGAAGAAGGAAGTCTGCAAATCCTCCAGCCCGAATTGTTCATGCGGATTGGGCAGGTAAGTGACGGTCAGGCTCGGCCGTGCGAACAGGTCCCAATCCGCATTCAGCGAAAACGGCAGTAATGGCTCGATGTTCAAGCTATCGCTGGCGTTGTGATTGTGACCGACCTGAAATCCCGTCGTGGATTGAATCGGGAGCCTGAAGAAATCCTCGAACGGGTTATGGACGCTTTTCGCCAGCTCCTGATCGCTCATCCCCCCCGTCGTGGGTTGTGCCGGAGGTGGCGCTTGTTGCGCGTATGCCGACCCCGCCACAACGGCGCTCAGCAGCACGCTCAAGACCGTAACTTTGGACTTCACGTAGGCCTTTGCTAAGGGCCGCCGAACCACTTGTCGTAGATCTGCTGATAGGTGCCGTTCTCACGAAGCGCGCTCAACGCAAGATTGATCTTTCTGCGCAGTGGGCTGTCCAACTGCACCATGATGGCGGCTGGCGCAGTGTTAAATTCGGGCCCGACCATCTTCACCAGTCCCTTGCCCTCATGCGTCGCATAGTAAAGGAGTATCGGGGCGGCCGAGACCACGGCATCAACTTTCTTTTCCAGAAGAGCCTTATACATTTGATCAGGCGTCGGGAACTCCTGCACTTGTGCGTTGTGCTCGCGAAGATAGTCAACGGCGATGCTGCGCGCTAGCGTGGCGACCTGCTTACCCGGCAAATCGCCTGGCCCCTCGATAGCGCCGCGAATCTGCTCGACGGTCAAGGTGGTCGTTAGCTGGGCGGTATAGAACGCAACGAAGACCACCCCGGCAAACATCCAGAAGATAGAGAGCGCGCGCGCTACCCATTGACGCGGCATCGTCTCCGCCTGCGCCGTCAGCGTCGATACCGCCCAGTACATTGCCTCAAAGATGCCTGGGAAGTAGTTCCGGTTCGAAATCATGCCGTCTGGTTGGCGCCGTTCAAATAGCCAGACCAGATTGGCGGGGATCAGGACGAGCAGCAGGGCCATCCCGAGCCACAATGCGGTCGTTCGCGAAAAGATCAGACGGAGCATGTCCCATAGAGGGCTTGCGGTCTGCGCCTTCTCGCCAGTATCGCGCACCATAATTTGCAGGCCGGCTTGCAATGTTGGGATCGAAAAATCGAAAACCTCGTCACGCGCCGTTGTTATAAAGAGGCCTAGGGTGAGGTCGGCGCTTTTGGATCGCATCGCTTCTTCCAGCGCGCTAACGTCAGGCATGATCTGATAGCGCGTCTTTACCTTCAGCCGCGCGGCAATCGCGTTCCAAAGATCGACGCTGAATCCGGTCAGTGTGCCGTTCTGTTCCATAACGGACGGTGGCGCAAGAAGCGCGGCCACCCGGAGCTCCTGGGTCTCGCCCCGTGCCGAGGTGGCCGAAGACCCGACGGTTTGAGAATAGGCGGGAGCCGCGACGGCAGCGCCAAGAATCGCGACCGCTAGTATACAAAGACTCTTGTTCAAGGAATGACCCTCTTTGATTCCAGCTAGTGCTTTAGGCTCGGAGTCTCGGAACACGCGGATGTGACCGAAATAGACGACGCGACCGAGCAGTTGGAGCGGTGGTTCGGTACTGGGTCTTCTGCTGTCTTTTCGGACAGCGCTATTCACGAAAAATCATCGCGAGCAATGCAAGGAACCCGAGAATCGACATCAAAGCGGCGACCAGCACCGCCAGTGAGCGCTGCTTGACGGCGTATTGCGCTCCCAGCGCTCGGATACTCTGGCGGTATTCAAAGATCGCCAGCGGCAATGAGGCGAATCCGATGCTCACCAGCATGAACGCGAACTCGCGCGGTCCGATGAGGCGATTCTGTTGTCCAGCGCCCGGCGCTTCGATCTGAAAGAATTTGTAGATGCTGAAGCCGAAAGTGATTAGCGACGTCGCGGTTCTGATCCACGACATCAATGTTTGTTCGTACGAAGCGCGCACGCGCTCTAAAGCGAGTTGGGACGAATCATCGAGCGCTAGTGCGCTCTCCCGAGTTTGTTCGGCCATTTGCGTGGTGGCTCCGTTCGAAGGCGCGTTATCTATTTCATCTTCCCCGCAGGCGTTTGATAGATCGAGACGGCTCTCGCGTCCCTGAGCTTATCCTTCAACATTATACTGTCCCGCAACCGGCTGCCCCGGCCTCGCGGGAGCGAAACTCCGCCAGCAACATCTGTATGCTCACTAGCAGCATCCAGAGTGGGAAGACCAGCGCGATCCACTTCCAGTTCGCGATCACCACCAACAGCACCAAGGCACAGGCGTAGCCTATAAATGCCACCCAACGCGGGAGAATGGCGCTACGTAACCCGATGGTGCAAGTTGAGATCGTAAAGACGCCCGCCATTTTCATGGCAAACAGGTTCAGGAGCGCGTCGATTGTGCGGCGCGCGAGGTAGTAGGTTTCGCTGTCGGGTGAATGGATATTGCCGGCGGCGACGGCCTCAATGAGTGCCCCCGACACCGCCGCTGCACCGAACAGGCTAGCCACAAACAGCAACCCGCTGCCGAGAAATACAGTCGCAAGGAATTTATCTTCAAGCTCTCCCAGGCGGTTGCGGAGCACGCCCATGAACCACAGAAATGCGATCCCGGCAAACGGGACCAGCTCCAGCGCAAGCCGTACTGCGTCGCGTCGGTCCGGTTCGGTGAGCCAGATACCAGGCTGGGTCAGATCGGTGGGGATAGCGTAATGAGCGAGCACCAACCCAATGATCATAAGCACCGAGAAAATCACGCCGGCGATGGCCGCTCCCCGCGGGGCCACAAGGACCTGCTCACGAGAAGGGTTTGCTCTGCTGGCCACGGTATTTCGTTTGCAACTATTTGGCCGTGATAGGAAACCCATAATGGGCTGCTCTTCTGCTGATCATCTGTGCGCTGGCGAGGGTTTGGGCAGCCTAATGACTGCGCGGTACGCCCAGCCCCTGTCGGTCTTCGACCGCGGCCTCCGATTGCTCTTCTGGATCGGCAAAGGACCGCGCGATGGTCGAATCCAACCGGTTTCGGTGGCGCTCCAACGCTTCGTGGCGCTCCTCAGGCAGCGCCTCAATCAAGTCGCTGACCAAGGCCTTCATGCGACGCATGACCTGAATACTTGTCGCACCGCAGAAACGAATCTCGTCGAATGCCAATCTGAGAAAATCTTCCCAAGTCGGGTGCGGGATGACCAGCCTGAGAGCTCCCGCACCATCTCGAACCGCACCGATTTCCAACCGCCGGCTGCCGAGCCGCAACAGCAGGTCTTCAATTTGGTCGAGCGCCTGAACCGCAGTGGTGGGATCGTTTATCGCCGGAGAGAGGGCTCTAATCGCAATATCCACCAACAGGCGGATAGCGTATTTTGGATCCTGCTCAAAAGTCCGCTCCTCGCCAGTTTCGAACGTCTTCTTCCAGGCATCTTTATCGACGAGTTGTCGCCCCCCCAAGACCCGCAGCAGAACTGTCCCCTCGACCAAGGTGTCGCCAATGGCAGGGACTACTTGAACGATTCCTCCTGATTGCGCGCCAAGCGTCAACAGTGCCCGCTGATCGAGGGCTTGGAGCGCTTGTGGCGGCCCAGTGTGTATCAGAGTCTGGGTGACGAGAAGGCTTGGAAGCGCCTCGGACCGATCAAGGGCAATCGCCGTATCCAGCCGCGGATATGTCGCCTCGACGACCTGTCTCCCCAAGTCGCCGGTGAAGGTCAGCATGCGGTTTATTTGCAATAACCCGATTCGCTGTATGAGAGTCACGAACATGGCCACGCTAGCCAACAGGAGACCGAATATGACCCAAACACTGAGAAAAGGAACTTTCCCTGACCCGTTCCGATCAACCCAGGCGATCGCTCCGATCGCATAGAGAAAGGTGGCAGTAAAAACTCCGATTGCATGCCATATCACCGGATCCCGGGAGATCCACAAGACGAGACGCGGCGAGTAAGCCGTCGCGCTGAACTGAACCATCACGAAGGCGAGCGCAAAGACGATGCCGGTTAGCGCAAGCATGCCTGAGCCGACCGAGGTATAGATCGCCATCGCGGCTGGAGCGCTCATTTCAGAAGTGAAGCCCGGCAGAAATCTGTGCTCGATCCTCGGCAGAGCAATAGCGGCAGCTACTGCGGCAACCGAATACAACAATGGTATGGCCCAATCGGGCAATTGCGACCGTCGTCTAGGCAACATGGCTACGACAGCTCAACCGATCGCTGGACAGGCAGCCGGCTGAATCCAGGTGTACGACATCTCGCCAATTCTGTACCTGAATTTCATCTATCGATTCGCACCACGGGCGAAGCTGGCACGAGAGCGTCACGGATTGGTAACCGGGCACTTACGGGCCAGTCGATGTGTGCACCGCACTTGCTGCCCGACTGCCCGAGCGCCGGTGGAAATACAAAATTCATATAGGATCTTTGTTGCGGCGATGCTTTACGTTTGTTCATGAGCTATGAGATTTCCTCGCGACCTCTGGAAACCCTTGTGGCACAACGTCGATCGCTAGCCCTTAAGGCTTCGAATCCCATTCCTTGAGTTTCTTTGCCGCCGTACCGAACGGACCGAGTTGGTAAACGGCCGCGCCCGCAGGCGAGAAGGTGAACGGCTCAAACCGTTCGGCCAACATTTTGTCCAGATACGCGGTCGGCGCGGTGCCGGTGCTGACGTGCGGATTGAAATGCTCGCCGGCCCCAATCTGCTCAAACGTGGATACATACTGGATGATGGCCGCGTCAAAGGCGGGATTGTCGTGCCGGGCAGTGAATGCGCCGATGGGTCCGCTCCGCAAGTTAAATGGACTTGCGGCGCCAATGATGTCCGCCTGCAACTTTAGGATTTCCGGCGTCGGCTTCGCGCAAATGCCGGCGACCCCCAGCCCGCCACCGGCCGGGATGTAGTAGAGTTTGAAGGCTTCCAGCCTCATCGCGGTTACGTTGGCGGCGGCGAGCACCTTTTCCTCGGCGGCATAAAGCTTATCCAGGTCGGCGGTGCGGACGAAACACTGGAGCATCGTGATGTGCGGAGTGTGCGTCGCATCCAGCGCGAAACCTTTCGGATAGGCGCCGAGTAACCGGGCGTTGTCGGCGGCCGCATGCTGGAGCATCGTGGCGTCCGGTTCTAGCAGGATGTCAACGGCCGTTACCTCGAACGGGAAAATCTGTTTCCAATCATTCTTGATGCTGACGACCGTCCAGCCTTTTGTCGCCGCTTCGTCGAGACCTTTATCGAGTTTGGCTAAAGCGTCCTTGCGGTCATAGGCGTATTCGCGCACGGCGTCATCGTGATGGACATAGAGGCAGAAACGCGGGCCGCTGCCCGCGCCGGTATATTGGAGCATTTCCAGATCGCCATCCGAATTGCCGAACGCCATGAGTGGCCGGCGGCCGATGTATTCATTAATGCCAACCGGCTTGCCGTCTTTGTCGTCGATGAAGTTCACTTCCGGCAGCCGCACGAGCACCGGTTGGCCGTCGCGCATTTCAAATCTGGTCTTGATGCTGCTGCCGACGACCTGTTCGGGCGGGATGCCATAAACCGGTTCCGTCCACGCACGCATGAACTCGATGCCGCCGCCGGAGACGATGAAGGTCTTGAAACCGTTCGCGCGCAGATAGGCCACCAGTTCGAGCATCGGCTGATAGACCATTTCGGTGTAAAGCTTGCCGGTCTTCGGATGCCTCGCGGTGGCGATCCAATCCTTGACGATCCGCTCGAATTTCACCGTGGTCATGCCCGTGTGCGTTGCCATGACGAGTTCGAGGAGCGCGTGGTCGCCTCCGGCAAGCGCGTTTTGCACATCGCCCCTAAGCAACGAGGCGAACGGTTCCTTCGTCTTCCATTCCGGATGCTGCGGGGCGAGCGCCTTGACGCGGTCGAGCGCAAAATACAATTGCACCGGCAACGGCTTCTCGCACCAGAGCGTGCCGTCGTTGTCAAACGTGGCTATGCGTTCCGGCACCGGCACAAAATCCGGCGATTCTGGTTTGGTGACCTTCTCGACGAAGGTGATGACGGATTGTTTGGCCGGGCCATCGTTCCACGAAGGGAGCGGGTCGGCTGCTCGTGCGTTGGTAGTTGTGAATGCCAACACGCAAACGAGCGCGGCAGCGAGCAGGATTTGTCTCTGTCTCGTCTTCACCATCATGCCCGCACCCGGTGGAAACGGGTGCGACCCGGTTGGTTAAGCTAGTGGCTCATCAGTTTTGGCGGGCGACCCTTGCGAGTCGCCCGCGTGGAAGGTCATCCGTTTAGTCGCCTTGGGTGTGGCTTTTAGCCTCTTCCATCTTCTTTTCAAGTTCCGCCTTCAGCGCGGACAGGTTGAAGCTTGCACCCATCTGCATCGGCGGGTAGTCAAGAAAGGTCTGGGCTTCCTTGCCGAGTTGCTGCTGCACATAAACGAACCGCCAGAATTCGAACGCAAACCAGTTGTAGTAGCCGAGTGATCCCGTCAACCCCGACCGCTCGTAGGGATCCAGGCGGAGGTTGATCAGAATCGGCCAGCTCGGCTTGACGGTTCCGCCAAGCCATCCGTTGGGCTGGTCAACGAAACGATACTTGAAATCGTCAATGCGCGCCGCTCCCAGCGTGGACTCCGCAAAGTAGAAGATTTCGTGGCGAGCGGACTTGCCTTTGCCGGTGATGGCGGCCATTTGGTCGTAGCCGTCCAGATGGTTCTTATAAGTCCGGTCACCGAGTTTCGCGCCCTTGAGCAACTGGTCGGTGATGTGCGGGTTGCCGGCGGCATCAACGAAGGTGGGCAACCAGTCCATGCCAGAGAAGATGCCGTTCTGGACGGAGTCCGCTGGAACGTGGCCGGGCCAGCGCAGGATGCACGGCACGCGGAAGCCGCCTTCCATGACCGTCCCTTTGGCGCCAGCAAACGGTGTCTGCCCGCCATCGGGCCAGGTGAAGTTCTCTGCGCCGTTGTCAGTGGTGAAGATGACGATAGTGTTGTCATCCAAGCCGTTGTCCTTGAGATACTGCATCACGGAGCCAACAATATCGTCAAGCTGGGCCATGCCGGCTTCGTAAATGGTCCAACCATTCTCCGTGGTGCGCATCGCTTCATACTTGGGCGAGAGATGCGTTAAGACGTGCATGCGCGTCGGGTTGAGCCAGAGGAAAAACGGCTGATTGGCGGCCTTGGCTTTGTCCATGAACGCAATCGAAGCGGCAAGAAACGCGTCGTCCACCGTCTCCATGTTGTATTTGATGCCTTTCATGGGATGCGGCGGCAACGGGCCGTCGTCTTCAATCCTCTGTTTGCCAATCTTGCCCCAGCGCGGCTGCTCCGTTGGATCATCCGTGTCCGTCGCCCAGGAGTGGACGATGTTGCGCGGGCCGATGCGCTTCCACTCCTGCTGCGGGTAGCCGGGGTGGAACGGATCTTCCATCGCGTCCAGGTGATACAGGTAGCCGAAGAATTCATCGAAGCCGTGGACGGTGGGCAGGAACTCGTTACGGTCGCCCAAATGGTTTTTGCCAAACTGGCCGGTGGCATAGCCCTGCGCTTTGAGCGCGGTGGCAATCGTAACGGCCGCCGCCGGCAAACCGATTTTGGCACCCGCCTGACCGACCGTGGTCATGCCGGTGCGGATAGGCAGTTGGCCGGTGATGAAGTTCGCGCGACCCGCCGTGCAGCTCGCCTCGGCGTAGTAATCAGTGAACAACATGCCCTCTTTGGCGAGCTTGTCGAGGTTCGGTGTCCGGCCGGCCATCATGTTGCCCAGGTTGTAGGCGCCGATGTTGGACCAGCCGACGTCGTCACCCATGATGACGACGATGTTGGGTTTCTTGTCTGCCGCCCGAGCGCCGCGGGCGACCAACAAACCGATGATCGCGACGATCAATAGCGCGAATGTAAGATGTCTGTGTTTCGAACCAGTCATTTGGAATCTCCTCAAGAGCCGCATTATGCCCAACCTCTTAATTGATGATTGAGATTTATGCGTGCTTGCTGCCACCTTGGACCTCACTGATCCTGCAGTGGTTCCTCCAAGTGACCCAGCAAGCGCATCGCCGCCGCGAGCAACTCCTTGCCCGTGGCAAAGCGCTCGCGGCGGCCCGAGGCGAGATGCTCGACGCAGCGGGCGAAGATACCACTTTTCGGGGAGCTGCCACCAGCCCTTAGCGAGAACACGCTCACTCAGTCGATCGGCGAGCTACCACGGGCGCTTAAGGACGACTCCACCGCGCCGCAATTCATCGAAACCGTTCCCCACCGCGGGTTTCGTTTCGTCGCTATGATCAGCCGCGACACGAGGGATTCCAGTAATGAATCCTCAGCCTCTCCTTCAACTGCTAACCCTTTGGCCGTTGGCCGTACTGCGGAGCTGCGGCACCTCGACGAACTTTTGAGCAAAGCGCAGCGCGGGCAGCGACAACGTATGTGTTGCAACTTTGGCGGGGGTGGCTGGTAGTCTGAAAAGCCCGTGAAGAACACAACCCGACCGGCGATCTTCAAGTGGCGCCAGACGTGTGTGTGGCGAATTGCTACGTATTGCGAGGCTCAGCAATTCGCCCACACACGAGAAGCGCCCAAAAGCATATGCGAAACCGAAAGCGGCTGGACTAAGGCGGGGAGGGCGGTCAAAATCTCCACGTTCGGTCGAGCGTAGACCGCGCGCTAGCCACGCGCGCGCGACCGCGAATTTCGATTTTTGGGTTTATGAGCCTTTTGAAGCCTATCCTGCGTAAGCACACGGAGGCTGTGATGGGCTGATTGACGCGAAGGTTACCAACCGGTCAACTGTTTTCCGAGTGTTTTCCGCCCGTTTGAGCAGGATTTAC
>JBEKLA010000060.1:0-17873 GCA_050010455.1 Binataceae bacterium (SeqCode) | reverse complement strand
AGATGCTGCCGTCGGAACCGATCGCCGGTGACGAGTCGACGTCAAATTCGACCAGAGAAAACCACTTCTCGCTGCCGTCAGGATTCAGCGCGTAAATGCCGCCGTAGCTTCGACCTCCCTCGACACCGAAGTAGATAGTGCCGTCGGCACCAATCACCGGTGCCGTGCGCACGATAGAACTATTCTGGGTGGTGAAGTTCCATTTCAGGTTGCCGTACGGATCAACGGCGTAGAGGTTACCGTCGTCAGAACCGAAGTATATGGTGCCGTCGCTGCCGATAGTGGGCGAGGATTCCACGGCATTACCGGCCGTGAACTTCCATCTCAGGGAGCCAGAATTGTTTGCAGTATTGAACGGGCTGAGACCAGTATGGCTGAGGTCGTGATGGTAGATCGGCCAGGACGACGACGACGGCGCCAGTTGGGCGTGTAATGAGGTCCTGATCCCGACCGCTAAAATCGCAAATGCCGCTATTGCCAGAATCGCGACAGCCCCGAACTTCGCCTGTCCCTCGACACGTTTCATAAGTCGCTTTCTGCTCTGTCCATTAGCCCGTGGATGCATGCTGACTCCTCTGGCGACAGCCGACCCGCATGTAACGCGCGCTCCGCACCCACCGGTGGAGACGCCTTACTGGCAGGTTTTGTAACTGAATGGAGAGCTGAGCAAGATTCGGTCCCGCCCGCAGCCCGCCGCCCACACCAAAATTGTCCGCATAAGAGACTATAGGCGTGAATTAGGACACTTCAATTGTCCTAGCGCCAATTGCGTTTGGGATGTCTCAGCCCAGTGTAGCGGCAGCGGGGCTGGAGCGCCCTGGGCCGGACAAGTCTCCTCGTAGGCCCTGCCGTCTCTCCCCGCTCGTCGAAAATGACTTCTTTCTGCGACAAAATTTCGTATTTTGTTTCCCTATTTCACGAACCCGAGGCCCTGCTGAAGGGGTGATCCTTCAGGGACAAACCTTTCCTGGACCCCATTGCCCTGGGTGCACCACCAGATCTATAGTGTGCAGACGGCCGATGATCGGCCGACGCGCGCGTCGGATTCCGCGACGCCAGTTTGAAAAACTAATCAGAACCATTTGTTCGGCCTGACCGCCTAACTTGAATCCGCTGGCTCTGTAACGGAGATGCTTTGTCTTTTTCCACTTTTGACCTATCACCGGAAATCCTGCGGTCGGTTCGCGATCGCGGCCATCATCACGCAACCTCAATTCAGTCAGGCACCATCCCGGTCGCGCTGACCGGACGCGACGTGGTAGCCACTGCCGAGACCGGCAGCGGCAAGACCGCGGCTTATCTGTTGCCGCTGCTCGACCGGCTCCATCGCAAACGACCCAGCGGCGTTAGTGCCATGATCCTGGCGCCGACCCGCGAACTGGCGGCCCAAATCGGCCGCGAGTTCGATCTTCTCGCCCGCAATATTCGCCTCAAGGTGGCGGTGATCGTCGGCGGCGAATCGATGCACCGCCAAGTGCAGGAGCTGCGCAACGGAGCGCATGTAGTGGTGGCGTGCCCGGGACGCCTGATCGATCATCTCGAGCGCGGCACCATCAAGCTCGATCGAATCGAGCTGGTCGTAATCGACGAAGCCGACCGGCTGTTGGATATGGGTTTCTTGCCGCAGTTGCGCCGCGTCATGCGGATGGTTCCGCGCCGGCGCCAGACTCTGATGTTCTCGGCCACGATGGCCGCGAGCGTCGAGCAGCTCGCGCGCGAGTTCCTCAATGATCCGGCGCGGGTAAATGTCGGCGAGATGTCCACACCTCCGGCGAGTGTCAGGCAGACAATCTATCCGGTGACGATCGACAACAAGGGCCCGATGCTGCTGGCAATCCTAAAGCGCAGCGAAGTAGACAGCGCGATCGTTTTTACTCGGACCAAGAGCCGGGCTGATCGCGTGGCGAAAATGCTGGCGCGCAATTCGATCAAGGCGGTCGCGATTCACGGCGATCGATCGCAAGGCCAGCGCAACGCCGCACTTGCAGGATTCCGCAAGGGAACTTTTCGAGTGATGGTCGCCACCGATGTCGCCGCGCGCGGGCTTGATATCCCGGATGTCTCTCACGTCATAAACTTCGACCTTCCCGACGCAGCCGAAAGCTATATTCATCGAATCGGCAGAACGGCCAGGATGGGCAAGGCCGGAGAAGCCGTTAGCCTGGTGTGTCCCGAGGAACGGCAATCGCTGGCGCTGATCGAGCGAATCCTGGGAAAGAAGCTCGAACGCGAAAATGTCGCCGGATTCGAGGCGCTTGAAATCGTTGCGCCCAAACCGGTCACGATTTTCCGCTCCTCGAGCATGCGTAATCGTCCGTCGCGCAATCGCCGCCGCGCCGCCTCGTACTGACGGCTGACGAGGCGGGCGCGCGCGCGCCTCGCGCAACGAGAACGTCACGCTATCTGGTCATGCGGGATGGCGTGGGCTGTTCGTGCCCCAGGATAGAATGCGGGCGATAGGGCTTCTCGAGCGTCGCAACTTCTTCGCGCGTCAGCTTGAGATCGACCGCGGCGATCGCCTCGTTGAGATGCGAGAGCTTGGTGGAGCCGATAATCGGCGCGTCGACGCCGGGTGCCTGAAGAATCCAGGCGAGCGCTACCTGTGAGTTGGTGACGCCGCGCTCGGCCGCGATTTTGGTGACCGCGTCGAGCACGTCGAAGTCAGATTGCTGGTAGTCGACCGAACGCGCGAACTTGTCGTCGCGCGCCCGCACCGTCGGATCGGCGGCGGCGCCGGCCCGCGGGCGCGACAGGAAGCCACGCGCCAGCGGGCTCCACGGAAGCAGGCCCACGCCCTGATCGATGCACAGCGGGATCATCTCCCGCTCCTCCTCGCGATAAACCAGGTTGTAATGATTCTGCATCGAGGCGAATCGATGCCATCCGTTTTCGCGCGCGACGAACAGCGCCTTCGCGAACTGCCACGCCGCCATGCTGCTGGCGCCCAGGTAGCGGACCTTGCCCGCGCGCACCAGCGAATCGAGCGCGTCGAGAGTTTCCTCGATCGGCGTGCCGAAGTCCCAGCGATGGATCTGATAGATATCGATGTAATCCATCCGCAGCCGCTTGAGCGACGCCTCGCAGGCTTCGAGTATGTGCTTGCGGCCGAGTCCGCTGCGATTAGGTGCGGCGGCGGATTCGTGCGTGCCGGTTCCGGTCATCGCGCCGTAGACTTTGGTCGCGACCACGATATCGTCGCGATTCGCCATCTCGCCCAGCCACTTTCCGGTGATCTGCTCGCTGACGCCGCGCGAATAAACGTCGGCGGTGTCGAAGAAGTTGATTCCCGCTTCGAGCGCGCGGGCGAAGTGATCGCGGGCCTCGGCTTCGTCCAGCAGCCATCCGCGCGACCCCTTGTCACCGTAGCTCATGCATCCCAGGCCGATACGCGAGATGGTGAGCCCGCTCTTGCCGAGTTTCGTGTACCGCATGATCGCCGGGCGCGCTATGAACTCAACGACTCGCTATGAACGGGCGTCTGACGCGGCGCCGGCGGTCGTCCCGATAAAGCTGCTCGCCTCGCGGCCGAGCCACGCCGTCCACTGATCGAACCCATCGCCGGTCTTCGCTGAGATCTCGAAGATCTGGATACGCGGATTCAGGCGCAGCACCCGCTCGCGCATCGCGTTCAGATTGAAATCCGACAGCCCCATGTAGTCGATCTTGTTGACCAGCAACACGTCGCTCACGCTAAACATCAGCGGATACTTGAGCGGCTTGTCGTCACCTTCAGGCACGCTCAGAATCATCACGTTCCTGGCCGCGCCGGTGTCGAACTCCGCCGGACACACCAGATTGCCGACGTTTTCGATAACGACCACGTCGAGCGCGTCGAGGTCCAACGCCGCCAGGCCCTTGGCCACCATCGAGGCGTCGAGATGACAGAAGCCACCGGTGCGCAGTTGCACCGCGCTGATACCGCGCGCGGCGACCAGATCCGCATCGACGGTCGAATCGATATCGGCCTCGAGCACGCCGAATCGAAAGCGGTTGCGCATCGTGTCGATGGTTCTGAGGATGGTTCGGGTCTTGCCGGCGCCGGGCGACGACATCAGGTTCAGCAGGAAGGTCTTCTTTTGCGCGAGCCGATCACGCAGATCCCGCGCGACCCGTTCGTTGTCAGCGTGTATCTCTTCTTTGACCTCGATCAACCTGACGGCGTCGCTCATAGGACCTCCATGTTCTCGATCAGATACTCGCGGCCGGAAACGAGTTCCACGCCGTTATCGCCGCACTCGGGACATCGCGCGCCGCCGAGTTCCTCGCGCTTGATTTCAAAGGAGGCCGCACACGACTGGCAACGCAACACGATTGGCGCGTGCCGGATCGCCAATTGCGCGTTCTCGGCCAGCGTGCCGCGGCTGAGATAGTCGAAGTAGTGCTGGATCCACTCGTCTTCCAAGTCGGAGAGCTCACCGATTCGCAAGTGAATGCGGACGATCTTGGTGACGTCCCGCCCGAGCGCGTGCTTGAGCACGACGTCGAGTATGCGCTCGGTGATCTGCAACTCGTGCATGAGTGCTTCGGCCGGCGCGACGACCGCGCCGCAATCGAATCACGAATCAGCTACGCGGGAATGAACGCCTCGGGCCTGACGACCTGCATCGTGATGGCGTCGAGCATGCAGGCGTATCGGCACACGCCGCAGCCCATACATTTCTGCTCATCCACCACGGCCAGATCGCCTTCGTTCATTTGCAGCGCGCCGAAGAAACATCGCTCGATGCACTTTTCGCATCCGTTGCAGTGGTCAGTATCCACCATCGCGCGGAAACGGCTGGGCGCCGCGAATTTTCCCACGCCATTTTTGACCGACGGCCAGTTGAGGCAACAGTCGCTGCAGCAGTTGCAGATCACGTGGCCGACGCCCTGCTTGTTCTCGGCGACGTGCACCAGGCCCCGCTCTTCGCACATCTCCAGCATGCGCAGAGCCTCCTCGCGGGAGAGCCTGCGCCCGGTGCCGCGCTCGATACTGTAATCCGCCGCGCGATCGAGCTGCAGACAGACCTCGATCGGCTCTCCGCAGGCGCCGTCGACGGCGCGGCAGGAGCACTTGGTAACGGCGATGTTCTGGGCGCGGTCGATGATATTAACGACGTCGTCCGAGACCAGGATTTGCGAATTGGGCTCGAGACTCACGTTGATCGGAACCACCCGGACAAAAGCGGCCTCGAACGATTTGATTTGCTCGCCCCACTCCGTGCGCATGTATTCCTTCCACAGGTCAAGCATGCCGGCGGGCGGATTGTTCATCACCGCGGTCGCGTCGTGCAGTTGCACCACCTGGCGTACGCGATAGTAACGCGTGGCGTCGGCTTTCTTCGATTTGAACAGCACGCCTTTGCGGAACAGCGGATCGACCATGGCTTCGACTTTGGCCGCGTCGATACCGCTCTTCGCGGCGAGCTCGTCGACCGTGGCCGGAGGCGAGGCGGCGAGAACCACCTTGGCTTCGTCCTCGTTCAGCAGCGATTCCAGGATGTGTGGTACCAGCTTGGATTTACGCCCGCCGATCTCCAACTTCTCCGCGAGCTCCGCGTAGACTGCCTTCTGTGACATCAGAGTCTCTCCTTATGATCCGGACCCGTAGACGCTTCACCCCCCCCGTGAGGACGGCGCTATCGGCGGACGTTTGTATTCTTGCGGGCCGATCAATCGGCACTGTTAGTTAAGACGGGCTGCTGATGCAAGCGGTCGAGGCTAATTATCGTCGTGGTGTATCCGTCGGCGCCACAATCGCCGGTTGTGCAGGGCCGCAAGCGCCAGGATTGCACCAACGGCCGCTTTTGCGAAATGCGACGGCCGCGCGTAGCCGGCTGCGCGATTAGGCGGCGTCAGGATTTCTTGAGATTATAGAGAAAGGCGGCCAAATGTCCGCGACAAGCGGCAGATCACTTCGGCTTCTTCCGCCACTCGGTCCAGTTGACTTCCGACGACTCGATGACTTCCAGGTCTCTGGGTGCAATCTGATCGGTGAACAGGATCAGGTTGTTGCATGACCAGCGGGCGTTCGGGGCGATGATACTGTCGAAACCCAGAAAATAAGCCGCGTCGCCAATTGCCTGGTTCGGACCGTAGAGGATCTCGCGGTACCGGGTGGGATCGACACCGAGCGGAATCATCGTATCCAAATCCGGGAGCCTGAGAGTCTTCTCCGTCCTGACTCTGATGCGATGAAGTCCGTACCCGATCTTCGACGGGAAAACCGGCTGACGTGAGACCAGACTATCGCGAAATGGGCGAAAAACCCGGCATCGAACGCGCTTAAGTGGTTGATTCTTGGTGGACGCACTTGGACTCGAACCAGGGACCTCTTGCTTTGATGCAAGCGCTCTAACCGGGCTGGGTTATGCGTCCACCCCAATAGGTGCCGACGCAGCGGTCAAATCCGCGCCGCATACCGGGTATCACCCTTTTACAAGTTCGCGAGCCTTCTTGATCGTTGCTTATGACTGGGGCTCTTATATGATAGACTTGTAAAGAAAGAAATCGCACTTAAACCTCTTGGATATCAAAGTTTCTTGGGGGAATGCGAACTGGCACTGATGATGCTTACTACTAAAAGCAGGAGAGAACTCGCATGAAAATCAAAAATAAGCTGATTATCGGTTTGTTAGGCGCCGCGGTGCTGGCGATACCAATGACCATGCCGGCAATGGCGCAAACGCCCGTAAATCCAAACTACGTCCATCGGGTCGATTGGTGGTGGAACAAGTATAAAAACAACCATGACGAGTACGTTAATCATGGTTGGCATAAGGGTAATTACCAATATAACGGCCACCAGTACGCCTGCGAGCGAGCACGCGATCTCCAGTCGCAGGTATGGAACGATCGGAGGACCGGACATCCTGGCGCGGCTAAAACCGTGGCGAGGGAAGCTGCCGCCGCGCGAGCCTCCTGCTACGGCCGTTGATAGCTGGTATAAGCGGCTCGCGGGCACAGAGCTATATCGGGGAGAGCGCTTCTCGACCTGATTCGATTAAAAAATAATTCGCGTGCTCGCGAGCTTCTTGAGCGGGTCCCATCCCGTACCGATCCCAAATCGGGCACAGTCGGCTGACTGTGCCCGGTTCAACTAACGAAAAGTTCTTGAAATTATTTGGTGGACGCACCTGGACTCGAACCAGGGACCTCTTGCATGTGAGGCAAGCGCTCTAACCGGGCTGAGCTATGCGTCCACTCCGATACGTGCCGACGCGATAGGCGAAATCAGGCGCGCGCCGGCAGGGTTCCGATTATTACGCCAGCGAACCCGCTCCGCAAGCGATTCAATCCAGCGCGAGGCTCGCGAACGAAACCGCGGACTCGGTTTGCGGCTCAAGCGCGACGTCGTACTTGAGCAGCCGTCCCTGGCGGCCGCTTAGCAGCTCGAGCTGGGTGTACATCGGGGACAGGCCGCAGATGCGGCGGCGGTCCTTATCCTTCAGGATATCAGCGAAGAAGCCGGCGGGATCGCCGCGCTTGATATGCTCGATCAGCGCGAGGTCTTCGGCTTTTAGCCAATCGATAAATCCGTCGTCGACGCCTTTCTCGTCGCCGAATTTTTTTCCTACGTGCGCGAAGTCGACGCCGGAGATGATACAGGCGCGCCTGCCGTCGGCCGCCAGTTCCGCACGCATCGCGTCGATGAACGACCGCACCGATTCGTGATTTGCGGGCGTGACTCCGTCGCGCACCATCTCGTGAAACGAACTCACCAGGATCGGCACCACCTTGAAGCCGAGCGTGCCGAGCGCCCAGGCCAGGAACAGCGCCTGGAATTCGATCGAATGCTCGTTGCGATGCAGCAGCTCGTCGGCGAACAGATCGCCGCTGTAGCGAGCTTCGAGCCGGCCGATAAAGTCGCGATCGGTCTCGATCGTGCCGAGTGGCGTCCGATAATTCTTGCGCGTCGCCGAAAAAAGCTGCGGGCCGCCACCATAGTGCGACGTGCCGAGAATCACAAACAGGTCGGGAGGCTCGCGGCCCATCAGCTCGGCGTACGCGTGGGCGTAGGCGATGCCGCCGCGGCGGGGATCGATATGCGGCGCGATCAGCCCGGCCGGCACGTGGCCGTCGATGCCTTGCGGGCTTCGGCCGGGCCCGTTGGGCGGATCGAAATACGCCGCCAGCTCGGCGCGCAATTTGACCGGCTCATTCTCGTAGCAGAGCCCGGCATGGCTTGCGGCGCGATCGGGACTGGCGCGGAACTCGTCCAGCACTTCCCTTACCCGCACCGCGAAAGCGGGACTATCGAGGAAAAAGGCGCGGTCGAGCGCCTCGATCAGCTCGTTGAGCTTTTCGGTCATCAGCACGTCGCCGAAGCGGCGCGCATACGCCTCCTGGATATCGAGCAGGCTGTGGTTGCCGTCGAAAAGGGTCAACAGAAAATAAGCGCCGCCGGCGATCACGATCGGCTGCGGCGCGAAGCCCATCGGATCGCGCAGCGCGACCATCGTTTGATTCTGATACTGGACCGGGAACGCTTCGACTGGCCTGATTCTGGGTTTGTCCACTTGATCGCCCGCTCGCGCTGAAGAGGCTCGTTTACAGATGGTAGGGGCTTTGTCAGACTGCGGCAAGCCGGGGTTCGAAAGCGCGGCAAATCCCGCCGTAACGCGCGGCTATTAATGGATAATCGAGGCGGCCGAAAATGAAATTGGTTCGATACAGCTTCGAAGGTGTCGCGAGATTCGGGGCGCTCGAAGGCGATGAAATCCGTCCGATGGCCGGCGAGCTCGGCCGGCTCGAACCCGAGCGCGGCACGCGGCCTGTGGGATTGAATCAGGTCCGGCTTCTGGCGCCGGTGTTACCGACCAAGATTGTCGCGATCGGGCTCAACTATCGCGATCACGCCAAGGAGATGGGCAAGCAACTACCCGCCGAACCGCTGCTGTTCCTGAAACCGCCCAGTGCCGTGATCGGGCCGGGCGATCAAATTATCTACCCGCCGCAGACCTCGCGCCTCGATTACGAGGGCGAGCTGGCGGTCGTTATCGGGCGGACGGCGCGAAAAGTATCGCCCGCGGACGCGCGCGATTATATCCTGGGTTTCACCTGCATGATCGACGTAACCGCCCGCGACCTGCAGAGCCGCGACGTTCAGTACACCCGCGCCAAGGGGTTCGACACGTTCGCGCCGCTCGGTCCGGCGATCGCAACCGATATCGACGCCTCCGACCTTGGACTCGAAACCCGCCTCAACGGCGAAGTGCGCCAGCATAGCCGGACCTCGCAGCTAATCTTCGACTGTAACCATCTGCTGAGCTACATCTCGCACGTGATGACCCTGATGCCGGGTGACGTGATTTCGACCGGCACTCCGTCGGGTGTGGGGCCGATGCAGATCGGCGATGTGGTTGAAGTCGAGATCGAGCGTATCGGATGCCTGCGAAGCAGCGTAATCGCGGCAAGCTGAGCCGGCGCCCTGTCCGCCAGACGGCCGCGAGCAAGTCCCCCCGTTACTTCGTTATCCGGACTGGCGAGCTCAAACCGGGAGAATCGAGCAAGTTCCTGCTGCCAATCAGCGGCATTGATGAGGAATGCTTCATCATCAATTATCGCGGAACGTTCCACGCTTATGTCAATCGATGCCGCCACGTGCCGATGGCGATGGACTGGGTGGATAATCAGTTCTTCGCCGAGGATGGGCGCTATCTAATGTGCCAGACGCATTGCGCCTACTATGAGCCCGAGACCGGCGAATGCGTCGCCGGACCGGCGAGCGCCTGTGGGAAATTCCTGTTGCGGGTGCCGCTCGAAACCGCAGACGGCAAGATCTTCGCGATCCCGCCGCGAGAGAATGCTTAGCTCCGGGCTTCAGCCCGGCGCCGACCTATTCGTATTCGTCGCCGAAGTGGGCGCGCACGATACGCGCCTTCAGATATTCGAGGGTGCCGAGGTCCTCGACGATATCGCCGCCGGTATCATAGAAAAACAACTCCCCGTTCTTGGTTCGGCCGACCGCGATGATCCATTCCAAATCGTCCCGGTCTTCGAGGAGATAATTGATAGTTTGAGAGACGCCGCGGCCCGGGATAATTGTTATCTTGGGACGCGGAGACTTTTCCTGCTTAGCCATGTATCGCGCACGCCTCTAACGGGAAAAGTAACCGGAGACTACCCTTACAATAGGGGCGGGTAATAGCTTAGTCAAGCACAGCAGGCGGCAATCTCCGCGTGGTGGGTGTTGGGAAAGAAGTCCAGCGCACGCACGCGATCGAGTTTGTAGCCCCCGCCGAGCAGGATGCGCAAATCGCGGGCCAAAGTTGCGACGTCGCAGGAAACGTAAATCACGCGCGCGGGATGCAGCTCGCACAGCAGCGTGATCAATTCGCGCGCTCCCGAACGCGGCGGATCGAGAATCGCGACCTGCGGCCGGTATCCCGCCCGGCGCAGGAACCGTGCCATCTCGGCCGCCTCCATCGCGACGAACCGCGCCGAAGCAAGTCCCAATCGATCGGCGTTGCGCGACGCCGCCGCAATCGCGACCGGGTCGGTATCAACTCCGAGGACGTCGGCGCCTCGATGGGCGGCCGGGATGCTGAAGTTGCCCGCACCGCAGAACAGATCGAGCATCACGGTTCCGCGCTCGACTCCCGCCATCTCCATCGCAATCGCGATCAGCTTGCGATTCTGCGCGTGATTCACCTGGCTGAAGGCGTCGGCCTCAAGCTCAAGCGTGAGGCCATCTTCGAGCGCGACCGAGGTCATCGTATCGCCGAGCGCCAGACGCGAGCGCGGAGCGCGCAGCACGACTCCGGCGGGCGCCCGATCGCGATCGAGAATTTGTTGCGCGCGCGCGACCTCTTTCGGCGCCGGCGGCTTATCGAGGTAGGCAACCAGTATCTGGCCGCCAGCGCGATTCACGATTTCGATTTCGCGGCATCGCCGGCCCAATGCGATTGCGAGCGCGCGCGCCGATTCCAGATCGATCCCGTCTTCCGCCACCAGGCATCGATCGATCTCGACAATCCGATCGCTGCCGAATTCGTGAAACCCCAATCTGCCGCCCGCTCCGGCCTGGAGCCGAATCCGCGAGCGGTAACCGAACTCCGCCGGAGCCGGCTCGATCAGATTCTCAGGGCTCACCGCCGCGCCGGCGACGCGGCCAAGTTCGCCCGCGATCAGACGCGCTTTGAGTTCGAGTTGCGCCGGATACGAAATCTGCTGCCAGTCGCATCCGCCGCATCGCGGGATGAACGGGCAGGGCGGATGGCGCCGGCCGGGTCCGGGCCGCACGATTTGCTCGACCTCGGCCACGGAGTAATCGCGGCGCTCGGACTTCATCCGCACTTCGGCCAGGTCGCCGGGCGCGACGTTGGGCACCATCACGGTCTTGCCGTCGAGATGGCCGACGCCGAAGGGCCCGATGGTCATGGTTTCGATTTCAAGTTGCGGCATCGCGGAGTTGCGCTAACGCCGCTCAAGTTTATGCGACGCGGCGCGCCGGCACCAACCGCCGATAGCCGCACTTATCGCACCGACCTATAATGATTAGCGGCCGACGTTGGCGTGGCCGGGGGAGGCTGGCTTGTCCTTCAGCGAAAATCTCCAGGAATTGATCGAAAAGGGATCGGCACCCGAGTCGGCACGACGGTTGGCGGTTTTCGCCGAACAACTGTTCGCGCGTATCCCGGCCGACGTCGCGCAGCGGATGCCGGGGCACACGCAACTCGAACTGGCGCAAAGCGCGTTCGATTTTTTCTCGATGCGAAGCGAACCGGTTCAGGTCCGAGTCAGCAGTCACGTCGCCGATACCGGAGACGTTCAGTCATTGACCGCGATCGAGAGCGCGATGGCGGATTGCCCGTTCATCGTCGCCACCGTGCGCGAGTTCTTTCATCAGGTCGACGTGCCGATTCGCCTGCTGCTCCATCCGATCGTGCGCGTAAGCCGCGACGCCGGGGGAAGGCTGCTCAGCCTCGAGAGCGCAAGCGCCGGCGAGCGCGCGGAATCGTTCGTGCATGTCGAGATCGAAACGATACCGCGCCAACTGCTGCGCGAAATCCAGGCTGGGCTGAAGCGGCGGCTCGAACTTCTGCTGCAGGTAAACAGCGATACGCCGGCGATGACGGCGCGGGCGATGGCGATCTGCGACGAACTGGCGGGCGCGCGCGAGCTTATCGAGGTGCGCGAGTTCCTGCGCTGGCTGGTGCAGGACGGATTGGTGTTTCTCGGCTATCGCCGCTATACGGTCGGCGAATCGGACGGCCGCCGCCTGCTTGCGCTCGAACCGGGCTCGGGGCTCGGCATCCTGCGCGCCGAAGAGCGCTCGCGGTTTGAATATCCGCAGAGCCTCGAAGTGTTGAGCGAGCCGCTGCGCGATTTCGCGGTTGCAGGATCAACGCTGGTGGTGGGCAAGACGCGCTCCGTCTCCGAAGTCTACCGCTGCCAGCCGATGGACGATATCGCGCTGCGCCGTGTCGATTCGCGCGGCCAGACCGTGGCGTTCGATCGCTTCCTTGGATTGTTCACCAGCACCGCCGCGGCCGAAGAAGCCCAGTACGTTCCGATTCTGCGCGCCAAGCTCAAGGAGGTGCTCGAAGCCGAGCACGCGTTGCCCGGATCGCACGACTTCAAGGAGCTGGTGGCGACGTTCAACAGCTTTCCGAAAGAGGAGCTGTTCCGCGCGTCAGCGGCCGAGCTGCGCAAAGAGATCAATTTTATTTTCGACCGCATGAGCGAAGACCGCGTCAGCGTTTACGTTTGCGCCGACAGCCTGCGCGGCATGGTGGTGATGATCGTGATGATGCGGCGCGAGCGTTTCTCGTCCGAGGTCGAGGCCCGGATCGAGGAGGCGCTCGCGCGCCAGCTCGAAGGAGCGCCGCTTTACCGCCATCTCGCGATTGGCGATTACACGGCGCGCCTGCATTTCGCGTTCGCCGCCGCGGCACCAACCCCGGCTTTGATGTCGCGGCTCGAACGCGAGGTGGTCGAACTCGCTCAAAGCTGGGAGGAACGGCTGCATCATCAATTGAGCGAGCGAATGGGCGAAGCGCGCGGGCTGCCGCTGGCTGGCGAGTACAGCGCGGCCTTCGGTGCGGCTTACAAAGCCAGCACCGAGGTCAGCCGCGCGGTTGCCGATGTCGAGCAGATCGAGGCGATGCTGGCGTCGCGGCGGCCGGCGGGCGCCGCGATCTATCCGCCCGGGGCCGAGGGCGCGGCGGAGAACAGCAGCGAATTGCGGATGTACGAACTCGGTCAGGCGCCGGCGCTGTCGGAGTTGATGCCGCTGTTGCAGAACTTCGCGATCCGCGTGTTATCGGAAGTCGCCCACGAACTGACGTTGCTGCGCGCGGGAAAAACCGTGCGGGTTTTCGTTCAGGCCTTCGTAGTGCAAGGCGCCGCGCAGCAGCCGCTCGCCGAAATGCCGGGCGTGGGCTTGCTGGCGGAGGCCCTGACCGCGGTGCGCGGCGGACTGGCCCAGAACGATCAACTGGACGCGCTGACACTTAGCGCAGCGCTCTCCTGGCGTGAGGTCGCGCTGATTCGCGCGTATCTGGCCGCTGCCTTCCAGATGAAACTGGGGCCGGCGCCGTCCGCCTTGCGCCGCGTCTTTCTGCTCCATCCCGAGCTCGCGCGCCGACTGATTGGTCTGTTTGCCGTGCGACTCGATCCAGCGATGGAAACTCCGCCAGATCGGATCGAGGAGTCGCGCGCCGCCTATCTCGAGCGGCTGAGCGCGGTCGACAATATCGTTGACGACCGCATCGCGCGGGCCCTGCTCTCGATGGTCGAGGCGACGACTCGCACCAACTATTTCCAGCCCGTCACGGCGGCGGTGCCGTATATCGCGCTCAAGTTCGAGAGCGGCAAGATATCGAACCTGCCGGACGTCGCTCCGCTTTACGAAATCCACGTTAACAGCGCGCGTATGGAAGGATGCCATCTGCGGGCGGGCAAAATCGCGCGCGGCGGAATTCGTTTCAGCGATCGTCTCGACGACTATCGCACCGAGATTCTGAGTTTGATGAAGACGCAGACCGTGAAGAACGCGATCATCGTTCCGGTCGGCGCCAAGGGAGGCTTTATCGTCAGGCCCCGCCCGGGGCAGACGATCGAGCCTGCCGACGTCGTCGAGGCGTACACCACTTTGATCAGCGCGATGCTGGATCTGACCGACAATCTGGCCGATGGCGAAGTGGTTCGTCCCGCGCAGGTCAAGGTGCTGGATGATGACGGGCCCTATCTGGTGGTCGCGGCGGACAAGGGCACCGCGAAGTTCTCGGACCTCGCCAACGAACTCGCGGGCGCGCGCGGCTATTGGCTGGGCGACGCTTTCGCCTCGGGCGGCCGGCACGGTTACGATCACAAGAAGTTCGGGATCACGGCGCGGGGCGCGTGGGAATCGGCCAAGCGGCATCTGCGCGAGATGGGCCGTGATCCGCAGCGCGGGGCGCCGGCCACGATCGTCGGAATCGGCGACATGTCGGGCGACGTCTTCGGCAACGGCCTGCTGCAATCCGCCAACGCCAAGCTGATAGCAGCCTTTGACCATCGCCACATTTTCATCGATCCGAATCCCGATCCGGCGTCAAGCTTCGCCGAGCGCAAGCGCCTGTACGAACTGCCCAACTCGCAATGGGCGGACTACACGCCAGCGTTGATCAGCGCGGGCGGCGGCGTGTTCCGCCGCGGCCAGAAGCGAATCACGTTGAGCGCCGAGGCGCGCGCGGCGCTGGGTATCGAGGCGGCAGAGCTGGACGGCGACAGCCTGGTGCGCGCGATTCTGCTCGCCGGCGTCGATCTGATTTACAACGGTGGTATCGGCACCTACGTCCGCGCCAGCGACGAGACCGACGCGCAGGTCGGCGACCATGCCAACGACGCATGCCGCGTGGCGGCCAACGAGTTGCGCGCCAAAATCGTGGTCGAAGGCGGCAACCTGGGATTCACGCAGAAGGCGCGAATCGAGTACGCGCTGGGCGGCGGCCGCATCAACACCGACGCGATCGACAACTCGGCCGGAGTCGACTTGTCGGATCACGAGGTCAATCTCAAGATTCTGCTCCAGCCCGCGCTCAAGCGCGGCACGCTCAGCCTCGAGGATCGAAATCGGATGCTCGAGGACGCGGCGGACCAAGAGGTGGGGCAAGTGCTGCGGCACAACCGCGATCAGGTGCTTTCGCTCAGCCTGGAGCAGATTCGCAGCCGCACTCTGACCGCGTTCCGCGATCACCTGACCGCGATCGAGAATCGCGGATTGCTGCGCCGTCACGAGGAGGCGCTGCCGAGCCACGAGGATCTCGCCGAGCGGCGCCGGCGCTTCCCCGGCCTGACCCGGCCCGAGCTGGCGGTGCTGAGCGCTTACACCAAGATCGATTTGAGCAAGCGCCTGGACGGCACGGAGCTGATCGGCCAGCCATACATGATCAAACGCTTCCTGATGCCATACTTCCCGCCTCGAATCGCCGCCGCGATGGCGGCCGAGGTGGCGCAACATCCGCTGCGGCGCGCGCTGATCGCGACCGAGCTGGTCAACGAGCTGGTCGACAGCATGGGTTCGACTTTCATCTTCTGCCTCACCCGCGACCACAACGTGGACTTCGAGACCGCGGTGCGCACGTGGCTGATCGCGGCCGATATGGTGGACTTCCACGATCGGGTCGAGAAGTTGAAGGACGCCGCGGGCGAGCTGGGCGTCGAGGCCGAGACCAGCGCGATCCTGACGCTGGGGCGCGCTGTCGATCGCGCCACCTGCTGGGCGCTTACCACGCGCGCGCTAGCCGGCCTCGATATCGCGCAGGCGGTCGAGCGTTTCAAACCGGCTCTAGCCTTGATCATCAGCGAGTTCGACGCCTATCTGGCGGGGCCGGAGCGCGAGCGGCTCGAAGCGGTTTATCGCGAACTGCGAACTGCCGGCCACGCGGAGGAACCGGCGCTTGAAATGGCGCGCCTGGCCTTCGCCAATCATCTGCTGAACGTTATCAGCGTCAGCCTGGAATCGGGTTCGAGCCTGGGGTCAGTCGCGGCGGTTTATTTCGGGCTGGGCGAGATAATCGATTTCGCGGTGCTTGAACGAGCTATCGAGACGAGCGCCAGCGACGATCGATGGGAGCAGCGCGCCGCGCAGGAACTCGGCTGCGAGTTGCTCGAATCGCGCGCCAGGCTGACCCGCGCCGCGCTAATCGATCATGGCGGCGGCGATGCGCAAGACGCCTTGCTGCGGATGACAAACGCTCACGAACGTGCGCTCGACACAGCACAGAGTCTGATCTCCGAAATTAAAGCGCTCAAGCAGATCGGCCTGCCCGCGCTTCAAGTCGCGATCCGAGCACTGGCGCGTTTGGTTTAGATAATCGGTTCGCGCGGGCGCGCGCGTCAGGCGCGGATCTTATCGCTAAGCGGCGCGGTCGCGGGCAATACCATCTCGGCCGCGGGCGCGATCCGCTCGCGCATCATCGCGTTGAGGTCCTGATAGAGGCGAACTCCGGCAGCATAGAAGAACGCGGTCGTCGCGTAGGTTACACACGTCCAGACCACTTCCAACACGAATATGACCGCCACCCAGAATGTTCCGGCGGTAATTGCCAGCAAACTCAAAACGAAGCCGACGCCAACAAAAACCAAAGTCGACCACGAGTTATAACCGGACCACACCGCCAGAAACACCACCACCCGAGTGGCGGCCTTGAAGAACTGCCCTCTCATCAGCTCGCGGCTGTAAAGCAACGCCGCCCATCCGCGCCGGTTATCGAATACCAGCGCGTACTGAGCGAAGTAGAGCCATATGAAAACCAGGAGTGCAGGAAGGAGCAGCAGCTTTAGTGGCGGTAGTTCGATCACCGGTGGTGCGTAGAACAAGATGAAGGCCAGGAAGCCGGGCGTGACCAACAGCACGAAGCCGACCACCGTGACCAGGAGTTGAAGCGCGCCAATCCAAAGGAAGGAGAGCAGGAGGTGCAGTGCGCGGCGATAGATTGCGACCACTTCGTCGAACAGTTTGGACTCGCGAACGCCGGCTTGAATCCGGGCCAGCGTGCATAGCACCAACAGATTGGAGGTATACGTGACGAGCGCGAACATCAGATCGAGGACGCGTATTTCCCACTCGGGAAATAGGGGCGGCAACGGGTTGCTGGAAGGCGCGTATGGGGTCTGCGCCAGATGCCAGCCGACGCTGTGCATGCCCCCTTCGAAAGATTGCGTCAATTCATGTTGGAGATTCAACGCCTCGGGCAACAGGCACAGTGACGCAGCAGCCGCTAGCGGGGCGAGCGCGAGCGCTATGACCGTCCAGTTGCCGGTCATGTCGTGAACGGCGTTGGCCAAGTAGATGAAGCTGCCCTTGAGACGTGCCGATGCCATTGTGCGATCGAGGTTGGCATCCGCCGCACGCGGAGACAAGTCCCCGCGGCGTGTCGATAAAGCCTCGCGATGGTATAATCATAGCGCTTGGCAGCGGACTCGATTCCAGGCGCGGGTCGGTGCCGAGCCGCATAGGCGCCAAGCTTAGAACATCGCGGTGAGATGCTATATGAGTGATGACAATCGCGCCGCTGAACTTCTCAACGAACATAAAATGATTCGCCGCCTGCGCATCCTGGTCGATTTGACCACCGCGCTTATCGCGCAGGACGATTGCCTGACCCTCGAACAAGGCTGGGCGCATGTGCAGGCGCTGAAGGCGGCGGCGGTCGCGATGTTCCCGGGCAAGGATGAGGTTTTCGACCTCATCTATCTGCCGCGATTTTCACGCCTGCTCGCGGAGCGCTTCGGCGCGAACTGAGGGCAATCCGCGTCTCGTGCCAATCAACGAGCTTCGTGGGTTGGTCGCTGGTCCGGACGGCGTCGAATTTCGCGGCCGAGTGGGCTTTTCTGATCGTATCGAAGTAATCGAAGCATCCGCGGACGGCGGAGACGATTACGTCGTCCCCGGATTCATCGAT
>JBEKLA010000059.1:0-22017 GCA_050010455.1 Binataceae bacterium (SeqCode) | reverse complement strand
GCCACCGCGGACCATCGCCGGCACGGCGATGGTCCGGCGGCTGTCCATCCCGCGGCCGCGGGATGGACACCGCCGCGATGTGTGCCCTATAGTTACGCGCAATAAATGCTCGCCAAACGAAGCACCCGAGATCATTCAATGCGAGCTGGAGAGTCAGATGCCCCTTAAGACTGTCGAACAATACAAGGATTCATTGCGGGACGGCCGTGCGGTCTATTTTCGCGGCGAGAAAGTTCCCGACGTTAACGCCCATCCGGTGATCGGGCTTGCGATCGAGCACGCTTCTATCGATTACAAGATGGCGGAGGACCCGCGCTTTCGTGATCTAGCGGTCATACGCGAGGGCTCCAACGAATACAGCCGCTATTACCATATACCGAAGACCGGCGCCGATTTGCTCAAGCGCAGCGAGCTGATCGCTGCCTCGACCCGCGAGGCCGCGACCCTGGTTATCTTGATCAAGGAGATCGGCACCGACGCGTTGCTCGCACTGAACGTGATCGGCGGCCAGATGGCAGCCAAGGGCAAGCCCGAGTACCTGGAACGGATTCAGAAGTATCATCGCTACTGCCGTGACAACGATCTGGCGATGGCGGTCGCGCAGACCGACGTCAAGGGCGATCGCTCGCTTGGTCCCTCCGCGCAGGACCATCCGGATTACTACGTGCGGATCGTCGAGGAGCGCAGCGACGGGGTCGTGGTGCGCGGCGCCAAGATCCATACCTCGGTCTCGACCAACAGCAACGAAATCGTGGTGCTGCCGACGCGCGCGATGAAGCCCGAGGACAAGGCCTACGCGGTCGCCTTCGCGGTTCCGGCCAATGCGCCGGGCGTGAAGATGATCTCCGCCACCCACGGCAGCAGCAAGAAAAATCCGATCGAGCATCCGATCAGCGCGCGCCACAAGATGATGGAGACGCTGACCGTGTTCGACGACGTGTTCGTGCCCAAGGATCGGATTTTCCTGCAAGGCGAGGTCGAGTTCGCGGGGCTGCTGGCGCTGACGTTCGTGCGCTTCCATCGCTTCACCGCGGTCTCCTACAAGCTGCCGCTGATGGAGGCGTTGGCGGGCGCCGGCTACGCGGTGGCCGAGGCCAACGGCATCCTGGCCGCCAGCCACGTGCGCGACAAGCTTACCCATCTCGCCGCCTATCACACGATGGTGCGCGGGCTAATCGAGCGCGCCGCCGAGACCTGCACCCTCGAGTACGGAATCGCGGTGCCGAACACGCTGATGACCAACGTCGCCAAGTTTCATTTCGCGCACAACTATCATCAGGCGGTGCAGATCGTGCAGGATTTGACCGGCGCGCTGCTGGTGACGGCTCCCGCCGCCGAGGACCTGACCAGCGAGGCGACCAGCGGCTACGTGCTCAAGTATCTCGGCGGACGCAAGGGATACGACGCCGAGCGGCGATTGCGCCTGATCAATATGATCGCGGATCTTACCGCGTCGGATTACGGCGCCTATCAGGAAGTGCTGGCGGTGCACGCCGAGGGCGGCTTCGAAGCGGAGAAGCTGCAGGCTTATCGCGAGTACGATTTCAAGAGCGTCGCCGCCTACGCGCGCATCCTGGCGGGAATCTAGACCTGTCTTCGAAGAACGCTTCGCGTAATTAGCGTTCGGACCCTATGCTGTCCCTTCGCCCGCTCGGTTTGAACGGGCGAAGGGACGGCGGACAATCAATCAAAAGCGGACTCGCCGGTTATGTCGCGGCCGAGGATCAGCGTGTGAACGTCGAAGGTACCTTCGTAGGTATTCACGGTCTCGAGATTCAGCATGTGACGGATGATCGGGTACTCGTTGACAATGCCGTTGGCGCCCAGCATGTCACGCGCGACGCGAGCGATCTTCAGCGCCTCGTTAACATTGTTGCGCTTGGCGAAAGAGACGTGCTCGGGGCGCAACTGGTCCGAGTCCTTGAGCTGAGCCAATCGCAGGCAGACCATCTGCGCCTTGGTGATCTCGGTCAGCATCTCGACCAGCTTGCTCTGAACCAGTTGATAGCCGGCTAGCGGGCGCGAGAACTGCTTGCGCGATTTCGTGTAATCGAGCGCGCACTGATAGCAGGTGCGCGCCGCGCCGATCACGCCCCAGGCGATTCCGTAGCGCGCCTGGGTAAGGCACGCGAGCGGCGCTTTGAGGCCGCGCGCTCCGGGCAGCCGATCCGCGTCGCTTAGCTTCACGTCTTCGAAAATCAACTCCGACGTAATCGAGGCGCGCATCGAGAACTTGCCGTGGATATTCGGGGTGCTAAAGCCTTGCTTGCCCTTTTCGACCAGAAAGCCGGTGAAGCCTTCGTCGATCTTGGCCCACACGATCGCGACGTCGGCGATCGAGCCGTTGGTTATCCATCGTTTGGTTCCATTGAGCACCCATCCGGTGCCGTCGCGCCGCGCCCGCGTCTCCATCCCGCCCGGGTCGGATCCGTGGTCGGGTTCGGTGAGGCCAAAGCATCCGATTAATTTGCCGCGCGCCATCCCGGGTAAGTAGCGCTGCTTCTGCTCTTCGGAGCCGAAGGCATAAATTGCGTACATAGATAAGGCGCTCTGCACGGAAGCGAACGAACGCAGACCCGAATCTCCGGCTTCGAGTTCTTGCATAATCAAACCGTAAGCCAGATTGTTCATCCCGGCGCATCCGTAGCCCTTGAGGTTCGCGCCGAAGAAACCTAATTCGGCCATCTGCGGGATCAAATCGGCGGGAAAAGTTCCGTCGGCGAAATGGCGCTCGACTTTGGGAATCACCTCACGCTCGACGAAGCGCTTGACGGTTTGCCGCGTCATCTTATCTTCGTCGGAAAGGTGTTCGTCGAGATTGAAATAATCGAGATCTTTTAACAAATCGGGCATAGCGACTCCCTTTGCGTACGGTTGTGGAAAACCTTAACCCGCCTCCGATATCATCGGCATTAGCGAAAGTCCATCTTAAAGAAGAATCCTGGCGAAATTAGCCGTTTACTGGTTTATTAATAGCGTTGATAACCGCCCCCGGCGATTGGAAACCACGATTAATTTAGCCGTGCTTCTTCTTGCCAGATTAAACCATATCAGTTAGGCTTATGAAGGGGCAGGTATAGTAGATGCATATCGAGACGCTCAAGGTTTTTTGCGACATCATTGAGAGCGGTAGTTTTTCTTATGCCGCCTCGCAAAATTTCGTCACTCAATCGGCCGTAAGCCAGCAGGTCCGGAGCCTGGAAGACAAGTACGATTGTCGTCTGATAGAACGCGGACGCGCTGGAGTCAAACCCACCGCCGCGGGCCAGATCCTGTACAATTCGGGCAAAGAGATCGTGCGGCGATTCCTGGAGTTCGAGAACCGGCTGCGCGAAATCGGTTCGGTAGTGGCCGGATCGATCCGGGTGGGAACGGTTTACAGCGTTGGATTGCACGAACTGCCGCGTTATTTGAGCGAATTCCTGCGCCTCTATCCAGCGGTGAACGTACACTTGGAGTACCTGCGCTCGAACAAGATTTACGAAGACCTGATCGAGGGCAAGATCGATTTGGGCGTGGTGGCCTATCCTTCAAAACGCAGCCAGGTGATGACGATCCCGTTCCGCCACGACGAACTGGTACTGGTGGTGCCGCCCGACCATCCGATGGCGAAACAAGCCAAGATAAGCCTCCGCCAACTCGAGGGCCAGCGTTTCGTCGGCTTCGAACGCGATATCCCGACGCGCAAGGCAGCCGATCGAATCCTGCGCAATCACGGCGTCAAGGCGCAATACGCGCTGGAGTTCGACAATATCGAGACCATCAAGCGTGCGATCGAAATCGGGCTTGGAGTGGCGATCGTGCCACGCGCGCCGGTCGAGCATGAGGCGGCGCGCGGCACGCTCAAGATCGTGGAATTCGAAGAGGGCACGTTCAGCCGGCCGCTCGCGATAATCCACAAGCGCGGGCGCGAACTGTCACCGGCGGTGCGCAAGTTTATCGAAGTGCTGACCAGCGGCCATACGATCCCCGGCGGCCGCGACAAGGGCGAACGCAACGGCGGCGGCCGTCCCGAGCGCGCCGAAAAGCCGGAGAAAGCGGACAAAGTCGAGAAGCTCGAGATGGCGTAAAAGCTGGACAAATCGATATTGGGTGGTGAGCTGCTAGTCGTTTGGTTTTCTTTTCCCGGGCGGGTACGGCACGGGGGTTGCTTTTTTTTCGCAACCCGCGTGCCGTACCCGCTCCCACGCAAGCAGGCTCAGCGCGCTATATCATGATGGCGTAACTGGGCGTCGAAGCCGCTGGCGCGAAGACGAGCCTCCAGTTCCTGCACCAGCACGGGCGAGCGATGCCTTCCGGCGGTGCATCCCAGACCGATCGACAAGTAGCTCTTGCCCTCCTTGCGATAGAGCGGGATCAGGAAGTCGAGCAGGCGCGTAACCTCGTCGATAAAGCGCTGCGCCTGTGGCTGCGCCATCACGTAGCGCTGGACTTCAGCAGAGCGGCCGTCGAGTCCTTTAAGCTCCGGGACGAAGAACGGATTCGGGATAAAGCGCGCGTCGAGCATCAAATCGAGGCCGACCGGCGTCCCGTACTTGTAGCCGAAAGAGACCAGCGCGATCACCATCCGCTTGCCGCTATCGGCGCCCATCACGGCAGCCGTCACCACCTCGCGCAATTCGTGAACGGTAAGCATCGTAGTGTCGATGATCCGATTCGCGCGCTCACGCATCTCGGCGAGCGCCAACCGCTCGCGGCGGATCCCCTCGGCGACGGTGGCGCCGCTCTCGGCCATCGGATGCGGGCGGCGGGTCTCCGAATAGCGACGCACCAGCACTTCATCGGAGGCGTCGAGGAACAGAACCTCGGGGTGGAAGCCCTGACGCTCGAGCTCAGTGAATACTCGCGGCCATTCGGGAAAGAACAGGCGCTCGCGCGCGTCGATACCCAAGGCGACCCGCTTGAGCGTCGGATCGCGGCCGGTGGCAAGCGTCAAAACATTGGGTGCAAGCGCAACAGGCAGGTTATCGACGCAATAGAAACCCAGGTCTTCGAGCACGCGCATCGTGGAGACACGGCCAGAGCCCGAAACTCCGCTCACGATGATCAGCCGCATCTCGTTCGCCATCTACCGCGAACTCGAATTCACGGGCTTGGATGGGCGCAGCGGCGGCATTTCAGTAGCGGCCGTCTTCTTCTTTGATCAACCCGTAGATTTCGGCGGCGTCCGCAGCCTTGAGCAAGCGGATGCGAAAGGCTTCATCCTTGAACAGGCGCGAAACCCTGGCCAGCGCCTTGAGATGAAGGCTGGCCGAATCTTCGGGCGCTACCAGCACGAAAAAAAGATTAGTGGGCTTGCCGTCGAGCGATTCGAAGTCGATGCCTTTGGTGCTTCGCCCGAAGATGCCAATGATGCGGTTGAGGCCCTTGAGCTTGCCGTGGGGAATAGCGATCCCATCCCCGATCGCTGTGGAGCCCATCCGCTCGCGCTCGGTCAGCACGCCGATCACCTTGTCGAGTGTAACCTCTGGCACGCTCGAACATAGATGGGTCGCCAGTTCACGGAGCACGTCAGGTTTGTTATCGGCGCTCAGTTCAGGCACCACCATTTCGGAAGTGAGGATGTCGGTAATTTTCATTTCACGTAATTGGAAATCCTGTTCTCGCGATTGGCGGCGTATAGCGTCACGCGCAACCTAACCGCCGCATGCGTAATCTGTCAGCCGTGCGCGGCCATGGAGTACCCGATGGCCGAGCGGTTTCATGCGCCCCCTGGAGAATAGCACCCTAGCTGCGATTGGCGCCGGATGCGGGCGGTGACGACTCAGATCCTTCCTCGGCGGCGGTGAGCACCTCGCCAGTCGATGACGCTCGCGTTTTCTTGGCCTGGACCTTGTCGATATTTTTTTTCAACTGGCGTTCGACCTTATCGACCAACAGGTCGATAACCGAATAGAGATCTTTGGTTTCGGCCTCGGCAAACACCGCTAGACGGCCTGATTTTACCGTCACTTCACCGCGCTGGCGATATTTATCGACTTCAAGGATCAGATGAGCCTGGGTCTCACGTTTGAGGAATTTTGAAATATGTCCAAGCTTGCGTTCCGCGTACTGCTGGATAGCCGCCGTCGGCTCGACATGACGAAACGTCACGTTGACCTCGGTCGGCGGTATCGTGGCGCGTCGCAACTTCTTCTTCCGGCTGTTCGAAGACTTGAGGCTCATGATGCCTATGCCTAGTCCCTTTCCTCCCGTATCAAGGTCAATCGGGATGCTTGCGCCCCGCCGACGGCAGGATACCCAGAGCCTGACGGTACTTGGCCACCGTGCGACGCGCGATATTCACATCGTCGCGGCGCAAAGCCTCGGCTATAGCCTGATCGGAGAGCGGGTTATGACGATCCTCCGCAGCCACCATGTTGCGGATGGTCTCTTTAACGGTTTCGGCGCTCACATCCTCCCCGCTGGCGCCCTTTACGCTGGAAGTGAAAAAGAACCTAAGCTCGAAGATACCCTGCGGCGTGTGTGCGTACTTGTTGGCAGTGGCCCGGCTGATCGTGGATTCGTGCATGCCGATATCGTCGGCAACGTCCTTCAGCACCAGCGGCTTCAGATGGCTGATACCGTGGTCGAAGAATCCGCGCTGGAACTTAACGATAGAATTGGCGACTTTGAAAATCGTCTGCTGGCGCTGATAGATGGATTTCACCAGCCATCGCGCCGAGCGCAGCCGCTCCTGAAGATAGTCCTTGGTCTCCGCGCTGGCATTGTTGTCGCGCAGCACGCGCTGATAGTAGCCGGACAGACGCAGGCGCGGCGCGGCGTCCTCGTTGAGCGAAACCACGTACTCGCCATCCAGCTTATGGATGAAGACGTCGGGCACGATGTAGGCGGCTTGCTGCTCGCCATAATCGCGTCCGGGCTTGGGTTCCAGCAGTGCTACGACCTTGGCCGCCTGGAGCGCGAGTTCGGTGGAAACCCCGAGCACCTTGGCGAGCTCAGCGTAGCGATGCTTTTCAAGCAACCCGAGGTGATTCTTCACGATGCGGGCGGCCAGCGAGTCTTCCATGCCATGATTGGCGAGCTGGCGGAACAGGCACTCGCTCAAGTCGCGCGCCGCCACTCCGGGAGGATCGAAGCGCTGTACCCGCATCAGGACGCGCTCGACGTCGCCGACCTCGCATTCGAGCTGCCCGGCGAGTTCTTCGAGCGGCGTGTCGAGATATCCGTCGCGGTTGAGGTTGTAGATGACGGTGGCGGCAATCGCCTGGTCGGCTTCGTTCAATCCCGAAAGCCGCAATTGCCACATCAGGTAGTCTTCGAGCGAGCTCTTGCGGCTCAGCGTGTTTTCGACCGCCAGCCGCCGCTCGTCGGCGTCGTCAGCCACGCTACCGTCCTGCCAGTTATTGGAATAGTTTTCGAGGTACTCACGCCAGTCGAGCTTGTCGAGTGTGCCGAGCTCCTTGAGTTCGACCGCGGCGTCGCGCGAATCGGCTGGGCCCAGGTCGGAGAGCGGCGCGGCCTCAGGCGCGGCGTCATGCTCGATCGTCGACATCGGCATCTCGCTATCAGCGTTCTCGTTCGAGGAGCTGGCGGAGTCGCCGTCGCCGGCGTGGGCCCCGGAATCCGCCTCACCGTTCGGCTCCGCTGCGCGATCGACCGGCTCGAGCATCGGATTCTGGTCCAGCTCCTTCTGCACCACTATCTCGAGCTCAGGCAGCGCCAGTTGCAGGATCTTGATCGCCTGCTGCAACTGCGGCGTCATCACCAGCTGCTGCCGCAGCCGAAGTTCCTGTCCTAGCCTTGCCTCAAGCGCCATAACTTCTCAGTGCTCGTGATCGTTAGGTTTGTGGTCCTCGCCGCCTTGCGACTTATTCGGGTAGAGGATCGCGTGAGCTTTTTCGACCACGCTCTTGTTAGTATCAAGATATATCAGGATTCGAGTTCCAGCCACCTGATCCGGACCGTCATGCATAACCGGGTTACCGGTCATAATTACCGTGTGATTCACCTGATCGAGTTCGGCCCGATCGCTGGTGGCCCATCGCCCGCCTTGTGATACGTGAACATTGCCGGTCGCTATCGCCTGTTTAAGATCTTTGAAGTCACCGTTGTATAACACTTGCAGAGTGTCGCTCGTGAGTGAACTGGTGCCTTGCGTAGCGTGAACCTGGCCGCGATAGAAAACGGTGTGAGCTTTATAGTCGAGATCCAGGGCGTCGGAACGGATGTCGATCGGGCCATGCTCGGTGCTGAACGATAGCGGGTTTGCGCCGCTTTCAGTGTCAGACTTCTCGGCCTTTTTCGACTTCTTGCCGGAAGTTGCCGATTTCGCGGTCCCACCAGCCGACTTTGAAGATCCGGCGGATACCGGTGCAGCGCCTTCGCCGGATGGTTTCTTCTCTCCGCTAGCGGGGGCGGCACTGGTCTGAGCGAATAGTGGTATCGCGAACGCGAGCGCACAGATCAGGCCGCACGCGAACATGATGCCGACCAGTCCGCGGAATCCGCGCTTCAAGTGTTGGCTCGTCGCCGAGCCTTCAAGACTTCTTCGATCCGGCACCTTTGGCCTCCCGTTTAATTTCGGTGCGCACCTCATGTTGCAGCGCGAACAGACGCGCCTGCGGATGCGCTTCCAATCCGACGCCGGTGACGTCAAAGCCCGGCATACGGACCTTAACCGGGCCTGCCCCCTGGATCATATCGCGGTCCGGCCAAAAGGTCGCCTCGGTGGTGGTAAGGTTGACATCGCCATAGGTCAAATCCAGGCCTCCGCTGAGGTAGGCCTGGTCAATATGATCGCCCTTGAGCTTGAGATCGGCCCTTGCCGCGTGCAGCAGCAGGGTCTTGCCATCTTCGGTGACCATCGAGAGTACCGGGTTGTTCAGTACCAGCGAAGTCTTGTCATTGGAATAGCTGGCTTCGCTGGCGTTAAGTTCCCACGCTTTGTGATCGCCCTTCATCTGGGTCCAGTGGAAATTATGCGCGTGCAGAAGCGCGCCCGGGACCAGGTCGAGCGCCTGCCTAAGCGCTTTTTTGGAGTCGCGATGGATGACCGCACGGACCGAGAAGAAACCGAGCACCGCCAGCGTCGCGGCTCCCATAATCGCCAGCGCCGCGGCAACTCGCCTGGGACTCATCTTCGCCATTATCTTTGACTGTCAGACCGTGCGGCTTGGGGCCGGGGCTCTTGACTTCTTTATAGCCGCCTCAACCGAGGCCCGCCATAGCGCTCGAACGGACGAGGTGGTCGATCTTCTTCAGATTCTCGAGCAGCTTCTCGACCTGATCCAACGGGCACGAGTTCGAGCCGTCGCTCAGTGCGCGATCGGGATCTTCGTGGACCTCCATGAACACGCCGTCGATGCCGACGGCGGTCGCGGCGCGCGCCAGCGGCGCGATGAACTCGCGCTGTCCGAGCGAACACTCGCCGCCGGCGCCGGGCAGTTGCACCGAGTGGGTCGCGTCGAAGATTACCGGGTAACCGAGGCCGCGCATGATCACGAGCGAGCGGAGATCGGAGACCAGATTGTTGTAGCCGAAGGAGAAGCCGCGCTCGGTCACCAGCAATCGCCGATTGCCGGCGCTTTCGGCCTTCGCGACCACCGCGCCCATCTCCCACGGCGCCATGAATTGGCCCTTCTTGAGATTCAGCGCGGCACCGGTGGCAGCCGCTGCCATGACCAGATCGGTCTGCCGCGACAGCAGCGCCGGGATCTGGAGGACGTCGGCAACGCCCGCGGCGGCATCAACCTGGCTGGTTTCGTGAACGTCGGTCAGGACCGGGATTCCAAATTCGCGTTTGACGCGGGCCAGGATGCTGAGTCCTTCGTGCAGGCCGGGACCGCGAAAGGATTTATGGCTGGTGCGATTGGCCTTGTCGAAGGAGCATTTGAACACGAACGCGACGCCGACGCGGCGCGCGACCGCGGCGAGCCGGTCCGCGTGACGCAGGCAATGCTCCTCGTTTTCGATCACGCAGGGGCCGGCGATCAGCACCATCGCCGGGCCGCCGAATATCACATCGCCAACTTTTACCTGCGCAACACTCACGAGGCCGGTCTCAGCTCTCTCACTTTCGAGCGCTCGGTTGTGGCCGCGCGCCGCTCGACCGCGGCTCGAATCAGACCGCGGAACAGGGGATGGCAATCGAGTGGCCGCGAGCGCAACTCGGGATGGAACTGGCATCCAAGGAACCAGCCATGGCCGTCGAGCTCCATGATCTCAACCAACTTACCGTCGGGCGAGACGCCGGTCGCCTTGAGGCCCGCTTTTTCGAGTGCGTCGCGGTAGGCGTTGTTGACTTCGTAGCGATGGCGATGGCGCTCGCTGATCTTTTGGCGATGGTAGAGCCGCTGGGCCAGCGAATTGGGCTTGAGGTCGCAGGGATACGCGCCGAGCCGCATCGTGGCGCCCTTGCGGGTCACGTCCTTCTGCCCTTCCATAATATCGATCACGGGATTGGGGCTCTTGGCGTCGAACTCGCGCGAGTTGGCATCCTTGAGGCCGAGCACGTGACGCGCGAACTCGATCACCATCACCTGCAGGCCGAGGCAGATGCCCAGGATCGGCACGCCGTTCTCGCGCGCATAGCGCACCGCGTTGACCTTTCCCTGGATTCCGCGATCGCCGAAGCCGCCGGGCACGATAATCGCGTGGGCGGCCTTGAGCCGCGTCGCGGGATCGGTTTTTTCCAGCTCCTCGGCGTCGACGTAATCGATCGTCACCTTGGCCTGATTGGCGATCGCGCCGTGGGCGATCGCTTCGTGCAGGCTCTTGTAGGCGTCGACCAGATTGACGTATTTGCCGACCACGGCGATGTTGACCCCGACTTTGGGATTCTGCGCGGTCTTTACGATGCGCCGCCACTTGGTCAGGTTGGGCGCGCCGGTCCAGATGTTCAACTTCTCGACCACGCGCTGATCGAGGCCTTCGTCGTGCAAGGTCAGCGGCAACTCGTAAATGCTTTCGACGTCGCGGGCGCCGATCACGCAGTTGATCTCGACGTTACAGAAATGGGCGATCTTGGCCTTGACCGCCTTATCGAGCGCGCGCTCGCTGCGGCATAGCAGGATATCGGGCTGGATGCCGACGCCGGTCAGCTCCTTGACGCTGTGCTGAGTGGGCTTGGTCTTGACCTCGCCCGCCGAGGCGATGAACGGCACCAGAGTCAGATGGATGTAGAGCACGTTCTCGCGTCCGCAGTCCCATCGGAACTGACGGATGGCTTCGAGAAACGGCAGGCTTTCGATATCGCCCACCGTGCCGCCGATCTCGACCACGGTCACGTCGGCGCCTTCGGCCGCCGCCATGATGCGATGCTTGATCTCGTCGGTAATGTGGGGGATCACCTGAACCGTCGCGCCAAGATAATCGCCACGGCGCTCGTTCTGGATCACGGTGTCGTAGATTTGCCCGGCGGTGCAGTTGTTGCGCCGGCTCATCCGGGTCTCGACGAAGCGCTCGTAATGGCCCAAATCGAGGTCGGTCTCCGCGCCGTCGTCGGTGACGAACACCTCACCGTGCTGAAACGGGCTCATCGTGCCGGGATCGACGTTGATGTACGGGTCCATCTTGAGCAGGGTGACCTTGAGGCCACGCGCTTCGAGCAGCGCGCCCAGCGAAGCTGCCGCCAGTCCCTTGCCGAGCGACGAGACCACGCCGCCGGTTACGAAGATAAACTTGGTCTTATTCGGTTCCACAGTCACCTCCCACCGGCGCGCTCGATTCCCGACGCTATCTGGCAAGCGCGGGCCAAGTCTTCGGCAGTATCTACCTCAAGCGAGGGCTTCACGGAAGCTACCACGCGGATGCGGTAGCCGCGTTCGAGCGCTCGCAGCTGTTCGAGCTTTTCGATCATCTCCAGCACTCCCGGTTCGAGCGTGGCGAAGCGCTGCAGGAAGTCGCGGCGGTAAGCGTAGACCCCGATATGCCGGCGCGCCTGCGGCGGTATCCCGCCGTCGCGCGCATAAGGTATCGGGCTGCGCGAGAAGTACAGAGCGTCGCCGCGTTCATCGCATACTACTTTTACCACATTCGGGTTGTGCCATTCTTCTGGTCCGGTTATTGGCGTGGCCAGCGTCGCCATCGCCACGGCCGGATCGGCTCTCATCGCCGCCGCCAGGGCGTCGAGGTCGGCGGACTCGATGAACGGGAGGTCGCCCTGCAGGTTGAGATAAATATCGGCCGCGAGCTTGCGCGCCGCCTCCGCGATTCGGTCGGTACCGCTGGGATGCTCGCTCGAAGTCATGATCGCCTCGCCTCCGGCGGCCTTGACCACGTCGACGATACGAGCGTCGTCGGTGGCGACGGCGACGCGGTCGATCGAGCGCGCCAGCATAGCCTGGCGCCACACCCGCACCACCATCGGGACTCCCGCGATCTCGCTCAGCGGTTTGCCGGGCAGACGGCTCGAGCCGTAGCGCGCGGGAATCAGCGCGATTACCGATTGACCTGCCAGAAGCTCACTCCGTTCATGAAAATCGCCGCGACTGGAAGACTCGAATCAGGATATTCGAGCACGGCGGCGGCTGCAAATTTGGTGCGCGCACTTAATTCACAGGGCGGGGGACAGGCATCGGCCGGGTATCAGCATCTTGGATTTGAAAGTGGGGCATGTTATGCGGAGCCAGACTCACGGTCCGGAAGTGATCCGATGGCGACACGAGCAGGAACCTCGAAACCGTCTCCAGAGGAACTCGCGCGGCGGGTGGGTGCGATCGCTCCCGTTCTCGCGGCGAACGGGCAGGCCTGCGTCGATGCGCGCTGCGTCGTACCTGAAAGCATGAAGGCGATGGTCGAGGCGGGGCTGTTCAGGATCGTGCAGCCCGCGCGGGTGGGCGGTTACGAAATGCCGCTGCGCGTGCAGTACGATACCGTCACCGCGGTATCGCAGGTGTGCCCTTCGAGCGGATGGATCGTGATGGTGATGGGGGCGCATCATTTCTGCATGGGCGCGTGGCCCGAGCGCGCGCAGGAAGAGGTCTTCGGCGGCGGGCATGACGGGCTGGTATCGGGCACGCTCGCATGGCAGGGCAAGGCGCGCGCCGTCGAGAGCGGCTATCGCGTGGAGGGGCGCTGGCAGTTTTGCAGCGGCGTGGATCGCTCGGACTGGGTGATCCTCGGATGCGCGGACGCGGAGCGCGGCGGGCCGGGCGTGCACGTGGTGGTGCCTCGCGAACAGATTATCGTCGACGACACCTGGCATGTGCTCGGCATGGAGGGCACCGGCAGCAAGGATGTGATCGCAAAGGATCTGTTCGTGCCCGCGCACATGGCTGTCGATACGCGCGAGCTGATGAAGGGATCGTCGCCGCATACGCTGAACCACGCGACCAATCTTTACCGGGTGTCGGCGGATTCGATGTTGTCGACGTCGGTGCCGTCGGCGGTTCTGGGTTCGGCGAAATTCGCGCTGGAGAAATTCGTCGAACGCACCAGGGAGCGGAGGGTCATCGTCACCGGCGCGCGCAAGGCCGAACACGGTCCGACGCAGATCCGGCTGGCCGAATCGACGCTGGAGCTGCAATGTGCGGAGTTTCTAATCCGCGACGCGGCAGACGTCATGACGAAGGTGTCCGATTCCGGGGAAGGCGCGACCGACATGGGCTATCGCGCGCGGGTCAAGTGGCAGGCAGCCTATGCGGCCGAGCTTTGCCGACGCTCGGTATCGCGCCTGTTCTCGGGATCGGGAGCGCACGGAGTCTACGATACCTCGCCGCTTCAGGCCGCGTTTCGCAACGTAAACGTCGGCGCCCAGCACGCCAGCATCGACTTCGATACCTCGGGCGAGCTTTACGGCCGCATGCGGCTGGGATTGCTATCGCATTAGCGTCGATTCGCGCCGGCGCGGCGGGCTAATCGGCGGGCGGGCGCGAGGCTTACGCGCTGCGGCGGACGCGGTTGCGCCGTATCCGGCGCTTGCGCCCCATGACTTGGACCGAATTGGTGCGCCGTTTGCGGCCCAGTTTCCGGTTGCGTCGGTTGCGTTTGCGTGAAGCTTCTGTCATCGGGCTACCTGTGGCTGATTCATACAACAGACATCGGCCGCGCCGTGATAGACCGGCAGTCCGTTGGTTACCTGTATCGCGTTAGCTGTTCTTGCCGTTTCGGCGGAGGTCCCGGTGCCAACCTGCTCCGTACCGCCCACCGCTACCGGACTCAGCGCGCTGATCTTGCTCAGAACGCGCGTGTCCTCGTGCACGATAACTTGCCCTAGCGGCGCGCCGACCGCAAGCGGTCCACTGATCGAAGCAGGCACGTCGTAATCGACCTTCAAATCCCGAATCCTGCTTTTCGCCACCACCACTTTGAGGTCGTCGGCAGCGATCGGCTGGATAAGCGGCCCCTGGGTTACCTGGACGTGGGCAGGTATCGGGGCGCCGCGCTTGATGATCGCGACGCGGGTGTAGTTATCGAAGCCCCATTGCAGTATCCGCGCGGCCTGGCGGAAGCGTTCGGGATTCGACGGGGCGCCGAGCACGACCGCGATCAATCGCATATCGCCCCGTTTGGCGGTAGCGGTCAGATTGAAGCCGGCGTGATAGGTGAAGCCGGTCTTGATTCCGTCGCATCCGTCGAAATGGCCGATCAGATGGTTGGTGTTGTGAAGCACCGCCTCACCATTGTCGAACAGCGCCGCCTCCTGGCTGGACCATTGCAGCAGGTTGGTGTTCTTGATCAGGATCCGGCCCAGGAGTGCGAGGTCGTAGGCGTCGGTAAAATCGACGTCTTGCGCGGGACGCGGCGGCAGGCCATCGACGGTGTTGTACACCGTATGGGTCATGCCCAGGCTTCGCGCCCGCCGGTTCATCAGGCGAACGCAGGCGTCGGTCGAGCCGGCGACTTTTTCCGCGACCGCCACCGCAGCGTCATTCGCCGACCTGATCAGGGCCGCCTTCATCAATTCGCGCAGCGGATAGACCTGGCCTTCGCGCAGGCCCAGCCGTGTCCCTCCGGTAGAGGCGGCGTGTGCGGAAATCGGTACCAGCGAGTTGGGAGAAACCTTGCCGGCCTTGATCTGGTCGTCGGCGACCAGCAACAGCATCATCTTGGCCATCGACGCCGGCGGCCATTGCATCTCGGGATTCAGTTCATACAGCACCGCGCCGCTATCGGCATCCTCGAGCAGCGCTCCGCGATAGAGCGGAACCGGCTTGCCGGTGCGAGGAGTCTTGTGATGCCGTTTTCGATGAGCAGCCGACGCAGGAGTGGCCGGCGTCAAAGCGCTGGCGCACGCGGCTATCAGCGCCGCTGTTATCATGAATCTCCACTTCCGCCACCAACCCAAAGGCCACTTCATAGCGAAAAAACTCCCACCGCTTCAGGGTGTGTGCACAAATTCGTCGGCGTGCCCTGCCGACTTCGTACCGGCGTGCTCAAGGCGATCCAACGCGGCCAGATTGGCCTGCGCAGGTTCGTATGACGGCTTGGTACGCACCAATCCCGACCATTCCTCGCGAGCACGCCCATAATTGCCCTGCTCGGCGTAGATGACACCGAGCATGTTGCTGGCTTCGGCCTGATTGGGATCGAGCCGCAAGCTTAGCAGAAACTGCTGCTGGGCATCCGCTAGCCTGCTGCGGCGCTCGTAGGCCAAGCCCAGATTGAAATGAGTCTCGGGCCGATCCGGACCTAGCAAGGCGGCCAACTCCAGGATATCAGTCGCCGCCTCCAGCCGATCGTTTTCCAGATAAAGCATCCCGAGGTTCAAAAACAGCGCCCAATCGCTGAGGCCAAGCTCGATAGCCTCGCGGTATTCCTTGAGTTCCTCGCGATGCTGGCCGAGCATCCCGTAAGCGAAGCCCAGATGGTAATGCGCCAAGGCATTCTCAGGATGTTCCAGAATCACTTTCTGGTGGAGCCGGATGGCTTCTTTGTAATCCTCCATCCCGAGAAAATAATCGGCCAGCGGATCGCAAATCTCTTCTTGCGATTCGACGTTGGCCGCCGCCCACGCGCTCGGCGTCGACCCTAGAGCCAAGACGAGAGCGAGCGCCAATAGCGCGGTTCGGTAGAAAAACCCGCTGATCAAGACTTACGAACCTCAAGCATCACATTAAAGCACGATGGAGGTGCCTTGATACTAGCAGGAATATCGATAACCTATAAAGGCGCGCGGCGGATTTTCACATTCGCGCAACTTTATTCGGCCAATTGGGCGCGAAGCTCACCTCAACGGTCTCGCACCTGAGTGGTATACGAACTGACGAGGTTTTTGGTTACAGAGAAAGGTTACGCTTTAGCGGAGCTGCGCTCCGCGACGGAAAAGGGCGGATTGTTTGTTAAGGCCGGTCAGGGCCTGGTAGCGAGACCTCAGGCGCAGCGCGTCGGCGCTGCGCCCGTATCGATGGTCTTGGCTGCTCTCTTAGTGTTCGGCGCCAGCAGCAGGCGAAGCCTCGGCGGCAGGCGAAGCCTTGGCCTTCTTGTGCGCGTGATGCGCATGACGCTTGTGCTTGGGCTTGGCGGGCGCCTCAGCAGCAGGCGCGGGCGCCTCGGCAGCAGGCGCGGGCGCCTCGGCAGCAGGCGCCGGCGCGGCGGGAGCTGGCGCAGCCTGAGCAACCTTTACATTGGAATTCGTGGACTGTGCCATCACCGGAGCGGCAAGGGCGCCGGCAAACAGGACTGCGGTCAACACGGACAGCGTGCGCTTCATCTTCTCGGACTCCTTTTTTTCCTATCCCTTAAATGGGGGTCTTCTGGTTATTCGTCGATTATAGCCAGTGTCGTGCCACTGCCGCGATCGGCAAAAGCGCTTTCGGAACAAGGAGTTTGTCGCATCCATAGTTCCTGGGCGGGCAGGGCCGCTTACGCAACTAGTCTAGGTAACACCCGGTTTGGTATGGCGTCAGACCTCTATCATCAAGGCCCGGGCGATGCGCTATCAAAGATACCTGTCGTCGGCAGAGTTTAACGACGCCGCGATAGGCGCTCGGCGCGCAACTCGCGATAAAGCGGCCACAGCTCGCGAAAGGCGCGCATGATTACCTTAAGGTTGGCGCCCGATTGTTCGCCCGCCATCCTGGGCATGTGGCGCACTTCAACCTCCCCTACCCGCGCCCCGCGCGCCGCGAGCCGCGCCATCAGCTCGGTCGAGATCATCGCGCCCTGAGCGCGCAGTTCGAGGCCGTCGAGCAACTCGCGCTTGAACAGCTTGAACCCGCAATCGATATCGCTGATCCCGATACTGAACATCAGCCGCATCAGCGTCGTCCACGACTTGCCGTTGATTCGGCGCATCAAGGGGTCGGCGCGCCGGACCCGATGCCCGACCACGACGTCGTACTGAGGGGTCTTGGCGGCCAGCAGCGCGATATCGCGGGGATCGAACTGGCCGTCGCCGTCGCATAGCAAGACGTAGGGGAGCTTCGCCGCGCGGACGCCGGAGATCACGGCTCCGCCGTAGCCACGGTTGACCGGATGATGCACGACCTTGACGTGGCTGTCGGCTGCCGCCAGGCGGTCGGCGATTTCGCCGGTTCGGTCGCGGCTGCCGTCGTCGACCACGATAATCTCGTAATCGTCGGCAATCGACGGCAATACGGCGGCCATATCTTTGACCACGCGCTCGACGTTGCCTTCTTCGTTGTGCGAGGGAAGGAAGACGCTCAGGCCCGGCAATCGCACGGTCGTGCCGCGGGCCTTATCGATACCGGGCGCAGCTTGGCGGGACGCTTCTGATAAAGGACTCATGAAATCAATCGATACCTGACCAAAAGAGGAAACGGGCGCGAGCTCTCAGGATAGCTCTTAGTCGCTCAAGTTGCGGTACCCTCCGCGGTAGAACACCAAGGGCTTGGCTTCCCGGGTCTCGGCCTGCTCGATCTCGCCGACGTAAATCGTATGGTCGCCGCCGTCGTAGGCGTGGACCAGCTTGCACTCGATATAGGCCAGCACGCCGTTCAGGATCGCCGCCTGATTCGCTCCCAGCCGATAGCCGACGCCTTCAAACTTGTTGCCGCCGCGAACCGCGAAACGACGCGACAGGTCTTCCTGATCGTCGGCGAGGAAGTTAACCGTGAAGCATTTACTCTCTTCGAAACAGGGATAGCTCTCGGCCTTCTTTTCGACGCATACCAGGACCAGCGGCGGCTCGAGCGACACCGAGGAGAAGGCGTTGGCGGTCAGACCGTGCAACTCGCCGGTCTTCGAGAACGTGGTGACGACGGTGACGCCGGTCAGAAAATGACCCATCACGCGCCTGAGTTCGGTCTTATCAATTGGCATGCTCCGATTCTCCGATGGCGGACGATGCTAACAGACGGCTCAAAGTCTGGTCAAATAACGCGGTTTTGGGCGATTGCGCAGCGATGTCCCCTGCACTGCGACGCAGTTCACCATCCGGTGCGATCGCGGGCGATCACCTGTTTGCCGCCGATATAGACGTAATCGAGGTCGAGCGACGTGAGCGGCCGATCGTTGTGGTTGAATCGCGCTCCGATCGGTTCGGCTATTATCAGGCTATGGTCGCCGGCGACCACGGTGTTCACGACCTTGGCCTCGATCGACGCGATCGCGAGCTTCAGCCACGGCACCTTGAGCGCCGGCGAGAGATCATAATCGAGGCCGGTCAGATTATCGGGACGTTTCGCCGCGGGCGAGTAGAAGTGATCCTCCAGCGACTTTGCGCGGCATCCGACGATGTTCAGGCCGAACGCGCCGCTGCGCGCGACCGCCGCGCACGAGAAGTGGCGGTTGTCGACCGCCGCCATTATCAGGAGCGGCGTGCCCGACACTTGAGTAACCCACGACGACGACATCCCGTGATGGGTTTCGCCGTCGGCGACGGTGAGGACGTAGATTCCGTTGGTCAGGCTGGCCAGTACGGGAGCGAAATCGATTGTCATATGGATCTCCGCGAGGGAATAGGACTCGGGATTTCTCGCTGCGCTCGAAATGACAGGCAAATACTTCGCCGTCAAAAAAAAAATATACGAACTCTGGGAAAGGTTAACCGCGATCGCGCGGAGAACCAAGCAATCGTGTTCAGGCGCGAATCATCCCGCTCAGGCCGTCGGTCGCGGGAGAGAAACCCGGAAACACTTTGCCGATTGCTGAACGGTCGAGGCCCATGTGACGTTCGAGCACGGCGGCGGCGACGGAGCGGAAATCGGTGGTGATAGCCAGGTCGCGGCCCTGATAGAGCCCGGATCCGGACAGCCCCGGCCATCGCCCGTAGACCTGTCGGCCGCGAACATTGCCTCCCGCTATCCACATCACGTTGCCGTGGCCGTGATCGGTGCCGCCGTTGCCGTTCTCGCGCATCGTGCGCCCAAACTCCGACATCGTGATAACGACCGTATCGCCCCACGCCGATCCGAGCCCCTTGGCCAGCGTCGCATATCCCTCGGCGAGCGGGCGGAGATGATTCGCCAGTTGTCCGTTGGCCGCGCCCTGATTGATGTGCGTGTCCCATCCGCCGACCGCGAGGAAGGCGAGCCGGACGGTGGGGTCACGATTGATCAGCTGGGCGAGGCGCGCGGTGTCGTCGGAAAATCCGTACGGCTGAGGCGCGCCAGCGTCGGCGATTTTCATGTCTTCGGCGAGATCGGCCAAAAGCTTTTTACGCGCCGCATTCCCTTCCTGGTAGGCGCGGCTCAGCGGATCGGCGCCGCTGTAGAGGCGATCGAAAGCGGCTTCGATTCGCGGACGATCAACCGGCATCGGACGGCCCGCCGCGCGGCCGGTCGGCACGTTCGCCACCGGCATCCGGCCCGACAGAATCCGCGGCAGCGTCGGACCGACGCTCAGCGCCTCGGTCGCGTCGTGTCGGCCGGGCATCGCCGCCAGCACCCGGTTCATCCATCCGTCGGGCGTAGTCCGAACACCGGGAGTGCCGCTCTCCATGTACTCCTGCGCGTCGAAGTGCGAGCGGCTAGGGTCGGGCGAGCCGCAGGCGTGGACGAACGCGAGCGTGCCGTCGCTCCATAGCGGCATGATCGGCGCCAGCGCGGGATGGAGGCCGAAGTGGCCGTCGAGGTTGAGCACGCTGTCGGCGCCGCCCGCGCGCCCGATCGCGATCGTGGGACGGCTGTCGTAATAGGCGGGCTCGCCGTGCGGGATGACGACGTTCAGTCCGTCGACCGCGCCGCGCAGGAAGATCACAATCAGGCGCTTGCGCGTGCCGCTGTCGCCGGCGACTCTGGCGGCCCATCCGTAACCGCCCGACAGCATCACAACGCCCGACGCCGACAGCATCGCGGCCCGTTTCAGGAATTGACGGCGATTCATCGTCCTGCTTGTTACTCGCATCTTACTCGTGCCTCGCCACCTAACGACGCATGAACTCGGGACTGCCGAGGATTAGCGCCGCGCGCAGCTCGGGCGGCGCCGATTCGATCGCGGCGATCGTGCGCGGCGAAAAACCGTTGCCCAGCGTGAGCATCAGCGCGAACGGATCGAGCGGGCGCGGAGCACCTCCCGGCCCGTTCGCACTGACCGCCGCCACCGGCGTAACCCGCTCGTCACCGCCCATCGGATCGATCGGCGCGCGGTTGAGCGGCATACGGCCGCTGGCGAGGCCGGTTGCCAGGCTCAACCGGATCATCATCGCGTCCGGATTCAGCCACGCGTCCTGCGTGTTCTTGTAACCGTCCGGCGTCAGGCACCCGTAAAACGGCATGCCCAATCGCGACAACGTTCCCGCTATCAGGCGGAAATTCGCGACGTCGATTCCGGACGCGCGCACCGACGAGATCACGTATTGCTGAGGCGTCTTGAACTTGGCGCCGACGTAGCGGCGATCCCAGAACTCGCGGCTTTGAAACATGCTGTTGAGAACGGCGCGAATATTGCCGTCGCTCGTGGTGAAGCGATCTGCCATCCGGCGCACCAGCGATTCGGGAGGATCGTCGGCGACGAAGAATTGCGCCAACTGGTAGCTGATATGGCGGGCGGTGGCAGGGCTGCGTGCCAGAATATCGAGCGCACTCTCGACCTCGCCGCTCCCTGAGCCTTTGATGTGATAGCCGAGAAAAATTTTGTCGGTGAAGTCGTGCCGCTTCGGATCAAAGTAGAAGCCGTTGGCGTCACCGCGAGCGACTTCGCGCGCCGGCTGGCGCGGGCGGAAGAAGCCGAATCCGCGCCTCAATCCGAAGAATCCGCCGGGCTTCGCGACAGCAGCGCGTGGGCGTCGCGGCGCAAGACCCCATCCGGTCAGGATTCGCGCGAGCGCGATCACGTCATTCTGGGTGTATCCGCCGTTGACGCCCAGCGTGTGCAGTTCCATCAGCTCGCGGGCGTAGTTTTCGTTGAGGCCTTCGAACTTGCCGCGCGCGCCGGGGCTGTCGGGCGCGGTATTCTGCCAGTTATCGAGATAGAAGAGCATCGCGGGATGCCTGGCGGTCGCCTCAAGCAGATCGCGGAAGCGGCCGAACACGTGCGGACGAATAGCTTGCGCCTCGTAAGCGCCGACCCACAGATGGTCCAACCCCTTGGCGGCGAATACGTTGAAGTGGTTGAACCAGAAATCGACCATCACTTCCTGCAATTGGCGCGGGCTCTCGATCGCGCGCATCAGGCGCGCGGCGACGGCCTGCTGAACGATAACGTGCGCGCGCTGGCGGGCTTCTTTGCGTTGGGCCTGATCCGGCTTCGCGCCGTCAGGCCCGCCGGCGCCCATCTCCGGCCGTCCGTATTTCACGAAGAGCTGAACCGGCGTCATGCGTGTCGTGTCGAGTGCCGCGAGCCGATTCGTCAGCCGCTCGGGAATCGCGATCGAATCCGGCGACAATTGCTCCTGGATATAGTGTTCGACGCCGATCGCGTTGACGTGCTGGACGTCGCCCGGACGCGGCCCATAGGCGAGGCGATTCAGCACATGCGACGTTCGGCATTCCATGCCGTCGGGGCACCTGCTCACTTCGTTCGATTCGGTGGCAAGACTCGCGCCCATTCCAGTTCGGCCTCGCTACTGGATACGCTACCAGAGCGTGTGGGTTTCAAGCCCGCCAGCAAACTCTCCCGCTTAACGGTTGGTCCCGATCTTTATTCTTTCCCCTCGCCCGCTTGCGGGAGCGGGTTAGGGTGAGGGTGCAGAAAGCCGCTGCGCCCCAATCAGAACCCTCACCCGAGCGTCAC
>JBEKLA010000058.1:0-18344 GCA_050010455.1 Binataceae bacterium (SeqCode) | reverse complement strand
GATTCCGACCACGATCGGCGCGCTGCTGGCGGCGATCGGTATCGCGGGCATGGATCGCGCGTTGCAGGCCAATATTATCGCCAAGAGCGGCAAAGCGGTCGAAACCGCAGGCGATATCGACGTCGTGCTGCTCGACAAGACCGGCACGATTACGGTCGGCAATAGGCGCGCGACCGATTTCATTCCTGTAGGCCGCTACACCGCCGAGGATGTCGGACGCCTGGCAGCGTTTTCATCTGCTGCCGACGAGACGCCCGAAGGCAAGAGCATCGTCAAACTATTCGAGTCGCAGCGGTCCAACAGCGGCCCACTCGGCGTCGCGACCGACGCCCGCTTCATCCCCTTCAGCGCGCAAACCCGGATGAGCGGGGTTGACCTTCCCTCCGGGCTTTCAATCCGCAAGGGAGCGCCCGACGCAGTCGTCCGCTTCGTCGAAAAGCAGAAGGGCACGATTCCCACCGAACTCCAGCGCCTGGTGGATTCGGTAGCCGCAAAAGGCGCAACGCCACTTGTGGTCGCGGAAGGGCCGAAGATCGCCGGCGTGATCGTGTTGGAAGACATCATGAAGACCGGCACCAAGGAACGGCTGGAGCGCTTGCGCAAGGCGGGCGTGCGCACGGTGATGATCACCGGCGACAATCCGTTGACCGCGGCAGCGATCGCGCAGCAAGCCGGAGTCGACGACTTCGTTGCCGAGTGCACGCCGGAGTCGAAGCTGGCTTACATCCGCAAGGAGCAGCAGGACGGCAAGCTGGTGGCGATGGTCGGCGACGGCACCAACGACGCCCCCGCACTGGCGCAGGCCGACGTTGGCCTGGCGATGAACTCCGGCACCCAGGCGGCCAAGGAAGCCGGCAACATGGTCGACCTGGACAGTAATCCGACCAAGCTTATCGAAGTCGTCGAGATCGGGAAGCAACTGCTGATGACCCGCGGTTCGCTGACCACGTTTTCGATTGCCAACGACGTCGCGAAATACTTCGCGATCGTGCCCGCGCTGTTCGCCGGCACGCTGCCGTGGCTGAAAACGATCGACATCATGTATCTGCATTCGCCCACCTCGGCGATTCTTTCGGCGGTCATCTTCAACGCGCTGATCATTCCGGCGCTGATCCCGGTCGCGCTCAAGGGCGTGAAGTACACGCCGCTCGGCGCGGACGCGCTGCTGCGCAAAAACCTGCTGGTGTGGGGGCTCGGCGGAGTGATTCTGCCCTTTATCGGTATCAAGCTGATCGACATCGTCATGGTCGGTCTGCATCTGGCTGCCTGAAGCTATTCGGCCAGAGGAGAAAACGTCATGCGACAATACATTTCCAAAAGCGTCATGCTGTTGTTCTGGAGTGTGGTGATTTGCTGCGGAATCTATCCCGCGGTGCTGTGGGCGATCGGACAGACCGTGTTCCCGTTCCAGGCCAACGGCAGCATGGTCAACGGGCCCGACGGCAAGCCGGTGGGCTCGATTCTGATCGCTCAGCCTTTCACCAAGGACGAATACTTCCAGCCGCGTCCGTCGGCCGCATCCTATGACGGATCGGCGTCGGCTTCCTCGACGCTGTCGGCGTCGAATTACATGCTGCGTAATCGAGTCGCGACCACGCTCGGGCCGATCGTGAAGTACAAGAGCGGAGCGAAGGCCGGACAACTCGTTGCGCCGGATATCGAGGCCTGGTTTCAGCAGGATCGATACATGGGCAATCCGCATATAATCGCGCAATGGGCCGACGCGCATAACAGTGTGGCGCAGGCCTGGGTAACCGGCGATCCGACGCACGGGCAATACGTCGACGATTGGGCGAAGAAACACGCCGCCGTGGTCCAGCAATGGATCAAGGACAATCCGGCGACGCCGCAGCCCAAGGCGCCCGATCTGGCGGTGGTGTTTTTCGATACCTTCTCCAAGGAGAATCCGGGACGATTTCCGTCCGCTGTAACCCGTCAACAAGGCGGCAAGACGATTACCACGATCGAGCCCGTCAAGGATGGCACCGATATTCAGTCGACATTCTTCGATATGTGGCGCCAGGAGCATCCCGATGCCGATCTGCAAGAGATACCCGGCGATTTGGTGACGACTTCGGGTTCGGGCCTCGATCCGGACATCACGATGGAAAACGCGCAGTATCAGCTTGATCGCGTTTCCGCTAAATGGGCGCAGGACCTAAAGCGCGATCCGGCGCAGGTACGCAATGAGATCGATCAGATTCTTCAGGAGCGCGCGTTTGCTCCGATGTACGGGCTGTGGGGCGAGAAGATCGTCGACGTGCTCGAAGTTAATCTCGCACTCAGAAATCGCTACGGCGCTCCGCCGGCCTAAGCGAGCCGCTAGCCCCGTTCCTTACAACGAACAGATAAAGAGGGCGTTGGGAGCCTTTCCCGACGCCCTCGTTCATCCGCAAGCACCGGCGCAAAATCGTATCAGTCGGCTTGCTCGCGGCGATTAAGAAAAGTTAGTCTCCGGCAGACCGGCTCGCCCCGCTGAGGCCGCCTGACGCGGCCTGGCGAGATCGGCATGCGCTCGGCAATTCGTCCTTGGAGGTAAAGCTTATGGGTGGTCCTTTGACCGGCTACCGGGTGGTTGAATTCGCCGGGATCGGCCCGGCTCCGATGTGTGCGATGATGCTCTCGGATATGGGCGCCGACGTGTTGCTGGTTGACCGCACCGCGTCGGCAGGCCTGGGAATCGCGATGGATGCGAAGTACAACCTGCTCAATCGCGGGCGCCCATCGCTGGCGTTGGATCTGAAGCGGCCGGAGGCTACCGAAGTCGCGCTGCGGTTGATCGATCGCGCCGACGCGCTGGTCGAAGGCTTTCGGCCTGGCGTCATGGAGCGCCTCGGGCTAGGCCCGGATGTATGCCTCAAGCGCAATCGGCGCCTGGTCTATGGGCGGGTGACGGGATGGGGTCAGGATGGGCCGCTGGCGATGGCCGCCGGTCACGACGGCAACTATATCGCGCTCGCCGGGGCGCTATACCCGATCGGCCGTTTGGGCTCGCCGCCGGCGCCGCCGCTCAACCTGGTCGGCGATTTCGGCGGCGGGGCGTTGTACCTGGCGCTCGGGATCGTTTGCGCGCTGCTCGAGGCGCAGAGATCGGGCCAGGGGCAGGTGGTGGATGCCGCGATGGTTGACGGCGCGGCGTCGCTGATGACCGCGATTTACGGGATGCATGGGGCCGGTATGTGGACCGACGGACGCGCGGAAAACGTCCTCGACAGTGGCGCTCCGTACTACGACGTCTACGAAACCAAAGACGGACGATACGTTGTGATCGGATCGATCGAGGCAAAATTCTACGACGAACTGCTGCGGCTCACCGGACTCAAAGGCGAGAAGCTGCCCGATCAGAACGATCGCAGTTCATGGCCTGCGATGAAGGAGCGTATGCGCGCGGTCTTCCTCACCAAGACTCGCGACGAGTGGTGCAAGATCATGGAGGGCAGCGAAGTATGCTTCGCGCCGGTGCTGACGATGACCGAAGCGCCCAAGCATCCGCACAATCGCGACCGGAACACATTCATCGAGTACGGTGGCGTGATCCAGCCGGCGCCGGCGCCACGATTCAGCCGAACTCCAAGCTCGATCAAACGCCCGCCCGCAAAACGCGGCGAGCACAGCGCGCAGGCGCTACGTGACTGGGGCTTCGCGGCGGACGAAGTGGAGCGTCTCAGCGCCGCAGGTGTAATCAGCGGGCCCGGCCGCGAGTAAGCGCGGCGCGTGAGCCGAGATCACAAGGTCGGTATCAGTGCGCAGCCGATTCGCCGTGAGCAGCGAATCGGCTGCGCATATATTTTCCCGCGAACGGCCGGCTAGGCGTCCGAGGCGCGTCTGGATTTTTCTTCTTCCTTTTCGATTCTGAACAGATCGCGAGCGAAGCGGGCCGAGTTCTCGACCAACTGCTGGGCCATCGTGTTCTGGGCTTCGAAGATCGAAGCCAGCGGAGTGTCCTTGGCCCAGCTCGTTGTGCGCTCGCGCAGGCGCAAGCCTTCCTTGGCGAGGTTCTCGGTGGTTTCGATGTACCAGGCGGCGATACGCCTGGCGTTTTTCTGGAACGATTCGCTCAGCTCAGGTCCGTTGGGCATCGCGCAAAAAGCCTCTTTCTTTGATTTTTCCAGGGTCTTCACCTCGTGATTGCGTTGCGTGACCGCGGCGCGCGATACGACGACGGCGCGCGCGGCACGCGAAATATTCTGGTCACGGTCCGCGCCGCGCGTCGGCCGCGGCCCGCGACGTTTCCCCCTAGCCATCGTGATCGGCGAGCCAGGCCGTAACCTGGGGCCACAGTTTCTTCTGCGCCGTACCGCTGACGATCGCGCCGACGTGGCCGGTAGGGAAAGTCAAGTTGGCCTTGTCGAGGCTGGGAATCGTATCGATAAACGGCAGGCTCGAGCGCGGCGCGACCACGTCGTCGCGGTCGGCCACCACGTTGAGCACCGGACAGGTGATCTGCTTGAGGTCGACTTTGCGCCCACCGGTTACGAATTCACCCTTGATCAGCAGGTTCTTCTTGCTGACGTCGATTACCAGCTCGCGGAAAATCTGCCCAGCCAGCGGCACGTCGTTGCTCATCCAGCGCTCGAACAACTCGAACATCTCGCCGTAGCCGGCGCTCTGCTTGTTGCGGTACAGCCCGACGTACTTGTCCAGCGCGTGATGAATCGGCGACATCGAGGAGAAAGCCACCTTCATCAACGCCGCCGGACAGTTGCCATAGGTCTTGATGAGCAGATCGACGGTTGCATCGCTCATCCGGTCCATCACGTTGGTGGTGGGGATGTCGCGCACGCTCATGTCGAACGGCAGCGTCAGCGCCACGAAGTTCTTGATGGTCTCGGGATGGAGTGCGACGTACATCGTCGACAGCAGTCCGCCGAAGCAATAGCCGAGCAGCGAAATCCGATCGACGCCCTCGCGCAGTTGCACTGCGCGCACCGCGTTAGCGATGTCCTGGTTGACGTAGGCGTCGAATCCGCGCCAGGTGTCGGCACGCCCGGGCGGAATCCAATCGATCAAATAGACCTCGAAGCCCCGTTTGGTCAGGGTCTCGATCAGGCTGCGTCCGGGGAGCAGGTCGAGGATATAGGGGCGCTTGATCAGCGCGTAACATATCAGGAGCGGCGTCGCATGGCGCTGCCCCTGAGCGGAATAATGGCGCAGACTGACCTTGCCGCCCTCATAGACCACTTCGTACGGGGTCAGCGGCGGCGGGTCGTCTTCGATAGGGTAGCTGTCGCTCAGCCCGCGGCGAAATCCGTCGAGCGAGCGAATCGCTCCCTCGGTCCAATAACGCGGCAACTCATTCAAAAGCGCCAGCATCTCAGTACACCTCAGATTGTTGCGATCTAACCATATCCTTGCGTAACAGCTCCAGCCTTACGCGGCAGACCTGGCCGCGCGTACGGGCCTGTCACCGACCAGATGCAAACCTCCATCGAGTGCCTCGATAAACTCTTCCTCGGCCATTTCGTTGCGACGGCCGGCAAGACGCTCGGGCAGCCCTGCACGATCCTCCAGCCTTGTAATCAAGCCGCGCAACTCCGCGCGCATCTCGTGCACTTCCGCGCGCGTCGCCGCAAGCTCGGAGACTCCCGGCAATCCGGCCACCGCGCGCAGCGAAGCGAATATCGCGCCACTCATCGCGTTGCCGAGCTGCTGTGTTCGCAACATCTGATGGATGCCGCGCGCGACGACATCGCCAAAAAAGGGATTGCGATAGGTTGCTTCGACCGAGCGGCTCATCAGTCCCACCCAGCTGTCGTAGGCCTTCCACGCGACGTGTTCGAGCGCGTCCTCCTCGCCCACGCCCAGACTCGATTTGGCTGCTGCTACGGGTAGCTCTATCGTCAACGCTTTGTAAAGCGTCACTATTTCTTTCGAATTTTCTGTTGCCTGTGACATTGTCAGCCTTTCCGGACTGGTAAAGTCCGTTAATTACCAATTAATCGTAAACGAATTCATCCGCCGTTCAAAGGTCCGGACGACTGGATTGTTAGATGAACTTACGATCAAATACCTCTATTAGCTTATGAACGGATAAGCTTTTGTGTCGGCGCGGTGATATTTCCGTAACCGTGAAGGCGCCTTCACGTTCCTCCGGCTACGATCGTTTCAACCCAGCTGTTGTTGACCGACTACGGCTAATTCGGTGAGAAAGCGGCGCGCTCAGCCTTGCGCGCAACGCGCTGGCTCTAGGGAAAGAAGCGCTTCATCACTAAATAATCCCCGATTCCCCCAAAGGCGATATTTGGCGACAGGCTCAGCGACCATCGAACGACTCAAATCGCCGTATCGCTACTTCTGATTTTCTTTAGCATACAACCTGAAGCAATTAGCGTGCCTATCTCTTAAACAAGGGGCTTACTCGATATGCAAGTTCAGATATGCTTATAACTCGTCAACGAAGAGCCGCGTATCTCAAGAGAGATCCTTGGAAAGTCCACGATAGGGCTTCATAGGCCGTTGAACCGGCAATATGCCCCCTCTTTAGGCAAATGTGACGCAAATGGGCAGATTGCTCACCATTTGGTGACCACAAGCTCGAGGACGACGCATGACGTACTCTCGCCAGGGCGATAACGCTGAGAAATCGCCTAAGTCTGCTTATTTCTGTGAATCACCCACGCTAATGCAACAGATTTTTTGGAAATCGCCGACCGAGGCGGCCACGCGCCAGTCTATTTTTCGGCGAACGATGAGCCGATAAATCCCAGCGCCGCTTTAGCCAATTTGGGATCGAGTTCGCGCGGTTCCAGGGCCACTCCTTGCCCCAGGCGGTCGGCCAGGATGTTGAGCACGGCTAGCCGCCCGTAGGGCTTGTTGTTCGCCGGCACCACGTACCACGGGCAATCCTTGGTCGAAGTCTCGTCGATCATCTCTTCGATTGCCTCTTCGTATTCTGCCCAACGGGCGCGATTGCGAAAGTCCTCGTACGAGAGCTTCCAGCGCTTGCGTGGATTGGTCAGCCGATCCTTGAAGCGGCGAATCTGCTCCTCCGGCGTGATGTGTAGAAATACTTTCACCAGCCGGGTGCCGTCGGCGACAAGCGCACGTTCGAACTCGTTGATCTCGCGATAGGCTCTCTTCCAGACGCGAGCCGCGGCGAAGCCTTCGACCCGTTCAACCAGGACGCGGCCGTACCAGGAACGATCGAACACCACGATCTGGCCGTGTTCCGGCAGCTTCAGCCAGAAGCGCTGAAGATAGTGCTGAGCCTTCTCCTGCGGCGACGGCGCGGTGATTGGATAAACCTTGAAGCTTCTCGGATCGAGCGCCCATCCGAGCCGGCGCACGATTCCGCCCTTGCCCGCCGTATCCCATCCTTCGAGCACCAGGCCGGCGCGCTCCTGGGTGCCGAGGTAAGCCTGCTGCACCATCTGAAGCGTCTCCTGTAGCGACTTTAGCCGACGCTCATAGGCCGCAAATCCAACCTCGGGATGATCCAAAACCTCCGACAGCTCAAAACGCCCCTTGACGATAAAATTTTTGGGCTTCATTCGCCGCCCCTGACAGCGCCAACCGTTGCTTCCCATCGCAGTGAAAACCCTAACTTCAAGAGGTGAGAATCGCTCAGTCGTTGCTCGATGCGGCGTAATCGATCCGATCTCGCAAGACATTTTGTGAGCGATCGTGCAAACCAACTGGATTGATACGAAACGATGGCCCGCACATATTCAATGCCCTATATTCACCCGCCTCACATCCTGCACTCGTACCAGGCGTCAAAATACTAACCAGATTGCCAACGTCAAAACAGTATGAGACTAGCGAACGATGCCTCGGTTGGTGTTAACGATTTCATCCGTTCAGCCAGCGAAGACAGTCCCAAATGAAAGACGACATCGAACCGTTGCGGCTAAAAGAGATCAGATTGCGCACGGAGCTTTGTTTCTTGTTGTCGAACGAGCTGACCAGGGACAACGAGAAGATCGACGCGGTGCGACATGAGATCGACGCGGTGGTAAAGCTCAAGACTGAATTGCTACGACAGCCTTAAATATCATCTAAGCGAAATGCCATCCGTCCGCATCGGATAGCATACGGGGCCCTGCCGGCTGCCCTCAAAATACTCCGGTCGTCCGACGAATCGGAGGCTAGGTCGCGAGCGCCGATTCCACTTCCTCGACCGAGGCAACCTGCGCGATTCCCTGGCGCAGATTTGCCAACTCGGTCTTCTGTACTTCTTCCGCCGAGATCGGCGCGCCAGTATCGTCCTGCAACGCTATCGGAGCGGTTCCGTTGCTCAAGAAGATCACATTGTAATCGCGGAAGTGCGCATCGCGTGCAGTTGAGTCACAGCAGAAGTTGGTCGAATAGCCGCCGATTACCAGCGTATCTATGCCGCGGGTCAGCAGCAGGCTATCGAGGTCGGTGTCGTAAAAGGCGCTGTAGCGATTACGCTGGAGCACGATATCGCCCGGTGCCGGCGCGAGTTCAGAGCATATCTCGACGCCCGGCGTCCCCTTGGTCAGAAGCTTGCCACTGCCGATCGGCTCCCAGAAGCGGCCCATCTGGCCGCTATCTGTGCCGTTGGTGCAGAAGGCAAGCGAAGAATAAATCACCATCACGCCGCTGGCCCGCGCCGCGGTGACGAGTCTTTTCAGGCGCGGCACCAGCGCTTCAACGCCATCCCATCCGAGCAGATCGTTGCTCATGTTGATAATCAGCAAGGCGGTCTTGGCTGGATTGAGTTTGTGCATTGGCATTCCTCCCGACTTCTTGTCCTAAGGCCGATTTGTGTTTGCTAAACCATGTTCAGCTCTTGAGGAAACGCGAGGGAGCCAGCGCCGCCTGGTCGAACAGGTCGGTCTTGCCGTGCACGATCAGGTCGGCGGCGATTTGGCCGATCGCGGGACTGCTTTCGATCCCATAACCGGCCTGGCCGGCCAGCCAGAAAAATCCCTTGACGATCGGATCTTCGCCGACCACTGCGACGCCGTCAGGGGCGAAGGTTCGCAATCCCGCCCACTTGCGTTGCAGCGATCGCGGCACCAGGCGCGGCGCGAGCACGCGCAGGCGCTCGAGCGCTTGCGCGATGATCAGATCTTCGGGCTGCGCGTCGCACGGTTCGGACGGCACCTCGTCCATCGGGCTCAGCATCAAGCCTCCGGATTCGGGCGCGAAGTACAGATGATCCGCGTCGCTAATTACGAACGGCCATCGGCTGATGTCGGCGCCGTCGGGACCCGCGAAGGTGATAATCGTGCGGCGGCGCGCTTCGAGCTTGATTGGCGCGGTGCCGATCAGATTCGAGATTCTTCCCGCCCAGGCGCCGGCCGCGTCAACTACCCGTCGCGCGTGAATCTCGCCATCGTCGGTAATCACGCCGGAGCATCGGCCGTGATCGACACGGATGCCGCGAAGCTCGGCGCCCAACCGGAGCGTTACGCCCCGTTTTCGCGCGTGGCGCAGATAGCTGGACAGCAATTCATGGACGTCGATGCGGCCGTCTTGCGGCAGCAGCACCGCGCCGCCGAAGTGAGAGGCCGACAACTCAGGAACCTGAGCGACGGCTTCGCTAGGCGACAGCAGTTCGAAGCGGATACCCAGTTGCTTCAGGTTCTCGACCGCGTTGTGCATTGGATGCGGCATCGGGTCGCGGAACAGCACCATCATCGCCGATTGCCGCAGTATGGGATTCTCGCAGAAGCCCGGCGGCGGATTGCGCAGGAATCGGCCGCCTATCACCTTCAGCGCCTGCACGGTCAGGTTTGGATCCAGTTCGACCAGCGAAGCGGCGCTGCGCCCGGTCGCGTGATATCCGGGCTGGCTCTCGCGTTCGAGGATCAGTACGTCGCTAAGTCCTCGTTCTGCGAGAAAATGGGCCACCGAGGCTCCGGCAATCCCGGCGCCAACGATGACGACCTCAAAGCGCTTGCGGTTTTCGTCCATGTCCTTCTTTAAGCCTGCTAGCGGAAGGCCGCGGCGTCAATCTTCGCGTATTGGTCAAATCGCGGTATACGCCGGTCCGCTACGGCCCGGCTGGATAGCTTTCGCGCGCGGAAGATGCTACGTGAGCCGATATTTGAGGAAGAATTATGGCAGGCAAATATTTCGAAGAATTCAAAGTGGGCGAGGTGTTCCAGCATCAGCCCGGACGCACTGTCACCGAAACCGACAACCTGCTGTTCAGTACGCTGACGCTGAATCTGCAGCCGCTGCATCTCGACAGCGAATTCTCGAAGAAGGCGGAGTTCGGCCAGCGGCTGGTCAACAGCATCTTCACGCTGGGCCTGATCGTGGGCGTTTCGGTCGCTGATCTGACGCTCGGCACCACGGTCGGCAACCTCGGTTTCGAGAAAGTGGAATTTCCCAAGCCGGTGTTCATCGGCGATACCCTCTACGCCGAGACCGAGATCAAGGAAGTGCGGCCCTCGAAGACGCGCCCGCAGTGGGGCGTCGTGATTTTCGAGCATCGCGGACGCAATCAGCGCGGCGAGACCGTGATGACCTGCCGGCGCGCGGGAATGATGCGGCGCAAGCCGAGTTGATCGCAGATGGCCCGGCGCCTAAAGTCGGGTCACGAAACGCTCTCTTAAGAAGGTTAACGCATGGAACGCACACGCCGCGCGGTACATTTCGTGCCCTCCGCGAATGAAAAGATGTTGCACAAGTCGATCGAGCTGCCGGTCGACACGTTGGTGCTCGACCTCGAAGACTCGGTGACGCCAGATAACAAGGATTCGGCGCGCAAGACGATCACGCAGTGGCTGAAGACGGTTTCGTTCGGCCGCATCGAGCGCATGATTCGCATGAATCCGCTCGACAGTCCGTGGGGGAAAGCCGATCTCGATGCCACGATGGAGGGGCGGCCGGATTCCTACATGGTGCCCAAGGTGGCCTGCAAGGAAGATCTGCTCGAAGTCGACGCGACTCTGACCAGGCTTGAGAAGCAGTACGGCTATCCGCAAGGCGGTGTGAAGCTACTGGCGCTGGCGACCGAGGTGCCGCTGGGGTTGCTCAACATCCGCGAACTCGGCGGATGCCCACGCGTCGACAGCCTGTCATGGGGCGCCGAGGACCTCGCCGCCGCGATCGGCGCGATGCGCAATCGCGATGAGTCCGGCCACTTCCTCGAGGTCTTTCGCTACGCGCGTATCATGACGCTGCTGGCCGCGACCGCCGCCGAGGTGCAGCCGGTCGATACCGTGTTCGTCGACATCAAGGACAGCGCGGGTCTGCGGCGCGAATGCCAGGAAGCGGCCGCGATGGGCTTCACCGGCAAGATCACGATCCATCCGTCGCAGGTCGAGATCGTAAATCAGGTGTTCACGCCCTCGGCCGAAGAGATCAAATGGGCCGAGGAGCTGCTGGCCGCCGCCGAAGAGAATCGCAAGCTCGGCAAGTTCGCGTTCAGCTTCCGCGGCCAGATGGTCGACGTGCCGCACTTCAAGCGCGCGCGCACGATTCTGGCCCGCGCGCAAGCCGCCGCAAGTATCTAGCGGTCCTGAGATTGAGATAGAGACTGCCCTGAGCGGGGCCAAGCCGGTTCAGGATGACATAGCATGCTGGTACTGAACCTTTGTAACGGGGAATCTCGCCTTTAACCCGTTCAATGATTGAACCGGGGAGCGCGATCGATTCTGCGTATGTCGGTATCCTGATCCGTCCCCGCGCCACTATTCGCGAGGTGATAGATCGCGACCCGCGCGACAAGGTGATGGCGCTGGTTCTGATCAACTCGCTCATTGGCCCGATTCATCTTCTAATCCGACATCGACCGGCGGCTCCAACGGGCCTTCCGATCGCAGACAAGCTGTATTTCGTTACGATACCCAATGCGCTGTGGCTCATCCTTTGGCCGCTGGGCGCGATTCTTCTTCTTTACCTGAACGGAGCATTGATTCGGTGGATCGGCTCGTTGCTGGGAGGAACGGCGCGAGCGGTTGAAGTTCGCGCCGCCCTCGCTTGGCCTCTGGTGTTTAGCATCGTCACGGCTCCCATCCGCCTGCTATCCGGGATCGGCGCTAGCTCTCCGCTCCAATTGCTCCCGGTTTGGATGGGATGGGTTCCTAAGCCCTGGTCTCTTCCAGCAGTCGGCATTCTCCACAACCTGCCGGCGTATTGGTTGTGGACGCTGCCGACAATCATTGTTGGTACGCCCCTTTGGCTGTGGCATCTGATCCTATGTGCCAAATGTATCGCGGAAGTGCATCGCTTCTCCGCATGGCGAGCGCTGGCTGCGTGGTACGTTGAGTATCCCGTACTTTTTGTGCTGGGTGGCGGCGCAAACTTCGTCTTGTGGATCGCGATTCGTGGATTTTGATCAGCCTGGCGCCGCAGGTCAACTATGCAGTTCCCTCGTTGCCCGCATCCTGTTACTGCCGAGGCTATCCCGGCGGAGCCACCGCGCGATCGACCGGCGCGACTTCGAGACCTATCGTCCCTATCGCCTCGGACGCTTTGAAATCCTTCCCTGACACACCCTTGGGGGCGAGATGGAGAGAGATTCGGCATCCATCTCGCGGTCGTAAAAACGGCGGCGGAAAGCTGGCGACGACGCCCGATACGATTTCTCGATCAAATCCGGCTGATCGCGCCGCAACGGGAACCGCATTGAGTTCCCGCTACCAGGTCACTGGCAGACCCGGACGGATGGTCATCGATTGCCCTGTCGCAATTGCTCAAGCCGAGTGCCCGCTACGCCGTGAGCGCCTGCGCCTGGCGCGGATGGTCTCAGGGAAGGCCTGCGCCCGGGATCTCGACCTGGGTGATTTCGATGCGCGCGCCTTTGAGCGCGATGCACTTGTCGGGCTCGATACTGGGTGAGGTCAAGACGAACAGCGTGCGACGGTCCTGGCCGCCAAGCATACACGCGATCGCCATCGTATCGGTGCGTATGCGATGGGTGATCGCGCCGTTCTCTTTGACCCTGATCACCTCGTTGGTCATCGGCGTTGCCACCCAGATAGCGCCTTCAGCATCGAGGCAGCATCCGTCGGGAACCGACTCTCCCAAATGCGCCCACACGCGGCGATTAGAAAGCGTGCCGTCCGGCGCCACATCGAATGCGGTCATCTGATGACCGAAGCTTTCGCCGACGATCAAGGTCTTGCCGTCAGGCGTTATCACTGTGCCATTGGGAAAGGCGAGTCCGTCGGCGACGACGCGCGCATGGCCCTGCGGCGTGACCATCACCAGCGCCGCGGGTTTGGATGGTCCGCCCGAAAACAGATCGTAACCGAAGTTGCCGATATAGGCGCGGCCCTGTGAATCCACCACCATGTCGTTGCAATGAAACGAAGCGAGCGCGCTCAAATCGGCTAGTTGCCTGAGACCGTCGCAGTCGAGACGCAACAGGCGCCGATCAGTCATCGATACGACCAACATCCTGCCGTCGGGCAGCCATCCCAGACCCGAGGGCCAATTCGGCACATCGACTATTACTTCGCTCTTGCCGTCGAGATCCACGCTCATCACTCGATGAGCGTGCATGTCGGAAAAGAAGAGCTTGTTATCGTGCCATCGCGGTCCCTCGGGAAAGCACAATCCGTCCAAAAGAATCTCGAGATTTTTCATCGCCCTGATTCTCCCAATCGGCAGACGGTTTATAGCTTGTGTCAATGCGGGATATTACTCAGTTCGGGTAAGAATGATAGGGGGCGGGAATCTGCCGTTATCGACAAACGGCTGAAGGTCAGACGTGGTTGCGGAGCATCAACTCCTTCGGATGCGGATCGAGATATACCTGTCCGCGCAGATAGCTGATTCCAAACTTTCGCACGTAGTGGCGAAACAGCGCGATCGGCACCACCAGCGGCACGAACCCACGGCGGTAATCCTCTATAAGCGAGACGAGCTCGTCGCGCGAATCCGGGTCAAGATGCGGCCGCAAATAGCCAAGCATGTGATGCAGCACGTTGGTGTGACGTGCGGTGGTCGCGAGCTTTTTAAGTGCTTCCATAAACGCGAACTCGTAATGCTCGGGCATCTCGCCGCGTGGCAGCCGCTTCGCGTTGGCGACGAATCGACCTAGCTCGCTGTAAGCTTTGGGCGAATGCGCCATCAGCACGAGCTTATGCGCAGTGTGAAACTGGACGAGGCCGCCAAGAGTCCATCGCGACGAGAAAAAAGAGCGCAGACGCCGATAGGCAAAGACTCGCTCGACGAAGTTCTCGCGCAAGTGCGGATCGTTTAGGCGCCCTTCCTCTTCTATTGGCAGGCTGCGGTATCGCTGCATCAGGGCCGTCGCGAACAAGCCGGCTCCGTCGCGAGTGGGCATTCCAGAGCGGGCGTAGACACGCACGCGCTCCATTCCACAACTCGGCGAATCTTTCTTCAGCACGAAGCCGGAGATGTCTTCGCCTCCGAGCGCGGTCACGCGGCGTTGCGCATAAGCGTTCATTTTGTCGGTGATGTCGATGCCGGTGTTGTTGGTTACGAGTCTGGGGGAGTGGGCCGTATTGCTGTCGCGGACAAGGCGCAACGTTTCACGCGGAACACCGAGGCCGATTTCCACTTCGGGACACACGGGAACGAACTCGATGAAGCCGCCCAGTGTATCGACCAGAAAATCGCTGCGCTTGTGACCGCCATCGAAGCGAACCTCTGCGCCAAGCAGACACGAGGAGACACCAATTCTGATTGGCTCTTCGCTCGCATAAAGCTTTGGCGCGTCGCTCAAGCGTTCCATTTTTCGATATAGGCGCGGCTGTCAAACTTGCGCGAGGTGCTGGCCAACGACATATAGCGAATCTTGCCATAAACTGGCCGCTCAGGTCCCCATGCACGATCGTGCTTGCCGCCAACCGCCCATGCGATACCGGCGTAACCGTTAGGATCGCGGCCATCGAGCTCGTAGCGGTCGTTGAGCCGCACGCAGATATCGTAGGCTTCCTCCGGAGTTGGACTCCATTCCAGAATTTTTTTGGCCCAGTACATGCGCAGGTATCCGTGCATCCATCCTGAAGTGACCATCTGTCGTTGTGCAGCATTCCAAAGCGGATCATGAGTCTCCGTGTTAGCGAGTTGCCCTTCCGTGTAAAGACGTGGACGTCTATCGCGAGCATGCGCGTCGAGAGTGAGTCGCGCCCATGGCTCGACGCCGGCGAGGGTTCTGAAGCGCGGATTGTAGCGGACAAAATTAACCGCAAGCTCGCGCCGAACGATTAACTCTTCCAGAAACGCTTCGCGATCGTCGGCTGGCGCCGCCGCGTTATCAATCGCGAGCGCCACAGTATGCGGCCCGATCTGACCGAAATGAAGATACGGCGAGAGCTGGCTGGTTGCGTCGGTTTCCGGATGGTTGCGATTCTTCGCGTAACCGCGCAGACGGTCGCGGATAAATCGACTTAGTGCTCTTAGCGCAGCGTCGGTGCCACCGTGGAAGGTTTTGACGGGGCTCACGCGCGTGTCGAGATGGAGCCGATCGGTGAGTTCCGGCGAAACGGGAAGCGACTGGATACTCCGATCGTCCTTCCACGGCGCACGCACGGGATGGTTTCCAACCGCCTTAAGATATTCCTTCAGGTGCTTGTGGATACGCGGACGGATCGTGCGCGCGGCAAATTGCTCTTTTCCGATCAATTTCGAGGGAACGATCACGTCCGCGTCCACGCTCCATAGTGGCGCGGACGGAAAAAGCGAGGCCTCCTGCGCCCACGTCGCGTCACGGCGGGCCGGATCCTCGTCATATACTACGAGCGACGGACTCACCTCCGCGCAGAATCGCGCGAACGCGCGGCCGGAGCCGATTCGAACCACGAAGCCAATTTTTCGCTGGGCGAGTTTCTGCGCGGTTTCCGCAAGACCTTCGAGCATGAAAGTATAGTGACGAAGATTGGCTGGCGGATGAGCGGCCAGCAGACCAAAGAAAACAACGACAGGCTGGTCGAGCGCACTCGCCGCGGCGATCGCGGTTTCAAGCGCATAGTTATCGAGCGCGCGCTGCGATCGCCTCATCCGGTAGACGACGCATCTGCCGCGCGGATTGATACCCTCTCGATTTCGCACGACGACGCGCGGATCCGCAGCTAGTTTTTCAAGCGAGATCATGCCTTAGCGTGCGCCAGGCGGCTCGATCCGGAGGATTTGTCCCGCCTTACACTTCCGTCCTACGGCGCCAACGTAGCATCCTCTCCAAGCAGTTTCCTCTCTTCCGTTGCCATTCTGACCGCGAGGTTGCCGGAAAGCACGTAAATGAATTCGATTACCGTCGTGATGCGACGGAGGGAATCTTCGTTCGGCAAAACGCGCCGAAAATCTCGCGGCACCAGTCTCGGAAGTGTTAACCTCAATATCACGAATGAGGCACGATATCCGGTCGAGCGCCGGATTGAGATGGCGCTGCGAAATCGAAGCGCGAAATCAGTGACCGAATCGGCACTATGGGAGTCCCCGTGCTAGATCGCTTGAAAGCCAATAACCGCGCCTGGGCCGAGCGCATGATTGCGGCCGATGGTGAGTTCTTCAAGCGTCTCGAACGCCAACAGGCGCCCGAATATCTTTGGGTCGGCTGCGCCGACAGCCGGGTGCCGGCCAACGAAATTGTCGGCCTCGCCCCGGGTGAACTCTTCGTGCATCGGAATGTCGCCAACCTCGCGCCGCCCCAGGACGCCAACTACTTATCCGTCCTGCAGTTCGCGGTCGACGTCCTGAAGGTAAAACACATCCTGGTGGTCGGACACTATGGCTGTGGTGGAGTGAGCGCGGCAGTGGACGGCAAGCGACGCGGTCTTGTGGACCACTGGCTGCATCCGATTCGCGAGACCTTTCATCGGCATCGCGGCGAGCTCGATGCGATCCCGGATCAGCGCGCGCGGCTCGATCGCCTGTGTGAGTTAAACGTCATCCGGCAGGTAGCTAACGTTGCATCAGACGTCTTCGTGCAGGAGGCATGGGCGTGCCGACAAGACCTCTCCATTCACGGATGGGTCTATTCGCTAGCCAGTGGCCTGATGACTGACCTCGAGGTCTCGGTCAGTGGACCGACGGAAGGGGAGCGGCCGGAGTGAAGCTCTTTCCTGGCTCCAAACCGTGACGCGGCGGTAACCATCTTAAAACGCGCCTCCCGCGCCGGGCCGGTTCGTCGCAAGCGCCGACCGCCGCCGTGGACAACTCTGCACCGCGCTCAACCCACTCGGAACCCACTTATAAATCGGGGAAAACTGTTCAAATAACCGGGACCACTTCTCTCATTGAGCTGCCGGACGGCGAGCGATCGCTGGGCCAGACGATTCAGCTCGAGGGTGAAGAAGTATCGCTGCAGGTCTTTGGCGGTGGTGAGGGGCTTTCCACGAATGCCACGGTGCGCTTCCTCGGGCATCCGACGCGGGTGACGTATTCGCCGAACATTCTGGGCCGCGTGTTCCGCGGCGACGGGACGCCGATGGACGGCGGCCCCAACCTGTCGGGAGATCGCCAGGTCGACAGCGGCGGGCCATCGGTCAATCCGGTAACCCGCGTGGTGCCGACGCAAATGATCCGCACCAAGGTGCCGATGATCGACGTCTTCAATTGCCTGGTCGAAAGCCAGAAGATCCCGATTTTTTCCGTCGCCGGCGAACTTTACAATCAGCTGCTCGCCCGCATCGCGATCCAGGCTGACGCAGACATCATCGTCTTCGGCGGACTCGGATTGATTTTCGATGACTACTAGCCGCGGGCCCGCTCGTAGCGCGCCGCCAATTGGCTATAGAGATCGCCGATGTACCCGCGATTCGAGGGCACGCGTTCCATCGAGATGCCGATCTCCTTCAGCGCGTCGGCATACGCCGTCATATCGGTCATCAGCACCAACACCCGCTTGGATTCTCAACCGCGAAGCGCTCCGCCACCTTCAACACCAGATCGGGAGTGAGCACGCGCTCGACGATCGGATCGGAAGCAAGATTCACAAACATCACGGTGCGGCCGAAGATCCCCTCGTCCTCGAATCGGCTGCGAAAGAAGCTTGAAGGGGCTGCTGCCGATCCTCGGCAGCGCTACGATGAAGCTGTCCGGTCTGGTACGGCTGCGCCGCGTTGATATTCGTGATGAAGATGTTCTGGGAGTGCGCCTGCCGGCGCTGCGCGGAGTCGAATTCGACGGGGCCGACTATTCGCTGCTCGCGACACCTTTTTGGATCGACGTGAAATGCCTGCAGGAAGTGATCACCTATCGCATTCGCTTGCACGTGTTTCGCGAGCGGGCGGTGCTGATGCGAATTGCCGTGCGGCGAATCACGCAGCGCGTCAACTTGTTCGAGAAGGTGCTGATCCCCGAGGCCAGGCAGAACATCGCTCGCATCCGGATCTTTCTCTCGGATGTCGAGCGAGCCGCGGTCGTTACCTCGAAGATTGCTAAAGCGAAACGCGCTCGAAAGCAGGCGGCGATCGAAAGCTCTGTACAGGAGAGATTCTGATGTCCATCGT
>JBEKLA010000057.1:0-18707 GCA_050010455.1 Binataceae bacterium (SeqCode) | reverse complement strand
TTCGTAGTGGTCCAAGCCGATTTCATCTTTGAGTTCTTGGAAGTCGCGTTCAATGCGCCAGCGGATCTTCGCCAGCCGAACCAAGTCGGCCAGCGCGGTGCCGGGTGGCAGTGTGGAAAGCCCGGTGAATGAACGTCGACAGATCACTGCGAAGTTTCATTTCCAGCAGCTGTCTAAGACCGATCATGAATCGTTCCCTCCTTCGTCCTCGTCGTCATCCTTTTTGTCTTCCGCCTTCATCCGGCTCACCGTACGCTGCTGAAGAACCGCGAGAACTTCATTCTCGTCCGCAGTAATCGGTCGATCAGCGTCGCTGCCCGCCCCGTCAAGATCCAAAAGGCGAAACATCGCGGTGAGCAGGGTGTTGGCTGCACGCTGATCACCTTTGAGAGTTTTCGCGACCAGACTCTTTATGACCGCGCGTTGCTTCGAAATCTTGATCGATCGATCGCCTTCGCGAACGAGGATCCGTTCCTTCAGCTCTTCGGTTAGATCAGTCTTGAAGTTGTTGGTGCCCTTCGGCCGTCCTTTGGGATTTCCCGACTCGCCATGCTTGAATTGGGAATTTGTCGGCGCCTTTCCATAGCCGACTTTGTAGTCATCATCAGCCATCTGCCCATCTCCTATTTGGCCTGTTTCTATTTGTTTCCTTATTTCAAAGTGACAGCGCGCTGGCGCTGGACTTCGGCAAATTCCCGGTGCGATTTCGCATCGACAGCCGATTTGCCTGTGAGTTTCTGATACCTCCGGATCGTCACGTCGACGTACGTTGGGTCTAGTTCGATCAGGTAGCCGTGCCGGCCAGTCTTTTCCGCAGCGATCAGCGTCGTTCCGCTGCCACCGAAGCAGTCGAGGACGAACCCGCGGCGTTTCGAGCAATCCAAAATCGCGTCCGCGACCATCGCGACCGGCTTGACCGTCGGGTGCATCGCCAGTTCGTCAAGACGTCCTTTCCTCAAGGAATTGACGCCGGCGTAGTCCCAGACGTTCGCTCGATAACGGCCATGGCGGCCCAGTTTTATATTGTTGATGTGCGGCGCAGTGCCGTTCTTGAAAACGAAGACAAGCTCGTGCTTCGAGCGGTAGAGCTAACCCATGCCACCGTTGGCCTTGTTCCAGATGCACAGATGCTTGAGCTCGGCGTATGAGACTCGCGCGGCCGACAGCAGCTCGAACATGTGGCGACAATCCATGCAGACAAAATGAATCGAGCCATTCGTGCTGTGCGCGACCAGATGACTGAAAACAGTCTTGAGGAAATCGATAAACTCGGCCCCGGACATTTCGCCGCAGGCCATCGCAAACTCGCGGTGCCTGATCGAACCCGAGCCGCAGACGTGCCCGTCGATGCGCACGTTGTAAGGCGGATCGATGAAGACTAACTGCGCGGGCTGACCGGCCAAGAGGAGAGCGAACGAGTCAGCATTCGTCGCGTCACCGCATAGCACACGATGCCTGCCCAGGAGCCAAAGATCGCCGAGCCGGCTTACCGGCGGCTCGAGCTCAGGGATTTGGTCCTCTTCGACGCCGCCGGCATTGGGATCGGCAACCTGCAGTAGCAAATCAATCTCGGCGGTCTCGAATCCGGTGACGGTAATGTCGAAATCGAGGTCAAGTTCGACTAGATACTTCAATTCGATCGCAAGCAACTCGCGATCCGAGCCGGCGTTTTCGGCCAGCTTGTTGTCGGCCAACACGTAGGCGCGTTTCTCGGCCTCGGTCATCTGATCCAGCCGGATGGTCGGCACGCGCTCAATGCCAAGCGAGATGGCGGCCTCGAGCCGGCCATGACCAGCAACTACGTTGCCGTCCGTATCGATCAGGATCGGATTCGTGAAGCCGAATTTAAGGATGCTGTCTGCGATTTGGCGAATCTGTCGAGGCGAGTGCGTGCGTGGATTTCTTGAAAGGGGTTTCAGCGAAACGGCTGAGCGATATTCGATCTGAAGGGTGCGACGCTTGAGCGATCCGTCCGGTTGATTGTCTGATATCGGGCTCGGCGGATTCGAAGCTAACCTGCTCTTCTTCTGACGATTGCTTTTCACACCTCCATCACATGACGCCAGAAGAAAACGCGGAATCAGTGCAGAAGGATTCTGCACTGATTTACAAACGGTCTGATTTGTGCCGGGCTTGGGCCGCGGAAGAGGTTGCGGGACGCGACGCTTTCCGCGCTACAGGATTTTAGTCTGCGCGGTAGTTCCGGAACGATTGTTGCACGAAATCCGTCAACGGCGGGACTCCGAGTGAAAGCTCGGGCAGTATCAGGTCGGGAGGAACCTTCCAGGTTTCGGCCGGACTAAGCAAAGATTCGCGGTAGAATTTTGTGCCCTTACACCCCGACGGCGCGTGATGCGCTTCACCTAAACTGCGGAATATCTCGGCGGCGGCCAGAAAATTCGGCAGAGTGTCATTGGAAATGGGGGCCAACTGCTCCAAACCGGGGCCTCCGTCACCGTAGAGTCGCCATGCGGCGCAGAGATGCGCGACCGACTTGAAGCGGGACCACGCGTCTCTAACCGAGCGGGGACTCGCCGCGACTTTGCGGCCTCCATGAGTGCGACCGCGGGCTTGATCTTCCGTCAAGACGCGAATTGCTCGCGCAAGACTGGCGTGCTCGGGTGCACGGAGCGCCGCGGTGACCACTAGCAGCAGCAAGTCTCCCGCTATCGTCAATCCGTACGCGCTGTCGGTCGCTTTCTCGATTTGAGCCTTGGCATTTCTCGCGTAATCGGCCGCTTGCGCCAACAGCGCTCTGGGAACATCTTGTGAGACCTCAGTTTGTGAGACCTCAATCAGCGTGAGCGCCTCCAACGTCTCAAGGCAACGGAGCCGCTCTCCTGAATCGTCGGGATGGCACATCGTGGCAAGAACGCGAAAGGGCGAATCCCACACGAGATTACCCTTGCCGTCGGTAATATCGAGAATTAACGCGGGGGACAGATTTGACACGAATTTGATCCTACATGGAACGAATCTACCGTGCAGCTCGGACTACAGAGTTCTTGGCACGGGGGGCACGTCGTAGATCACGCGACGCTACTCCTCATCTCACGGGCGTTGGGGGGCAGGTCAGCGGCGCCAAACTGGGAAATCATATCGGCAGTGGCGACAAACTTGCCCTGCGTTACGATCGTGGACGGCTTAACCGCCACGGGCGGCGGAAATTGCGAGCAAGCGATGTCTAACCTGATGGCGCATGCGCGATGAATAAACAGGCGGGAGCAGCGATAACGAAACTCGTCAGCCGATTCCGCCCAGGATGGCCAGGACCATTCGCTGATCAGGCGCGGATCAGGGAATTCAAATTCCCTGATCCCGGCTAAAAATTCCCTATTATGATTTCTAGGGAATTCTCTAAAAAAGCCCAGTGTTTTCCAGCTTTTTCTGCCAGCCACTGTCTTGGAACTGCCACAAATGTGAGAAATTCCCTGTATTTTCCCTGCTTAACAGGGAATTTAGCCCCAGAGAGTGGTTCGCATCTGACTGCGTCATCCGCCAAGCAGTCGGCGATCTTCGGCATTCTCCGGAGAAGCCCGCGAAATTCGCGTGTGTGCGCAGGTTCCCGCAGTCGTCACGGCACCGGAGAGGCCACGATACGGGCCGGTTCGAGCCGATTCTGCGGATTTCTCTCGGCGGCGCGGCCTTGACGGCCGAGCCGACGGAGAGTCACCTGATGATGGAAGGTGAACCACTGCTGCATCGCGGCCAATTTAGGCTTTGGTTTTTCAGCCGGCACACGGAAGTCGCCTGCTCAAAAAAATGGCACGACTCGGACGCACAGAGAGCGGCGCGAATATTCGACCTGAGCGGCTCCCACGCGTCTCTATATCGCGCGAACATGCCGACTCCAAAGCACGCGTGCTTACTCAGCGCGCACTGACTATCTGACCGAATCATAAAACTGAGCGCACCGCGCATTCATTTTGCCGCTAACGACGGCAGCAAGTCGTGCGCCGCGGCTTGGCACAAACCCTGCTTGGATCTATTCCGATGCAAAGTTCGCTGAACGATCGTCCGCCGGGTTGCCCAGGCGTCGATGCCTCGGGCTGGGATGCGTTGTGCGATGCCGCATCCGGTCGCGGTTGTCGGGTTGTTGATGAGCTGAGCTTGTTGCTCAACATTTCCTACACTCTGGAAAGCAGCCTCGAACTGAGGGACGTCATCCGGCCCGTCTTGCTCAAGATGGCCGAAGTGCTGGGCATGAAACGCGGTGCGATCACGATCCTCGACCGCGACCGTAGCGAAGTCACCATCAGCGAAGCCGTCGATCTACCAGCTGGACGAAAAGAAGAATATCTGCGGGCGTGCGGGGAGTTGATCCGCCAAGTAATTGATACCGGACAGGCGCTTGTGGTGGAGGATATCTGGAATCAGCCTGCCCCGAAAGCAACACGTTTCGAAGAAGAGCAAACTGGCCGAGAAGACACACGGACAGCCTACATCTGTGTGCCCATCAAGTTCGGACCCGAAGTGGTGGGGGCGCTCAGTGTCGAACGGGTTCTGGAGGCGCGCCCGGGATTGGTTTCCGACCGGCGCTTGCTGTCGCTGATTGCGAATATCATCGCGCAGACAGTGCATTCCCATCGCGTTACGCAAGAGAAACTGTCCGCGTTACAGCGCGAAAACGAGCGGTTGCAGGAGCAGATTCAAACTAACTTCCGGCCGAAAAGCATCATCGGCAACTCCAACGCGATGCGGTCGGTCTTTCTCCATATCGAACAGGTCGCCAACAGCACGACCACTGTGCTTATCCGCGGCGAGTCCGGCGTCGGCAAGGAGCTGGTCGCCCGCGCGCTGCACGAGCAAAGCCCGCGTAAAGGCAAGGCGTTCGTGAAGTTCAATTGCGCGGCGCTGCCAGAGTCGATCATCGAGAGCGAACTATTCGGCCACGAGAAAGGTGCGTTCACCGGAGCGATCGCAATGCGCAAGGGGCGCTTCGAGATCGCCGACGGCGGTACGATGTTCCTCGACGAAATCGGCGACCTTTCACCGCCCACGCAAGTGAAGCTGCTTCGCGTATTGCAGGAGAAGGAATTCGAGCGTGTCGGCAGCCAGACTCCCATCCGCTGCAACGTACGTATTGTTACGGCTACCAGCCGGAACCTGGAGGAAATGATCGAGCAGGAGAAGTTCCGCGCCGATCTTTACTATCGGCTCAACGTCTTCCCGATTTACGTGCCGCCGCTGCGCGAGCGCAAATCCGACATTCTGCTGTTGGCCGATCATTTCGTGGAAAAGTTCAGCAACAATAGCGGAAAAGAGGTGCGCAGCATCTCGACCGCCGCGATTGACCTACTGATGAGCTATCACTGGCCGGGCAATGTGCGCGAACTCGAGAATTGCATCGAACGCGCCGTGCTACTGTGCCCGGGACACTCGCTCGAGGCGCAGCATCTGCCGCCGACCTTGCAGAAAAAGGACCCTTCCGAGAAGAACTCGAACGGCAGTCTCGATGCCGCCCTGTCGGCGCTTGAGTACGAGATGGTTGTGGCGGAACTCAAGGCTTGCGACGGCAATATGGCCCGCGCCGCGCGCAAGCTGGGCATCACCGAGCGGCAGATGGGGCTGCGGGTGAAACGATTCGGGATCGATTTCAAACGCTTCCGGCACGAAGAAGGTGCTCTGGCTTATCGCGAAGGGGCTCCTTCGAACCGCTAAGAGAATCGGGCGACTCGTTCCCTCGTGACGGCCTGTCTTGAAACCGCGACACGACCTCCCGGCCACTCCGTTTGCGCGCGCTCATCCCCTGCTCCTTGACCGCGCTTTGGGGTCTTTCCTGGGATTGGCCGTGGGCGATGCGCTGGGTGCAACAGTCGAATTCATGACGGCACGAGAAATCGCGGCGCAATACACAGTCCATCGCCAGATCATCGGCGGTGGATGGCTCCGGCTGAGGCCGGGGCGCGTTACCGATGATACCGAAATGGCGCTGGCGCTCGGGTCAGCCTTGATTGCCAGCGATGGCTGGAATCCGCGCGCGATCGCCGACGCTTTTGTCGCCTGGATGCGCAAGCTGCCGATAGACATCGGCGATACCTGCCGCCGCGGTATCGTCCATTATCTTTCAAACGGAGAGTTGAGCGCCCCGTTCTCCAGCGATCATGCCGGCAACGGCGCCGCGATGCGCAATCTTCCGACCGTGTTCGTGTCGCTGGAAAGCGAAGACGTGGTCATCCAGCGCAGTATCGAGCAAGCCCACATCACCCATAACAATCCCAAATCCGACGCCGCCACGGCCTCGCTCGCCTGCATGACGAGACGACTCCTGTTCGAAGGCGCCGAGGCCGCCTGCGATCAGATTGCCGCGGACCTGATCGCGCAGTATCCCGAGTTTCGTTTCAGACCCTGGCCAGGAAAATCCAGCGGTTACATCGTAGACACCGTGCAGACCGTCTTCGACGGCTTTTTCAGTACCGGAAGCTTCGAAGATTGCCTGGTGCGGGTGGTCAATCGCGGCGGCGACGCCGATACCACCGGCGCACTGGCCGGGCAGTTGGCGGGAGCGCTTTACGGCGCGCAGGGTATCCCCGCCCGATGGCTGAAGGCGCTTGATCCGGCGGTCAGCGCCGCGATTTACGACCAGACCCCGCGTCTCCTCCAACTCTCTTCTTTCATGGTATAAGCCTTGAACTAGTTTGCAGTGTCTTTCGATGCGGCCACCGGAAAATCTGTACCATCAGAACATCGCGCAGGATGATTCGCGTTCGTCGTGTTCGCTGAACCGATGCAATCTTTCGCCGTGGGTTATCTGCTCGGAAGAATTTCAGGCCAATCCGCTTCCGGTTGAAATCGACGGCGCTCGCACCACAGACGGCTGGCTCTTCCGCCGTCTGGCGGAAACCCCCGACGCCGAGGAACGGGGCCGTCTTTTTCACGACTACGTATGCGTCAAGTTTGGCCTTGACCAAAAGATCGAAAATCGCTCCGCCGAAAAAGCCAAATCTGTATACAGCTTTGTGCATCTGCTGCGCGCTTGGGGAGTTGATAGCAACAGCCAGGCGGGCGCGGTGCTCAAAGCTTGGGTGGAAAGCCGGTTCGGGATTCTGGCCACATACCACAAAGGGCGCCTCAGCGACGATCCCGCCGCTCAGGAAGCCTTTCTGGTGGACCGGACGCGCGGCGCGGTCAAATCGATCGGCGTCCTGATGCAGCTCGATCTTCTCTACACGTTTTGTCAGGACGAGCTGCGTCGCCGTTATCCGCGCGCACGATGGCAAACTCTGTATCGCGGCACCCACGATCCCGACGAATACACCGTTCGCGATCAGAATCTCGCCGAGAGCGAGCGGGCCAAGCGCATCTCGCTGGTGCAGCTCAACAACTTGAGCTCGTTCACCTCGGATCGCGAGGTGGTGTGGGAATTCGGCTCCAGCGCATGGGAAGTAGAAGTGCCGTTGGCCAAGATCGTCTTTTTCAGCGGATTATTGCCCAAATCCTGCCTCGCGGGAGAATCCGAACATCTCGTCCTCGGCGGATATTACAAAGTGCGCGGTTTGCTTTACTGATTAGTTGGTACATCCGCGTAGATTTCTAGGCTCAATCCTACGCCAATGTCGGAAATGAAATTGGCTCGAGGGCGCGCGGGGGAGCATTCTCCATCCCGCACCACGAGATCTTCCCGCTAGATTCTCGTTTCTCTTCTTCGTCCGAAGGCTTGGCATCGTAACTGCAAAGAGAGGCAGTCGTGTCCGTGGAAAGGCCATGGGCCCAACGAACCAGACGAGCCGAATTGATTATGAGAAAAGTTGCGATTTACGGAAAAGGTGGCATCGGCAAATCCACCACCACTCAGAATACTGTGGCTGGCTTGGCCGAGATGGGTAAGAAGGTCATGGTCGTGGGCTGCGATCCCAAGGCCGATTCCACGCGCCTGCTTCTGGGCGGCCTCGCCCAACGCAGCGTGCTCGACACGCTGCGCGAAGAAGGCGAGGACGTGGAACTGGCTGACATCCGCAGCGACGGTTTCTGCAACACCCTCTGCGTTGAATCCGGTGGCCCTGAACCCGGCGTCGGCTGCGCAGGCCGCGGCATCATCACCTCCATCAACATGCTCGAACAACTCGGCGCCTATGACCAGAGCGAGCGCCTCGATTACGTTTTCTACGACGTGCTGGGCGACGTTGTCTGCGGCGGCTTCGCGATGCCGATTCGCGACGGCAAGGCTGAGGAAATCTACATCGTGTGCTCCGGCGAGATGATGGCGATGTACGCGGCGAACAACATCTGCAAGGGCATCCTGAAGTTTGCCACCAGCGGCAAGGTCCGGCTCGGCGGCCTGATCTGCAATAGCCGCAAAGTGGACAACGAGAAGGAGATGATCCAGGAATTCGCTAAGCGTCTCGGCACGCAGATGATCCATTTCGTCCCGCGCGACAACAACGTGCAACGCGCCGAAATCAACCGCAAAACCGTCATCGAATGGGATCCCCAGTGCGGTCAGGCCGACGAATACCGCGCCCTGGCCAAGGCGATTGACGACAACGATATGTTCGTCGTGCCAAAGCCTGTTGCCATTCCGGAACTGGAAAGCCTCTTAGTGGAATATGGCCTGTTAAATTAACCGGCGGCAACGAAGCGGGTGGTTGAAACGACAATTTGAGCGGCATCGGCGGCTGGTCGCGAACTTTGAAATCTGAAAGGTCGAATGTGAAATTTTATGTCTGAATCCACGCAGGTCATTCCGATTGAAGCGCCCGATCCGGCAGCGGTGAAGGAGGAGATGCTGAAGATTTATCCGGCCAAGACCCGGAAAAAGCGCTCCAAACAAATCGTGCCCAACAATCCCGAAACTCCCCCGGAGATCGGCGCCAACACCCGCACCATACCCGGCATCATTTCGCAACGCGGCTGCACTTACGCCGGCTGCCGCGGCGTCGTGATGGGGCCAATTTACGATCTGCTCCAGATCACCCACGGCCCAATCGGCTGTGGATTTTACGCCTGGATGACCCGCCGCAACCTCGCTCGTCCGCAGCCAGGCCACGTCAATTACATGCAGTACTGCATGAGTACCGACATGCAGGAAGACCAGATCATTTTCGGCGGCGAAAAGAAGCTTAAACAGGCGATCAAAGAGGCCTACGAGATTTTCAAACCCAAAGCCATCGCCATCCTCGCCACCTGCCCGGTCGGCCTCATCGGCGACGACATTCATACCGTCGCGCGTCAGATGAAGGAGGAGCTCGGGATCAACGTCATGGCCTTCAGTTGCGAAGGTTACAAAGGCGTCAGCCAATCCGCCGGCCATCACATCGCCAACAACGGCGTGTTCAAGAACATCATCGGCCTCGACGACAACGCGGACCAGGCCGAGTTTACGATGAACATCCTCGGCGAATACAACATCGGCGGCGACGCTTGGGAGATCGACGCGCTGCTGCGCAAATGCGGCATCCATCTCACAGCGACGTTGAGCGGGGACGTAACTTACGACCAGGTGAAAAGAGCGCACACCGTCCAACTCAACGGCGTCATGTGCCACCGCTCCATCAATTACATCGCCGACATGATGGAAAAGAAATTCGGCATCCCGTGGATCAAAGTGAATTTCCTGGGGGCGGAAGCTACGAAGAAGACGCTGCGCAAGATCGCGAGATACTTCGACAGCCAGAAACTCGCGGACCGTGTCGAAGAGGTCATCGCCCAGGAAATGCTGGCGCTCAAGCCGGTGCAGGACGAAATTCGGGCCCGCTGCCAAGGCAAGACAGCGGCCCTGTTTGTCGGCGGCTCGCGGGCACATCATTACCAGGATCTGTTCAGCGACATCGGGATGGAAACGGTCTCCGCCGGCTACGAGTTCGCACATCGCGACGACTACGAAGGCCGGCGCGTGCTGCCAAGCATCAAGGTGGATGCCGACAGCCGCAACATCGAGGAACTCCACGTGGAACCCGATCCGGAACGCTTTGAGCCGCGCAAGGCACCCGAACAGGTCGAGGCCCTCAAGGCCGGCGGATTCACCTTCAGCGATTACGAAGGCATGATGGCCGAGATGAAACAAAACGCGCTCATCATTGACGACATCAGCCATCACGAGATCGAGAAACTGATCGAGATCTACAAACCGGACATCGTCGGCTCGGGCATCAAAGATAAGTTCGTCATCGAGAAGATGGGCGTGCCGTGCAAACAACTGCACAGCTACGATTATAGCGGGCCGTATGCGGCCTTCACCGGCGCGGCGAATTTCTACCGCGAAGTGGACCGCATGGTGAATACCAAAATCTGGCGGCACATCACGCCCTCATGGGAGAAAGACCCGCAGTCCGCCGCGCCGCTGATCCATACTTCCAAAGTGAACAGCGCGAAAAACAATAGCGAAGCGAAATCCTGGCGCAAACCGGCCGTGCCTGCCGACGGTTCAATATAAACGATTCAACAAACCAATAAGTATTATCCCATGCTTGAAGGAACTACTCCTGAAATCAAACCGCGCGAGGCGCTGCGGATCAATCCGGCCAAGACCTGCCAACCCATTGGCGCAATGTACGCCGCGCTCGGCATTCACGGTTGCATGCCTCACAGCCACGGTTCGCAGGGCTGCTGTGCGTATCATCGCAGCCATCTCACGCGCCATTTCAAAGAGCCGGTTGTGGCCACGACCAGTTCCTTCACCGAAGGCGCGTCGGTATTCGGCGGCTTGGCCAATCTGAGCCAGGCGCTGTCAAACATCTTCACAATTTACAACCCACAGATCGTTGCCGTTCACACCACTTGCCTCTCCGAGGTCATTGGCGACGACATCCCGATGATGATCAAGCGGGCCACGGATGAAGGCATCATTCCGCCGGGCAAGACAGTCATTCATGCGAATACACCGAGTTTTGTCGGCTCGCATATCACTGGGTTTGCGAACATGGTCACGGGGATGGTGCGTTACCTGTGCGAATCCATTGGGAAGAGCGAAGCCCAACTGAAGGAAGAAGGCCAACTAAACCTGATTCCCGGTTTCATTGACCCCTCCGATATGCGCGAGCTGAAACGCATCATCGCGGAAATGGGGGTCAAGGTCGTCATGTTCCCTGATACCAGCGGCGTGCTCGACCTGCCGCAGGACGGGCGCTACCGGATGTTTCCGCACGGCGGCGCCAAGATAGAGCAGATCAAATCCGCCGGCGACAGCGTCGGCACGATCGCGCTCGGCCATTTCGCCTCGCATCCCGCGGCCACGGAACTGGACGGAAAATGCAACGTCCCGTGCGCCTTGCTGGAACTGCCCTATGGCCTGACCAACACCGACCGTTTCATCCATGCGCTGCGCAATCATGGCGGCGTCGACGTGTCCGCGACCATTGGCGAGGAGCGCGGCCGCCTGCTCGACGCCATGAGCGACATGCACCAATACTTCCACAACCAACGGGTCGCCGTGGCCGGCGATCCCGACCACGTCATCGCGCTTACCCAGTTCCTGGTCGACCTGGACATGAAGCCCGCCTACGTAATCACCGGCTCGCCCGGAAATCATTTCGAGCAACGCGTGGGCGAGATCCTGAAAGACCAGGCTCCCGATGCCGTGGTGCAGCAGAACGCCGACCTGTTCGCATTTCATCAATGGATCAAGAACGAACCCGTGGACCTCATCATCGGCAACACCTACTGCAAATACATCGCCCGCGTGGAGCACGTTCCATTTGTGCGCTTCGGCTTCCCGGTGCTTGATCGTATGGGCCACCGGTATTTCCCATGCGTCGGTTACACCGGAGGGTTGCGCCTGATGGAGAAAATCAACGACGCGCTGCTTGACCACAAGGATCGCGAATGCGCCGACGAATACTTCGAACTCGTGCAATGAACTCACATTTTGTCAAGCGACGTCGAACGTCCGATAGCGAACTCCGAACGCAATCAATGCTCAGCGCCCGCTGGTTCCCCAACGCATGATCGAGATCCTCTCATCCCGCGCGCCGCAGGTGGTCGAAAAATCCGTCGGCAAACCGGTCGCCGAATTGGCTTGCGGCAAGGCCAGCATCGCCGGTTCCGTCAGCCAGCGCGCCTGTGTGTTTTGTGGCTCGCGCGTCGTGTTATACCCAATCGCCGACGCCCTGCACATCGTTCACGGCCCGATTGGTTGCGCGGCCTACACCTGGGACATTCGCGGCGCGCTTTCGAGCGGCCCGCAATTGCATCGCAACAGCTTCTCCACCGACCTCCAGGAAATGGACGTGATTTACGGTGGCGAGAAAAAGCTCGAGGCGGCCTTGCTCGAACTCATCGCCCATTATTCGCCCAAAGCCGCGTTTGTCTATTCGACCTGTATCGTCGGCCTGATCGGCGACGACGTGAGCGCCGTCTGCAAACGGGTCTCCGAGAAAACCGGCATCCCCGTTTTTGGAGTTCATTCCGAGGGCTTCAAGGGCACGAAGAAGGACGGCTACCGCGCCGCGTGTGAGGCGATCTACAAACTGGTCGGTACGGGCGACACCGCTGGCATTGGCCCGCACAGCATCAATATTCTGGGCGAATTCAACCTCGCCGGCGAGACCTGGGTGCTGCGGGACTATTACAAGCGCCTGGGCATCGAGGTCGTCGCGTGCATCACCGGCGATGCGCGCATAGAAGACATCCGCCGCGCTCACGGCGCGAAGCTGAACCTGGTCCAATGCTCCGGCTCGATGACCAGCCTGGCGCAAATGATGGAGCGCGACTACGGCATTCCGTTTAAGCGCGTTTCCTATTTTGGCATCGAGGACATGAGCGCGGCGCTGTATGAGGCAGCCAAGTTCTTCAATGACGATACGGCAATCATGGCTCGCGCCCAGGATCTGGTCCGCGAGGAGGTCGGGAACATTTATCCGGAACTCCTGCGCTACAAGCGAAAGCTGACCGGCAAGAAGGCGGCGATCTACGTCGGGGGCGCCTTTAAGGCGTTTTCGCTGATGCGCGCCCTACGTCTGATTGGAATGCAGACGGTCATCGTGGGGTCGCAAACCGGCGACAAGGAAGATTACCGCCAGCTCCAGGAAATGGCCGATCCAGGCACGATCATCGTGGACGATTCCAATCCGCTCGAACTGGCGAAGTTTTGCCTGGAGAAGGACGTGGATTTGTTCATCGGCGGCGTAAAGGAGCGGCCGATCGCTTACAAGCTCGGCATCGGTTTCTGCGATCACAACCACGAGCGCAAGGAGCCGCTGGCGGGATTCATCGGCATGCTGAATTTCGCCAAAGAGGTCTATGCCAGCGTGGCGAGTCCGGTGTGGCAATTCGCTCCCAGACGGGCGGCACAGCGATCCGGTGTTCGGCTCTGAAAAGGGCGTGGCGCTACTTAAAGAACAACTGGTTCCCATCTTTTTGTAAGCGACAGCTTCAGGGTCTCTGAGATACGCGTCTAAGCTAGCCTCGTACTTCCGGCCTGTGACGAAAAAATCCAAGTGACATCTTTCCGCACAAGCCACTCGCCCTACGTTTACGTGAGGTTGACTTCGAGAAACTACGCAAATGTCGGACGCCGGCCCCTCATCCTGAGAATTCGCTGATTCAGACCATTCATAACATACCGTATTCTGGTGCTTTTTCTGCGCGTTCACCCGTTTCGACCACTTGGCATCGCGCCTGCAATAGTAATTTCTCGCCGTGTTAAGAACCGATCCACATGAAGTGCGGCTTGATGCTGCTGGCGGCCCTGGCGCCTCCGACAGCGCGCCCAATTTTCACGGCACGGACAGTCGCCCGGGAAATCTTTCGCGTTCACCCGGCAAAATGATTGAGCAACCCAACGACCGCCTGGGTGAGGAGGCGCCGCTCGTAATCCGAAACGGTCAGAGCCCGGTTACGTCGGTTGCCGGGGATGAAGAGAATGAAGCGCACGCCAAGCAATTTACTTCCACGCGCAACGCTTGCAAGCTCTGTACGCCACTGGGCGCATGCCTGGCGTTTCGCGGCGTCGAGGGTTGCATCCCGTTCTTGCATGGCTCCCAGGGCTGTTCGACTTACATCCGACGCTACCTCATCAGCCATTTCCGCGAGCCGATAGACATCGCCTCCTCGAACTTCCACGAGGAAAGCGCGATCTTTGGCGGCAGCCGGAATTTTTCGCACGGCGTACTCAACGTCACCCGCCAATACCAGCCGCAGCTCATCGGCGCGGCCACGACGTGCCTGGCCGAAACCATCGGCGAAGACATGGGGCGGCTATTGTATGAGCTCAACGAGAAACACGGAGCGAACGCCGCCGCGCCCATCGTTCATGTTTCGACGGCGAGCTATCGCGGCACGCATATCGACGGCTTCCACTCCGCGGTGCGCGAGTTGGTGGAGCAACTGGCGATTGCTGGCGACCAATCCAAGCGCGTCGCGGTCTTTCCCGGCATGGTTTCCGCCGCGGATTTGCGGCACTTGAAGGAAATCCTCTCAGACTTCGGCCTGACGTTCACACTGCTGCCGGATTATTCGGAAACGATGGATGGCGCGACGTGGCGCGAATACGAGAAACTGCAATCCGGCGGCACGCCCATCGCCGACATCCGCGCGCTCGGTTCGGCGCAAACCTCGATTGAATTCGGGCGTGTGCTCGAAGGATCGAACACCGCCGGGACGGTGCTGCAGAATGGATTTTCTGTCCCGCGCCATCTGCTCGGCCTGCCAATAGGCATCCGCGAGAGCGACGCTTTCTTCGACGCGCTCACCAAGATCGCCGGTTGTGAAACGCCGCTGAAATATCAACGCGAACGCGGCCGGCTCGTGGACAGCCTGATTGACGGCCACAAATACATTTTCGAAAAGCGGGCGATTGTCTTCGGCGAGGAAGACCTGATCATCGGACTGACGTCGTTTTTGTGCGAAATCGGAGCGACGCCGGTTTTGTGCGCCAGCGGTGGTCGCAGCAAAAAGCTCGAGCGCAGCCTGCGCGAGGCCGTTCCGGACTTGCCGCAGGAAACGCTGGCGACGGAGGGCTTCGATTTCGCCGAGATCGCCGAGACCGCGCCGGGCTTGAAACCGGATTTCCTCATCGGCAGCAGCAAGGGCTTCTCGCTCTCACGCAAGTTGAATGTGCCGCTGATCCGCGTCGGCTTTCCGATTCACGACCGCATCGGCGGCCAGCGCGTGCTGCACCTCGGCTATCGCGGCGCCCAGGAACTTTACGACCGCATCGTCAACGCCCTGCTCGAGGTGAAGCAGGACCAATCAACCATCGGTTACAGCTACCTATGAACCCGACTCTTGAAGCCTGTGGCACGGCCACGGATCGGCCGATTGATTTCAGCAACCACCCGTGCTTCAGCAAGGACGCGCGCAAGAAATACGGCCGCATCCATCTGCCGGTCGCGCCACGCTGCAACATCCAGTGCAATTTCTGCAACCGGAAATACGATTGCCTCAACGAAAGCCGCCCCGGCGTGAGCAGCGCCGTGCTGACGCCGCAACAGGCGCTCGCATATCTCGGTGACGTTCTGGAAAAACGGCCGGCAATCTCCGTCATGGGCATCGCCGGACCGGGCGACCCCTTCGCCAATCCCGACGAGACGATGGAAACGCTGCGGCTCACGCGCAAACATTTTCCGAAAATGATTTTGTGCGTGGCCACTAACGGATTGAACGTCGCGCCTTACGTGGATGAGATGGCCGAATTGCGGGTCAGCCACGTCACTCTGACCATCAATGCGGTGGACCCGGAAATCGGCGGCGAGATCTACGCCTGGGTGCGCGACGGAAAGCGACCGTTGCGCGGCGCGGAGGCGGCGGCGGTTTTGGGCGCGCGGCAGATCGAAGCGCTGGTTAAACTCAAGGCGCGCGGGATCACGGTCAAAGTCAACACCATCATCATGCCGGGCATAAACGACGATCATATTCCCGAAATCGCCAGGAAAGTCTCCGCTCTCGGCGCGGACATCATGAATCTCATGCCGCTGATGGCGGTGAAAGGCGCGGAGTTCGAAGACCTGCAACCACCGGACGCGACGACCACCGCACGCTTGCGTTTGCAGTGCGGCCGATCGCTGCCGCAGATGACACACTGTGCCCGCTGCCGCGCCGACGCCGTCGGCTACCTCGGTGAAGACATGACGACTGAGCAGCACGACGCGCTGAAACACTATGCGAATTCCAGTGTGAATCCAGCAGAGAACGACGCGCGTCCGTTCGCCGCCGTGGCCACTATGGAAGGCGTGCTGGTCAACCAGCACCTCGGCGAAGCGGATCGGTTCGTTATCTATGAGCAGGTAGCAGAAAGCCCCGGAGAGTTTCGCCTCAAGGAAACTCGTCTCGCCCCTCCGCCGGGCGGCGGTGACGAGCGTTGGGCCGATCTCGCTGAATCGCTGAAGGATTGCCGTGCGCTGCTCGTCAACGCCGCCGGCCCAACGCCGATGAAGCTGCTTATGCGGCACGGTCTGCGACTCATCGAGATGGAAGGCTTGATCGACGAAGGTTTGCGCGCCGTGTTCGCCGACAAGCCGATTCCAGCCGCGATGAAGCGGCGTTTCACCGGTTGCGGCGCTGGCATCACGTGCAAAGGAACAGGAACCGGTTGCGGCTGATTGAGACCTTGCTGCTTAAGTCATGAGCCAGAAAGTAAGTGCCGCTTGCGCCGCTGGCATCCTAACGGCCGACGCGTTGGACAGCCCGCCGGCACACGGGGCTTAGCGGTTTTTGACGAGCATAGATGGACTGAAGGAATTTCGATCAAATCTCAACCAACAGGTAACAAATAATTTTAGCGAGGCGACTAGTATGGGCAAACCAAGTCATCACATATTCGTCTGCGGCAGTTATCGTCCCACTGGAGCGCAGGGCGCCTGCCACAAAAAAGAATCCACGACCCTGCTCCAGCACATAAACACGGAACTGCAGGATCGCGGACTGGACGACGTCATGGTCTCCGCCACCGGTTGCATGAACATGTGCGTCAACGGACCGGTCGTGGCTGTCTACCCCGAGGGTAGTTGGTACCAGAAGGCAACAATCGAAACCGCCGAGGCGATTCTCGACAGTCTCGAAGAAGAGCGCGAACTGCCTCCGTCCACGTTGTTCGCCTGAAGCGAGGCCGAGCGCGTCGCAAAGGCGCGCCCGCCTTGCCAACCGAGCGGAGCCACCGCATGATTCCTATCCACATCGTTGACACCACGCTGCGCGACGGCGAACAAACCGCAGGCGTGGTGTTTTCGCGCGCTGAGAAGCAGTCGATCGCGGCGGCCCTCGCACGCGCGGGAGTGCCGGAAATCGAAATCGGCATTCCTGCGATGGGCGTGGGCGAAATCGACGACATCAATGCTGTCAGCGATCACGTTGCCGGGGTGCGATTGACGACGTGGTGCCGTGCGACGCGTGAGGACTTGCTGGCTGCCACCCGATGCCGCGTCCACGGCGTGCATTTTTCACTGCCGGTTTCGGAAATCCATCTTCGCGCCTGGAAGAAAGACCGCGGCTGGGTCCTGCGGACTCTCGCCGAATTGGCCGCCGACTTCCGTGACAGCTTCCAATTCCTGTCTGTCGGCGCGCAGGACGCGTCACGGGCCGAGCGCGAGTTTCTGATCGAGTTCGCGCAGGCCGCCGCTGACCTGGGCCTTTACCGTTTGCGGATTGCCGACACTGTAGGAATTCTGAATCCGCTGCAAACAGCGCAACTGTTCTCGACGCTGCGGGCCGCCGCGCCCAACTTGAGCCTCGAGTTTCATGGGCACAACGATCTCGGCATGGCGACGGCGAACTCTATTGCCGCGCTCGCTTCGGGTGCTGACGCAGCCAGCGTTACCGTCAACGGCCTCGGCGAACGCGCCGGCAACGCGCCGCTGGAGGAAGTGGTTATGGCCGCGCAGATCACGCTCGGGCGCGACTGCGGTGTGGATACGCGTCAACTTGCCGCGCTCAGCGAGCAGGTTGCGCGCGCGTCGGGCCGGCCATTATGCGCCGACAAGCCAGTGGTCGGTGCGGCCGTGTTCCAACACGAATCAGGAATTCACTGCAGCGGTCTTCTGGTGAATCGCGAAAGCTACGAGCCCTTCGCGCCGGAACAGGTTGGGCATCGGCCCTCGGAAATGGTGATCGGCCGGCACTCCGGTACGCGCGCATTGCGGCACAAGCTCGATACGCTCAAGTTGCCGCTTCCCAGCCATCTGACGGCTGAGCTGCTCGGCGAAATCCGCCAGACTGCGGCACGGCGGAAATCCAACCTCAGCGATGACGAACTTTGCCGGCTCGTCGCCGGATTTAGAAAGGCCTGTGATCTTTCGTGAGACGTCGAGACTCTTGGGCCAGATACTCCGCGACCGCTGACGGCGCGCCCTTGATTCCGAGCCCGAGCAGTTTTCGGCGACGATACCTGTTCCTCCCGAAAATCCGAAGTTCAAATTGCGCGATCTGGTGGAACCGGGCCGAGCGGCACCGACCGGACTCGTCGGCGAAGCAAGCGGAACGATCGGTCAGGCGGCAAGGCGTTCATAGCGGTGGTGCAAACCGCCGACTTGGGCAATCGCGATCAGTTTCACTCGCTCGGGCGGGTGGACCGCGCGAGTTACGGGACGGTTGTGGTCCGCAAAAATATCACGACCTTGAGGCCGCGCGCGGTGATCGCATATTTGTGATGCAGTCCGTTCAGGATGGCATGAGCGAGAACGGAAGTTGGTCGGTCGAAGCGATGCCGATGCAATTGTAAACGCGCCGGCAGCTTCGGATCCGGAATGCCGGGCTCCAACGAGGAGTGTGGTCGGCCTCGATTATAATGGATCGCCCACTCCATCAAGGTTTCGTTCAGGTGTCCTTCGCTCAGCGGG
>JBEKLA010000056.1:0-19129 GCA_050010455.1 Binataceae bacterium (SeqCode) | reverse complement strand
CCCCCACCACCTCCGCTGGGGTCGCCGCCGCGACCGCGCCGCAATCGACTAAGGTCGCGTCGCCGGCTCCGCCGCGGGCCGAGGCCGAGGCCGAGGATGAAATCGTGCGCCGATTGCGGCCGGTGCTTCGTCAGGGAGAATCGTTGCGGCGATGCGCGGGATGCGGCCGCGTATTCGTCGCGGCGGCGGCGGACGCGGACGCCGCACGAGTCTATTGCTCGCTCGCCGGGTGCCAGCTCAAGGCGCGCTCGTTCTAGCGCTTTCGGCCAGCCGCCCTGGACGATGTACCATTTCTGATACATACTGGACTAGTGGAGCGAGCTAACCAGAACCGGAGGTGCCGGTCCGGTTCTACCGCACGGAAGCTGGCGGGTCCCCGGTGCTGGATTGGCTGCGCGCCCTCGACAAGGAAGACCGGCGCGCTATCGGGCTTGACCTCATGCGAGTGCAGTTCGGCTGGCCGATTGGGAGGCCACTCGTGGGAAGCCTCAAAGATGGTCTTTGGGAAGTGCGCTCGACGCTTCCGAGCCAGCGGATAGCCCGGCTCATCCTGTGCTTTCACGACCAGATGCTCGTCGTGCTGCACGGGTTCATCAAGAAAACGCAGAAAACGCCTGCGGATGACCTGGCCCTGGCGAAACGGAGAATGAAGGAGGTTACGAAATGAAAAAGCGCAACAAGCATATCGGCTCGTCACTGGAGGACTTCCTGAAACAGGAAGGCGTCCTCGAAGAGACCCGCGCGGTCGCGCTGAAAGAGACGCTGGCCTGGCAAGTTCAGCAAGCGATGGAGAAGGACAAAATCAGCAAGGTAGAGATGGCGCGGCGGATGAACACAAGCCGCGCGGCGCTTGATCGTCTCCTCGATCCTCGCAATGCCTCGGTGACGCTGCAAACCCTAACGCGCGCGGCACACGCTATCGGTCGTGATTTGCGCATCGAGCTGGTGTAGGGGCAGGGAAGTAAACGCGCTGTTGCGGCGGCCATCACTCTTTCTTGCGCCTGCGGAAAAGCCCTGCCACGAGCTGCTCGGGCTGAATATCGAAGGCCTCGCAAATCCGTAGCAACGTGAACATGGTCGAGGGGCGTCCGGCCTCGATCATCTGCCAGTGGCGGACGCTAAACCCGTAGGAAATCATGCCCTCTTGGCTCAGTTTGCGCTCCGCGCTTTCGGCCGGCCGCACAGCGCGAATTAGCAATCCGCTAGCGGATGGCGATCTACCAAACGGCGGGAATTAAACGATCGGTCTCGCGAATATACGAGGCGTAATCCTCGCCGTACCGCTCCATCATCCGGGTTTCGTCGCGGCGGATTTGCCGGCTCACGATGAGCGCTCCGCCCACTATCATTGCCACGGCCGTAACCGGCGCATTGTAAATCAGCGGCCATCCCATCCAGGCCAGCCACTGTCCCGCATAGCTCGGATAGCGGATGTACCGAAACAGTCCGGTGCGGATCAGCGGCGGTTCTTCCGTCGCGTCCGAAGCGGAACCTATTGCTCGATCGATCTGGATTTGCGCGCCCAGCGCGATCCAGAACCCGCCGAGTCCCACCAGCATTCCGACGGCTATAATCGGTATCGGAACTTCGGGCGGCGCGACGAAGCTATGCTCGTAGGGCGCGGCGGCGAACAGCATCAGAGCGGGCAAATCGCCCAGCGTTCCCGAAGAGGCCTTGAGCAGATCGACGCTGGCGTCCGATCGCGCGGTCATCGTTATTTGTGCGACGCGGAAGCCGATATACGCGGCCAGGTAGGCCAGGACTTCGAGGTGATCGTTGAGATAGTCGGAGATGCCGAGGCCGAGCGCCAGTGCCCCGATTATCGCGACCGCGAAGGTGGCCAGCCCGACCGCGTGCGCGCCGATTGCGCGAGTGCCCGCCGGATAGAGCGCGGACTCGACTGCCGCGACAGGAGCAACTGGCGCGACAGGCGCAACCGGCGGCGCGGGCTGCTCCTCAATGACCGTGCTTCCTTCCGCTTCGGGCGGCAACGATGCGCCTTCATCCATGACGGCAACTTCCGTGATTCGCGGCGCGGAATCAAGACGGCTATTATCGATGGCCGCGGAGCATCCTCACAGCGCGACCTCGTCGAGATAATCCGGCACCGAGCATCGCCACCCCAGCACCGACTCGATTTTGGCCTTAAGCCCGAACGCGCCCTTGTCCTCGCCATGGGTGATGTAGACGTGTCGCGGTGCGCGCTGGAATCCACCAAGCCAGCGCATCATCTCAGCCTGATCGGCGTGCGCGCTCAGCCCGCCGATAGTCTTGATCTTCGCGTGGACCGGCACCCATTGGCCGAACATCTTCACCGCTTGCGCCCCTTCCTGCAGCGAGTGGCCGCGCGTGCCCTGCGCTTGATAACCGACCATCAGCACGGTGGTCTCCGGACGCGGCAAACGAAGCTTCAGATGATGCAGGATACGCCCGCCGGTCGCCATGCCGCTCGCCGAGATAATTATCATCGGTCCGCTCATCTGATTGAGCGTTTTGGATTCCTGCGGGCTGCGATGGATGAAAAAATTGCGGGTGCGCAGCGGATTCCGGCCATCGTTTTCCTTCGCCGTCATCGACAGATTGTGCTCCTCGTGATGGCGGGCGTAGATAGCGGTCGCGTCGATCGCCATCGGACTGTCCATATGCACCGGAAGCGAAGGAATCGTGCCGCTCTCCTCGAGTTGGCGGATATAGTAAATCAGTTCCTGGGTGCGGCCGACCGCGAAGGCCGGCACCAGCAGGCATCCGCCGCTCTCGGCGGTCTCGCGAATCGTACTGGCCAACTGATCTATGTCGTCGCGATCATGGAGCCGGTCGCCGTAAGTCGATTCGGCCACCAATGTGTCGGCGAACTCAAGCGGCGCCGGATCTTTCAGGATCGGACGTCCGTAGCGGCCGAGATCACCAGTAAAGGCGAGTGTGCGCTCGCCGACCTCGAAACGGGTTATCGCCGAGCCCAGAATATGGCCGGCGTTCCGATAGCTGAAAGCGAGGCCGCGTCCTATCTCGACACGCTCGCCGTACTTGACCGGGCGAAGCAATTTCAGCGCGCGATTAGCGTTGTCGATATCAAACAGGGGCAGCGCCGGACGATGCTTGGAAGAACCGACGCGATTGGCGAACTCCGCTTCTTCCATCATCAGATGCGCGGTATCCGGCAACAGCAGGCCAAGCAGATCGCAAGTTGCAGGGGTTGCGTAGATCGGGCCGCTATAGCCATGCCTCACCAAACAGGGAAGATAGCCGCTGTGGTCGACATGAGCGTGACTCAGAGCGACTGCGTTCAATCGCGCCGGATCGAGTGGCGGCGGCGACCAATTGCGCAGCCGCAGCTCTTTGAGCCCCTGGAACATGCCGCAATCGAACAGCATCTCCGTCTCGTCCAGGCTCACCAGATACTTGGAGCCGGTCACGACGTGATTGGCGCCGAGAAACTTGAGCCGTGCGGTGCTCATCCGTTGTGCCGCCTCGATTCGAATATCGAAGGTTTCTTGTAGTGACGCGATCTATAGGTTTTGACCATCCGATCCACGAGGCGGCGCGGGTCGTCGTCATAAAGCACCCGGGCGCCCGTGTTCTTTTTGCACGCTTCGAGGATGTTGGCGACCATATCGCTTATTCCACCGGTGTCGGTCAGTACGCCGATTAACTTGCCCTCATCGTAAGCGATCGCGAGTTCTCCCAAAGTTCCGGAGCGCCCGCCGAGGATCGCCACCATGTCCGAGCTGCGGATATTGACGACCTCGCGGCCCATCAGTCCCGAGCCGGTGAAGATCAGGACGTCGTGGCAGTCGACCGGCGAGTGGTATTTTTCGCGATGCTCGTCGAGGCTGAGGCCGGGCGAGATTCCTATTACCAGGCCACCCTGCCGATAAGCTCCCTGCGCCGCGGCGAACGGCAAGCCCGGGCACGCTCCGGTTACTGTAATGCAGCCTTGGGCGGCGATCTCACTGCCCAGTTGCCGCGCCAGCTTCATCGCGCGCGCCGCGATCGACCCCGACGCGCTCCCCATCACGCCGATCGTCAAGCGTAATCCCGGCGCTCGTGGATTGGCCTTATCGTCGGGGACCGGTTTGGTGTGGTTCCATCGCCGATTGCTATCGGAGTTTGCTGTTTTGATCGCTTGCTGCTTCAAGCTATTCCTCCCCATCTCAACGCTAACCAGCCTAGCCGATAGCCCCGCCGCGAGCGAAGTGCTGCGACCTGGACTTGCTACAAGCTCCGAGGGCTGAAAACGGGTTACAGAGCGACGCTTCACGACGGCATTAATATTGCGTCTTGGCGGGCAGCAGATCTTTATCAAATTTCACATCGCCCACGGACCCAACATTAATTTCACACCGAACATGATCAGCGTAGATTGTAGGGTGAGGCGATGAGAGCCGTCTTTCATCCATCGCGGATGGATGGCGATGCACAAACTGTGGGCGCTTAGCTCAGGGAATGGGCAGCAGATGGGGCGGGTAATCGTCTTGAATGATGCGGCAAGGGCGATGCGCTCGCGGTCGGTCGTTCTGTCCCGCCAACGCCATCAGTTGCAACTGGTGGCGAAAGACGCCGCCTCGCCGCGGCGCTCGACCGCTGATCGAGTCGAACGAGTCGTCTGGGTCGTTGCGCTGTGGACGTTGTTCGTCGCCTATATCGTCGTGCTGACACCGCCGGATCTGGGCCGCTCTGTCGTGCGATTCCAGGCCTCGCCAACTCAAGTCGCCAAGCCCTCGGCGACCGATGATCCAACCAGTCGGCCCGAACCCGTTCAAGGGCCAAGATACTACGCCGCTAACCGCTAACCGGCTGCGGCTGCGCGATCGAAACCCAACCGCAATCGAGTCTTATTCCTGGCTCTCCAGCCAGCGCTCGGCGTCGATCGCCGCCATGCATCCGGTACCCGCCGCGGTTATCGCCTGCCGATACGTCCGATCGGCGACGTCTCCGGCGGCGAACACGCCCTCGACACTGGTGTAAGTCGAACCGGGACGGACCCGCAGGTAGCCGAATTCGTCGGTATCGAGCTGGCCCGTGAACAGTTCGGTGTTGGGCTTGTGCCCGATCGCCATGAACACGGCGTCGGTTTTCACATCGGCCGTGGCGCCGGTCTTGACGTTCTTCAGGCGCGCCCCGGTAACGCCGGTCTTATCCGGATTGCCGTAGATCTCGTCGATAACCGAATCCCAGATGAAGGCGATCTTGGAGTTCTTGTGCGAGCGATCCTGCATGATCTTGGATGCGCGCAACTGGTCGCGGCGATGGACGATCGTAACCTTGGAGCAGAATTTGGTGAGGAAGGTCGCCTCTTCCATCGCGGTGTCGCCGCCGCCCACCACCAGTGCTTCCTTGTTCTTGAAGAAGAAGCCGTCACAGGTGGCGCACGCGCTCACGCCGTAGCCCATCAGCCGTTTCTCGGACTCGATATTCAGCAGCTTAGCGGAGGCGCCGGTGGCGATAATCAGCGACTGCGCCCCGACGGTCCGTTTGCCGAGCGTCAGCGCGAAGGGCCGCTTGCTCAGGTCGGCCGCGGTCACTTCGCCGTCGATTACCTTGGTTCCGAAGCGCTCCGCCTGACGGCGCAATATCTCCATCATTTCCGGGCCCTGAACGCCGTTTTCGAAGCCCGGATAATTCTCGACCTCGGTCGTGATCGTAAGTTGGCCGCCCGGCTGCACGCCCGCAATCACGATCGGAGCTAGATTGGCGCGCGCCGCATACAGCGCGGCGGTGAGCCCGGCGGGGCCGGACCCAAGAATAACCACTCGGTGAGTTTCGTCTATCATGGAAAATCAGGATACCTTGGTTAAGCCTATAGTGTATATCTACGATGTCTTGCCGTAAGGTCCTAACCGCTCGGCAGGTCACAAAGCAAGGATTGCGCTATCTTCTTTTTGTCATTCCGACCCAAGCGAGAAATTTCTAACCGTCCATCAAATCAAAACCAAAGGATCACTATGGCAGGCAAGAGACTACGCGTCGCGCGGCGGGGATTGCGCGTCGTGCCCAAGTTGACTCATCTCGATGCGCAGGGCCGCGCGCGGATGGTTGACGTCGGTGACAAGCCGGTGACGCGCCGCGAGGCGGTGGCGCGAGCGGTGGTGCGGATGAATCCGGCGACACTCGCCGCGATTCTTGAGGGCAAGCTTGAAAAGGGCGGAGCGCTTGAAGTGGCGCGCCTGGCCGCAATCATGGCCGCCAAGCGCACTCACGATACCATCCCGCTGTGTCATGCGATTCCGCTTCAGGTGGTTGAAGTCGATTTTCGGTCCGATCACGCGCGCGACGCTCTCGAAATCCAGGCGCGAGCGGTCGCCGAAGCCCGCACCGGTGTCGAGATGGAAGCGCTGACGGCGGTCAGCGTGGCCGCGCTCACGATCTACGATATGGCCAAGGCGATCGATCGCGCTATGGTGATCGACTCGATTCGCCTGGTCAGCAAGCGCGGCGGCAGAAGCGGCGAGTTCGTTCGCCCCGACGAACCAACCTGGCCCTCGCGCTGAGGGTCAATGTCGGCGTCCAAATTTGAAAGCCAGAGGGTTAGTCCCGCGCGTAGCGATGCTTCTTCGATTACCGGACGCGTGATCCTCAAGCGCGGACGCGAGGGGCCGGTTCGCGGCGGCAGTCCGTGGGTCTTCTCTCAGGCGATCGAGCGTGTCGAGCCCGGCGTCCTCGCCGCCGGTTCGGCGGTCGAGCTGTTCAGCGCGGACGGATCGATACTCGGATTCGGCTACTACAATCCCGCGACGACGATCGCGGTGCGGATACTCGAATGGGGCGGCACGGCCGATCTGGACGAGATAATCGACCGCCGCTTGAGCGGCGCGCTCGAGCTGCGGCGCCAGCTCGTCCGCGGCGATACCAATTGTTACCGCCTGCTCAACGGCGACGGCGACGGTCTCTCCGGCGTCGTCGTCGATCGCTACGCCGACGTCCTGGTGATGCAGATACTTACCGCGGGCGCCGACCGGATGCGGAACCGGATCGTCGCGAGCCTGAATAGTCTGCTCAATCCGCGCTCGATCGTGGAACGCAGCCAGGGCGCGGTGCGCCGCGAGGAAGGCCTCGACGATCGCGCCGGCCTGGCGGCGGGCGAGCCGGTAAGCGATCTGGTGGTGATCGAGAACGGGATCAGGATTGGCGTCGACGTCGAGCGCGGGCAGAAGAGCGGCTACTTCCTCGACCAGCGGGAGAATCGCGCGGCGTTTGGCGCGCTCGCGGCCGGCGCGCGCGTGCTCGACGCTTACTGCTATGCGGCGGGATTCGCGATTGCGGCGATCAAGAGTGGCGCTCGCCACGTGACCGCGATCGACAGCTCGGCCAAGGCGATCGAATGGGCGCGGCGCAACCTCGAGCTCAACGGTTATTCGGCGGCGCCCGCCGAACTGCTGCGCGAGGACGCCGCGAAATACCTGGCGCGGACGCGGGAGCGCTTCGACCTGATCGTGCTCGATCCGCCGCCACTGGCGCGCAGCCGCAAGGACGCCGAACGAGCCGAGCGGCTGTATCTCGAACTCAACGCGCTTGCGCTAAACGCCCTCGCTCCGCACGGGCGCCTGATGACCTTCAGTTGCTCGGCGCACGTCCGCGGCGACGATTTCGTGCGCGCGATCCGCTTCGCTCAAGCGCGAGCCGCGCGTCCAACGCGGATACTGGCGCATCTCGGCGCCGCTCCCGACCATCCGGTGCTGCTCGGCCACGCCGAGGGAGACTATCTGACCGGCCTGCTGCTCGGCGCTCTCGACTGAAGCTTGAGGCTAAGCGATAGCAAACACAGTCGGATGCTAAACGATGGCTTGAGCGCGGCCGGGCGCGCTAGCCTGTAAGCGTGGCGATGCGTCGCGAGGCGATGGTGCGCAATTGTCGCAGGCGCTTGCAAGGCGCTGCGTGAATGATCGTCGGAGAGTGGCTTATGAAACTCGAAAGACTCGATCATTTCGGAATCGAAGTTTCCGATCGCGAACGCGCCGAGCGCTTCTATACCGGAGTGCTCGGCTTTCCGGTGGTCGCCCGTTTCGGCGATCAAACGCTGCTCGACTGCGGCGGTCAGAATCTCGCGCTATTCGTGGTCGCGCGCCCGCCGATTGATAAGGCCGAACGCGGCCGGCGAATCTCTCACCCGCTCGGCAAGGGCCATTACGCCTTCAATGTTAGCCGCGAGGATTTCGAAGCCGCCAAAGCGGAACTTACCGCGGCCGGAGTCGAAAGCGCCGAACCGATCGATTGGGGCGATCACGACTGCCTCTATTTTCTGGATCCCGACGGCAATCTGCTCGAACTGGTGAGCAATCGGTGAGCTGCTGTCTGCGCTGAGCAGCGGACGGCGCTCGAAGCAGACTTTCGACTAAATCCGATTTGGATTTCGGCTACGCGCGGCCGCCCGGCGCGCCGACGCTCGTGGTCGCGTGCGCCTGCGAAAATTCGAAGCTGCCGGGCTCGAAACTCTCGTTCGATTGCAGCACGATCCGGATCCCGAACTGGCGATCGAGTTCCTCGAGAGCTTCGGCCGCGTAATCGTACAGATAGCGCGCGATCTGCGGATTCAACTTGACCACCAGCATGTCGATGCCGTGGCGGCGGCTGGCGTCACGGCGAATCGCGCGCAGCATCTCGCCGGCCAGGGTCGGAATCGATTTCACCACGCGCCGCCCGTCGCATCGCGAGCACTGCTCGGTCAGCAACTGCTCGAGGCTTTCGCGCGTGCGCTTGCGCGTCATCTGGACCAACCCCAGTTCCGAGATCTTCAGCATCGAGGTTCGCGCGCGATCGCGCTTGAGCGCCGCCGCGAAAGCCTCACTCACGCGCTTGCGATTGGTTTCCTTTTCCATGTCGATGAAGTCGACGATGATGATGCCGCCGATGTTGCGCAGGCGCAGTTGATTCACCACCTCGCCGACCGCTTCGAGGTTGGTCTTCAGCACCGTTTCTTCCTGGCTGCGCTTGCCCACGAAGCGCCCGGTATTGACGTCGATCGCGGTCAGCGCTTCGGCCTGATCGAACACCAGGTAGCCGCCGGACTTGAGTCCCACCCTGCGATCCAGCGCGCGTTCGATCTGCGGTTCGACGTGGAAGTGATCGAAAATCGGCTCGTTGCCGTCATACAGCAGCACCCGCGAGCGGAGCCGCGGCATGTACTCGTGCACGGTGCTGAGGATGCGTTCGTAGCTTGCCCGATCGTCGCATCGCAGATGGTCGATGTCACTCGAGAACATGTCGCGGATCACGCGCAGCGCCAAGTCGAGATCGTTGTACAGCAAGGAGGCGGGCGCGCTGTTCTCGCTCTTCTTCACGATTGAGGCCCACAGCCTGGTCAGGAAGCCGATATCCTGCTGGATCTCCTTCTTGCTCACGCCTTCGCACGCCGTGCGGATTATGAAGCCGCCCTCCGGCGGCCGGATTTCGTTGACCGCCGCGCGCAGCCGCGCGCGCTCTTCGGCGCTCTCGATCCGGCGCGAGACTCCCAGGTGAGTTGTGGTGGGCATGTAGACCAGATGGCGTCCGGGAATCGAAACAAAGGAGGTCAGGCGAGCGCCCTTGGAGCCCATCGGCTCCTTGGCGATCTGGACGATGATTTCCTGGTTGCGCTTGAGCTGTTGTTCGATCGGTAATCGTTGACGCTGGCGCCGGCGGCGGCGTCTGCGCCGAGTCGGCCCCGTCGTGGGCGCCTCGGCATCGGTCGAGCTGCCGTCGGACCCCGGTTCCGCAACGGGCTCCTCGACAACCGGCTCGGTTTCCACCTCGCCGTCGTCCATCTCTTCGGCCACTTCGCCGAAGGCGTTCACTTCGTCGAGGAAATCCGATACGTGCAGGAACCCGGCTTTTTCGAGGCCAATATCGACGAACGCCGCCTGCATCCCGGGCAGCACCCTGACCACTTTGCCCTTGTAGATATTGCCGGCGAGCCCGCGATGTTCGTCGCGCTCGACGTAGAATTCGGTCAGGACGCTGTCTTCAAGCAGCGCAACGCGCACTTCGAGCGGGGACGCGTTGATCAGGAGTTCCCGCTTCACACTTCTCTCATTCAGCGAATATCAGAACGGCGTAGAATCGGCGCCGGTAATCCGAGGGCTCGGTGACCGCTGAATCGGCTCGCGCCGAACTAACTGTCTGCCCGGATCCAGCTAGCGGCGACCGCCGCCTGAGGATTGCTGCCAGTTTGCTCTCATCCATCCCCACATACCACTAACCCACAAAAACGCACAAACCACTAACCTCGCCATCATACGGGCAAGGATTGTACTCCGCAAGGCAGCGTAGCGGCAGCGAAAGCGGTGTTCGTAGCCTTGACTTCGCCGTTTGTAGTCGGTACTCGATCTACAAAGTGTCTGCTTCGGCACAAACCCTCTCTTCCCCACCGGCATCGCTGGCGCTGCTTAATACGAAGGTTTTGGTGCTAAACCGGTCTTATCTGCCGGTTCACGTCACCTCCGTCAAGCGGGCCTTCGCGCTACTCTACCAAGGAGTCGCGAGGGTGGTTGATGAGCAGTACCGCACTTTCGATTTCGCAAGCTGGCGCGACTTGGCCATCGAGGTGCATCACGAGCATATCGGCTTGGTGGGTGGGTGCATCCGCGTTCCTCGGGTGCTGCTGCTGCTCGCTTACGAGCGGGTTCCCAAGCGGCATGTGCGGTTCTCGCGGTTCAATATCTACGCCCGCGACGGTAATACCTGCCAATATTGCGGCAAGCGCTTCGCGCGCGCCGAGCTCAATCTCGACCACGTAGTGCCGCGCTCGCGCGGTGGAATCTCGACTTGGGAGAATGTGGTCTGCTCGTGCCACGCCTGTAATCGGCGCAAAGGCGGCCGGACGCCGGACGAAGCCGGCATGATGCTGATCAAGAAGCCCCATCGGCCGCAGTGGACGCCGCTTAGCTCCGATACTTTCAGCCTGCGCCGGCATCACGAATGGATGCCGTTCCTGAATACGGTCGATACGGCCTACTGGAATACCGAGCTGCGCGATTAGCCTGCGCAACTATCTGGCCCCAATATCTTGGGGTATCTCTTCACAAAATCGTCAGATATTGCGTTTTGCTTGACCTGGGGGGCCTCGCTCTGAAATAACTATCGATGGCAGTTGTTGTGGAGGAGGCGGGGAGACGGTATGCGTCTGAAAAGCCTCGAAATCGTCGGTTTCAAGTCGTTTTTGGAACCGACGACGATAAGCTTTGACCCGGGAATAACAGCGGTAGTCGGCCCGAACGGATGCGGCAAGTCGAATGTCGTCGACGCCATCCGATGGCTCCTGGGTGAGCAGGCGCCGAGCCGTCTGCGCGGCAAACTCACCGAAGATCTGATCTATGCCGGTAATGATTCCAATCCCGCGGCCGGGATGGCTCAGGTCTCGCTCGTTCTGGAAAGTGAAGAGGAGCGTCCGATTCCCGAACCCTACGCGGCGCTAAGCGAGGTCGAAGTCACGCGTCGTGTGTACCGATCCGGCGAATCAGAATATCTGATCAACAAGATCGCCTGCCGCCTCAAAGATATCACCGAGTTTTTCATGGCCGCGCAGATTCATAGCCGCGGCTATGCGATTATCGAACAGGGCAAGATCGAGGAGATAATCCAGGCCAAGCCGGCCGAGCTGCGCTCGCTTATCGAGGAAGCCGCCGGGCTTGCGCTATTCAAGGGACGGCGCGAGATTAGCGAGCGCAAGCTCGAACGGGTCAAGGAAAATCTCGCGCGCCTAGACGACGTGCTGAGCGAAATCGACCGCCAGCTCGCCTTCGCACGCCGGCAAGCCAAAAAAGCGGAAGCATACAAATCGATCAAGCTCGAACTCGGTGAACTGGAGCGGCTGGCGGCGGCGCGCCGTCTTCTTGCCCAGTACGCGGAACTTGAAACTCACTCCAGCAAATCAGCGGAGTTGGAGAGCGAAGCTGGCGCCGAGCGCTTGCGCCACGACGATCTGCGCGGCGCGGTCGATAGCGCACAGACCGCCCTGCAGGCTGATCGTGAGCGTGAAACGGCGGCCTCGCGTGAGCTCGATAACGTGAAAGCCGGTGCCGCTGAGCGCGCCCGCACGCGCGCCTTTATCGCGCGCCGATTGGCGGCGCTCGACGATCTCGAGCCGAGCCTCGCCGCGCGCACTCAGGAGCTGACCGCGAAGGCGACGGCGGCGCGCGCCGCGCGCGCCGAACTTGGCGCGCGGCTGGCGCGCGAAACCAATACGGATTCGGAATCGGTGCCGGCGCTCGACGCGTCGCGGCGGCGTCACGAAGAGGCGATGCGCGTGCTCGAAGCGGTCGAGCAGGGCGCCGAGCAAATCAAGGATCAGTTAACCGAGGCGCTGCGCGAAGCCGCTGTGATTCGTGGCCGTCTGGGTGACCTCGCGGGAGAGCGGGCCGAGCTCGAAGAACGCCTCGCGCAGGCCCGCGCCGGATGTCCGCAACTCGAGGCCGCGGCCGAGCTGGCGCAAAATGAAATGGCGGCGGCGCAGGCCGATCTCGAAGCGTCGCGCGCCCAGGCCGACGCTTGTGAGAAGGCGCGCGCGACTGCCGCTGAGAGCGAGCTCGAAGCGCGCGCGTCAGGCGGCCGTTACGACGAACAGCTCAGGGCCGCGCGCCAGGCGCTTGCTATCGCGATCAAGCGCGCGGCGCCCATAACCGTCAACGGTGCCGGAGACCGCCTGCGCGTGGTGCTCGAATCGCTCAACGGCGATTCGCCGGCCACGCCGCCGCCGTTTTTACTCGACGCTATCAAGGCGCCGGCGGCGCTGGCGCCCGCCTTGCGCGCGGTGCTTGGCGAGCAGATGCAAGCCGTGATCGTCGATTCGCCGCAATTCGCGGTGAAGGCCGTCGAAATCCTCAAGCAGCGCCGCGGCGGACGCTTGAGTTTCGTGCCGGAATCGATGGACGCGCTCGAACATCATGCGATCGCCGCACCCGGAATCGCCGGACGCCTAATCGATATGCTCGGAATCGAGCCGCGTTTCCGCGCCGTGGCGGACGCGATGATTGGCCATGTGATGCTGGCCGACGATTTGCGCTCGGCGCTGGCGGCGGCCGACCTCAACGGTCACGGCACCGTCTTCGTCACCCGCGAGGGCGACGTGGTGTGGCCGGGGCGAATCGTCAGCGGCGGCAGCATTCAGGAGCCGGGCGAGATTACCGAAGCCGAGCCGGCGCTTTCGGTCGAGGATGCGCAGGAATCGCTGATGCGGGCCGAGGCCGAGCGTCGCGCCCTCGACGCGCGGCTCGAACAGGCGCGCAATGCGCGTGTGCACGCCGAAAGTGAACTATCCGGCGCGCGCCGGCAAGCCGCTGCGGCCGAGGGTGTACTTGGGAACAAGCGAACCGTGCTGGCGCGGGTGCAACAGCAGCTCGCGCTCGCCGAGGCGAATCGCGACGGGGCCGAGCGCCGTCTGGCCGAGCTCGAAGGGATGGTGCCGGCGGCCAACGCCCGGCTGGAAAACCTGGCGATCGTGGAGCGCGATCTGCGCGCGCGACTCGCCGAGGTCAAGGGCGAATTCGCGCTCAAGAAGGCCGACGCGGAAAAAATCGGCGCGGAGATGCTCGAATTGGCCGCGCGTGTCGAAAGCCGCAAGGCTCGGCTCGGTGCGCTGGCGCGCGAACTGGCGCAAGCGGCGCAGCTCGCGCGCGAGATAGAATCGCAGATCGGGGAGAATCATGCGACGCTCGAACGTTCAGCGGTCGAGCGATCCGAGTTCCAGCGCGAGATGGCGCAACTCGCGGATCAGGATCAGGCGGCGAGCTTGCGCGAAGCCGAACTGGAAGCCCAACTTCAGAGTTTGCGGCCGCTATGCAATTCGCGCGCGGCGGAGCTTGAAGGCCTGCGTCAATCGCTGAAAGCCGCAGCCGAGAAGCTCGCGGCGCTCGAACACGAAATCGTTCAGTGCGGGCTTAGGCGCGAGCGCGCAAGGGCGCTCAGCGAAGAGCTCGAACATAATTTCGCCGAGAAGTTCCAATCCGCGTTCGACGCGATGCGCGCCGAACTCGAGCAGGCGCTCGCCGGACGCGACTACGAGCGCGACGATAATCGCCTGGCGGAGTTGCGCGCCAAGGCGGAGCGAATCGGCGAGGTGAATCTCGCGGCCGAGAGCGAGGTCAAGGAACTCGAGGAGCGCGCGGCGGCGCTCAACGCCCAGCGCGCCGATCTGCAGGCCGCGCTCACCGATTTGACCCATACGATTCAAAAGCTGAATCGCGAGGCGCGCAAGCGCTTCGCCGAAACGTTCGAAGGCGCGGCAAAACATTTCGCCGAAATCTTCCCCAAGCTGATGCGCGGCGGCAAGGCGCGCCTCGAACTCACCGAGCCCGACGACCTGCTTGAATCCGGCGTTAATATCCTGGTCCAGCCCGCCGGCAAGAAGGTCAAGGACCTGGCGCTGCTTTCGGGCGGCGAGAAGGCGCTCTCCGCGATCGGATTGGTGTTTTCGCTGTTCCTGCTGAATCCGAGCCCGTTCTGCATGCTCGACGAAGTCGACGCGCCGCTCGACGAGTTCAGCCTGACTGCGTTCACCAGCCTGATGGCGGAACTCAAGAGCCGCTCGCAGTTTATCGTGATCACGCATAATCAGCGCACGATGCAGGCGGCCGATCAGCTCCACGGCGTCACGATGGAGCAGCCGGGAATTTCGCGGATAATCTCGATCGAGATTCCGCAGGCGGCCTGATCAAAAACGCGCGATAACGGACGCGGGTTCTCGGGGCGGCGCCTTCGATTGCGGCGCGTTTCCGCCAGGAGCGCGGTCCTGTATCCTGCAAGTGATATTTTCTGACGCGATCGCCGGCGGCTTGCCCCGCGTAAGCGATAAAACGCAAAGCGTCAAAATCGAATTAAGAGAGAATCTTGTGACGGTTCCATACGATCCCTATATCGTCGTTGCGGTCGCGATCACGGCCGTCATGGCGCTAATCCTGATCGGAATTCTGATTGAGTTCAGCCTGCGCAAGAGGCGTCCTCAGCCGCCGGCCGAAGTGGAGGCCCATCGGGCTCACGAGGCGCATGCGCACGAGCCCGTTGCCGAGGCCGCTGCGCCAACTATCGCGCCAGCCGAAACGCCGGCTGCGCTACCGCCCCGCGAGCCGAAGGCCGAGGCCGCGCCGGAACCGCCCAAGCCCGAGATTAAGAGGCCGCCTGTCGAGCCGAAGCCGGCGGCCCCGTCGCAAGCCGCGGTATCGCCAGCGCCTGTATCCGCTGCGCCGCCCGCGCCCGCGGTATCGCCCCCACCCACAGTTCCTGCCGCGCCGGTTCGGCTGAGCCTCGGGCTTAGGCGAACGCGCGAGAATTTCCTCGGCCGCCTGCGCGCCGCCATCTCCGGCAAGGCCAAAGTCGATGAGATTTACGAAGGGCTCGAAGAGGCGCTGATCGCGGCCGACGTCGGAGTCGAGGCCAGTATGAAGCTGGTCGATGCGGTCCGGACGCGATTGAAGAACAACGCCAACGCGGATACTGTCCGCGACGTCCTCCAGAGCGAGATTACGGCGATGCTGGCGCAGGCGCAGCGTCCACCGGCCGATTCGGGCCAGGCGCCGCTGGTGGTGATGATGGTTGGGGTAAACGGAGCCGGCAAGACCACGACCGTCGCCAAGCTCGCGTCGCGGATGAAGGCCGAGCGCGGCTCGGTGCTGGTGGGTGCGGCGGATACGTTTCGCGCCGCGGCGATCGAACAATTGCAAGTATGGTGCGACAGGGTGGGAGTCGACCTGATCAAGCAGAAGCAAGGCTCGGATCCTGCCGCCGTGGCGTTCGATACCGTGAAAGCCGCGCTGGCGCGCAAAGCCAGCACGGTCCTAATCGATACCGCGGGCCGGCTGCAGACCAAGGTGAATCTGATGGAGGAGCTGAAGAAGGTCGCGCGCGTGATTGGCCGCGAAATCCCTGGCGCTCCCCATGAGACATGGCTGGTTCTGGACGCTACTACCGGCCAGAATGCCCTGAGCCAGGCCAAGCTTTTCGCTGACGCGGTGCCGCTTACAGGTGTAGTGTTGGCGAAACTCGACAGCACCGCCAAAGGCGGGGTGGTCGTGGCGGTAGCGGAGCGGCTCAAGCTGCCGGTGCGATTCGTCGGGGTAGGCGAAGGTCTTCAGGACTTGCGGCCCTTTGACGCCCGGGAATTCGCCGACGCGCTTTTCTCGGAAGAACAAGGAGATCAAGCAAGCGGTTCTTATGCGGCTTGACGGCGCTGCTAATTAGAAACTAGAAATAGAGAAACGATGGAACAGATTTTGCCATGTCACTAAACACCCTAAATGAATTAGACCAACGGATTGAGTTGTTCCTCCAGAAGGTCGAGAAACTGCGCCGCGAGAATCAGGCGCTGAGCGAGAAGCTCGCGGATAGCGATCGCCGCCTCGAAGAAATGAGCGCTCAGCTCAAGCAGCTGGATGGCGATCGGCGGCAACAGGAGAGCGAAAGAGTAGAGATTAAGAACCGGATTTCAAGGCTGTTGGAGCGCCTCAACGGTCTGGATTTTGCCTGAACTGTCATGAGTCGTGTCAACGTCGAGATCATGGGCCAGAGTTTGGTCGTGGCCAGCGACGCGGACGACGACTGGGTTAAGGCCGTGGCCGAGGCGGTGGACGCCAAGATTAAGGATATCCGGGCCAGCAGCCGCGCCGTGAATTCAATCGACGTGGCGATCCTGGCGGCGCTCAATTTCGCGGATGAACTCGAGCGCTTGAAACGCGAATATCGGGAGGTAACCGAACGTATCGAGGCGCTGAGCAAGAGGCTGACGGCGTCGATCGAAGCGTGTGAATGAGGTTATAGCCTAGTTGGAAGAGGGCGTTTGATTAGATAGATTGCGGCGGGGACAGTGGGTTCGGGTACTAGGCACGATCGGAGTGCTTACAAGCAACAAGGCCCGTGCGAATTCCTGTAGATAGCGCAAAGCGGTGTTAGATGGCTCGAGGTTCGAAAACAGCCGTGCTGTCAAGCTCATCAAGGTCTGCGCTGATTACGCGGCAAGCTGGTAAGAGGCTCCCTTAGGCCCTGCTCCCCGCCATGGAAAGCCCGTGGCGGACGAAAAAAAACTTCTCCGGCGAATTCTCCGAGATTCTCGCACAGCCCTGACGCTCGCCCGGGTCGAGGCGATGTCGTCGCTGATTCAGCCTCGAGTGCTCGCGCTCGATCACTATCGCAATGCGCGCACGGTCGTTCTCTACGCGCCCAAAGACAACGAGGTCCAGACGGAATCCATTCTGGCCGAATCGCTGGCGTCGGGGCGCGCCGTCTACTATCTGCGGCTGGAGGCCGCGCACGGTCGCATGCTGCTGGTTCGGGTCGCGGACGCCGGCGAACTTCAGCCCGGAGCTTATGGAATTCGGGAGCCAATCGGCCGCGACACCCTCGACGTTAACGCGCTTGGCGACGCCATAATATGCGTCCCCGGCCTAGGCTTTAGCCGCGACGGCTATCGTCTTGGGCGGGGAGGCGGTCACTACGACCGGCTAATCGCCGACATCGGGCCAGCGGTCACCACGATCGGTTTGGCCTATTCGTTTCAGTTGCTGGAGCGGATGCCGCAGCGTCCGCACGACCAGCGGCTGGATTTGGTTGTTACCGAGGCTGCCGTCCACGATGCCGCTTGTGATTCGGCATCGAAGTGGGGGCAGGTACATGAAGGAGGTGTTCCCAGGTGCAATTGCTGATTGCCGGGCTCCTGGGCGCCGTAATTGGCTCGGCGGTGCTGTTCGTGCTCAGCTTTCGAACGCGGCGGGTAGATTCCGCCAAGTTCGAGGCGGCGCGAGCCGAGGCTGCCGTCCTTACGGAAGAAGCGAGGAGCAAAAGCGAGCTACTAATCAAAGAAGCCGAGCTCAAAGCTAAAGATCTGCTGGTTAATGCGCGCGCTCAAGCCGAAGAAAAGATTCGCGAACGCAGGCAGGAACTGGCAGGGTTGGAAAGCAAGCTCGAAACCAGGGAGGAAAGTTTCGAGAAACGGATCGAAATGTTTGAACGGCGCGAAGCCGAATTCAACCGGCGCGAGCAGTCGCTGCGTTCGCGCGAGACTAACCTGACCGAGAAGGAGCAGCAGCGCCAGACCTTGATCGAGGAGGCCCGCCGCAAGCTGGAAGAGGTCGCAGGTCTGACCCACGAAGAAGCCAAGCGCGCTCTGACGGACGAAATGGTCGGCGCCGCGCGTCACGACGCCGCCAAACATATCCGGATAGTCGAGGAGGAGGCCAAGGAAGAAGCTGACCGCAGAGCGAAGCGGATCATCACGGTCGCGATCGAGCGGCTGGCCGGCGAGTTCGTCGCCGAGCGCACCGTGTCGACCCTGGTTCTGCCCTCGGACGAGATGAAGGGGCGGATTATCGGCCGCGAGGGCCGCAATATCCGCGCTATCGAGGCGGCCACCGGCGTCGATATCATTATCGACGACACCCCCGAAGCCGTCGTGATCTCGTGCCATAACCCGATCCGGCGCGAGATCGCCCGGTTGTCGCTCGAACGCCTGATTTCCGACGGCCGGATTCATCCTGGTCGAATCGAGGAAGTGGTGCGCAAGGCGGAACAGGAGGTCGAGCAGAGTATCCGCGAAGCCGGCCAGCGCGCCTTGCTCGAAGTCGGTATCCACGGCGTCCATCCCGAGCTGGTCAAGCTGCTTGGGATGTTGAAGTACCGTTACAGCTATGCGCAGAACGTGTTGATGCATTCGGTCGAAGCCGCATTTTTGTGCGGCGCGATGGCGGCGGAACTGGGCCTCAACGAAAAGCAGGCCCGTCGCGCCGCGTTGCTGCACGACATCGGCAAGGCCCTGACCCACGAGGTCGAAGGCTCGCATGCGCTGATCGGAGCCGAGCTTGCTCGCAAGTACGGGGAGTCGGCCAAGATTGTCAACGCGATCGCGGCCCATCACGAGGAGGTCAAGGCGGAGACTATCCTGGCGCCGCTCGTCGATGCCGCCGACGCCCTTTCGGGGGCGCGTCCCGGCGCTCGCCGCGAGGTTCTGGAAAGCTACGTCAAGCGGCTCGAAGACCTGGAAGCGATCGCGAAATCCTTCAAAGGCGTCGAGAAATGCTTCGCGGTGCAGGCGGGCCGCGAGATGCGGGTGATCGTCGAGCCCAGCCAGGTCTCGGACGACGAAACGGTGCTGTTGGCGCACGACGTCGCCAAGAAAATCGAGAGCGAGATGACCTATCCGGGCCAGATTCGCGTGACCGTGATTCGCGAGACCCGG
>JBEKLA010000055.1:0-19133 GCA_050010455.1 Binataceae bacterium (SeqCode) | reverse complement strand
ACTGTGCGCACAGCGTCCGCCAGTCGATCCCGAGCGCGCGGTTCAATTGCGGCGAATTCGGGTTGAAAAGAATATCGGTCGAGGCCAGCAGCTCGAACAGCAATCCGCGATCGCGCGGATTTTCGAGGTCGAGCGTGACGCCGAGTTTGTTGGCATTGAGATAGAGATGGAGTCCGCCGGTCTCGGGATCGGGAAGCTCATGGCGGAACGGACCACGCCAGCGTTCGGCCGCTCCCCCGCGCCGCGGCTCGACCTTGATTACCTGAGCGCCAAGATCGGCAAACGCCTTTGCGGCCATCGACGCGGCGAAATACGGCATCGGGTCGAGGCACGGCAGCTCTACCACCTTGAGATCGCCCAGCGCGCTCGTCAGGTCGGGAAACTCCGGGGCGTTCGCGGCCATCTAGATTGTTCCGTTCTCTCTAAACCATTCGAGCAGATCGAGCAGTTCGCTCATCGAGCGCATCACGTGATGAGGCTTGTACTGGGGATGCGCGCGAAGATGGTCATAGCTGGCGGCGCCGGTGGCGACCGCTATCGCCGCGCCGAAGCCCGCGTTGCCGGCCGCCATGATATCGCGTGGCTCGTCGCCGACGTACATACAGTCGTCCGGCGCAATGCCGGCGCGGGTGGCGGTTTCTTTCAGGCTCTCGCTCTTGTCGAGCGCCTTCAGCGAGAGCGTGGCCTGAGTCGAGACATGATCGAGATAGTGCGCCAAGCCGACCATCGCGAGCTTTTCGACCAGCGGGCGCGGATTACCGGGGCGGCTGGTTATCACGCCGGTCACGTAGCCGCGGCGCTTGAGCTCGGCCAGCGTCTCCGGAACATGCGGCAGGACTTCGAGACGCTCGGCGTTGTCGGCCTCGGTCATCAGGTAGGCGAAGGCCAGCTTCGCGTATCCGCCGCGCATCGCCTCCGGAATTCCCATCCACAGATCGTTGCGCGCCATCGCGCCGGCGAAGGCCTCGCGGGTCAGCTCCGGATGGCCGCCGAGTTGGCCTATCGCCTTGCGCGCGGCGATAAAGAGCGGCCCGTGGATATCAACCAGCGTGCCGTCCAGGTCGAAAAAAATCGCTCTGAATTCGCGTCTTGACGCCATCATGCAGGGCCGCATCGGCTTCATCGTGATCTCGCACCGAAGCCGCGGCTCTATGATCTTTGAATCTTGTTGGCTCTCCGCTTGTCAAGGCCTTGCTGTTTTTCATGCCTTCGAAAAGTTAAGCTTGAGTTGTTCGATGAGTTATTGCCAAATCGCGCTCGGCCATCCGATCCACGGCCCGTTCCACGACCACGAGCATGGGTTTCCGATTCGCGGCGACGTCGAGTTGTTCGAGCGGCTGGTGCTCGAAATCAACCAGGCCGGGCTCTCGTGGCTCGCGGTGCTGAAAAAGCGCGAAAGTTTGCGCGCCGCTTTCGACAACTTCGCGGTCGACAAGGTCGCCGCTTACGGCGACAAGGAAAAGTCGCGGCTGCTGAGCGACCCTGGAATCATCCGCAACCGGCTCAAGGTCGGCGCCGTGATCGAAAACGCACGCCGCATCGCCGCGCTGCGCGATCGCCACGGCTCGTTCGCGGCCTGGCTCGACACTCAGCATCCGTTGCCCAAGGAGCGATGGATAAAACTGTTCCGCAAGACACTGGTTTTCACCGGCGGCGAGATTACCAACGAGTTCCTGGTCGGCGTCGGCTACCTGCCGGGAGCGCACGAGCGCTCGTGTCCCATCTTCACGACCGTCGAGCAAAAGCAGCCCCCCTGGATGAGGCGCTGAGCCAGGCGCGCCAGGCCTCCCCCGCTCGGTATAATCGCTATTTCAGGTGCTCGACGGACGCGCGTAGAGCAGCCGATACTCGCGCAGGCCGCCCAGCACTTTTTTCACGTAGTCGCGCGTCTCGTGAAAATCGATATTCTCGACCCACTCGTCATCATCGCCCGCAAAGCGCGCGTTCCATCGCTCGACGGCGTGCTCGCCACCGTTGTACGCGGCGACCGCCTTGAACGGATTGCCGCCGAACATCTCGAACAGCTTCTTGAGATACGTGGTTCCGAGCTCGACGTTCAGCGCCGGGTCCGACAGATCGAGTGTCGCGCCCCCGATACCGCTTTCGGCCGCGACCCTGCGCGCGGTGCTCGGCAGCAACTGCATCAGCCCCTGCGCGTCGGAAGGCGAACGCGCCTCGGGATCGAACAAACTCTCCTGACGAGTCAGCGCCAGCAGCAAATAAGGATCGAGGCCGGTGCTCTGCGCGGCCGGCGCGACCAGGTTCCAGAACGCGCGCGGATAGCGGAAGCGCTCGGCAAGCTCGGGACTTATCGCGCCCCGTTCAGCCATCGTGTGCGCCAGTATCAGAGCGTCGTGGTAATCGCCAGCGTTCTGAAACTCGACCAGCAAGTAATCGCGCAACACCGAATCCCGCGCCGCGTCGCCTCGCAGCATCCGCAGTTCCGACGCTTCGAGCTTGCCGAGCCCAAGCGCCTTTAGTTCGTTCGCGCGATCGAGATGAAATCCGCTCGCGCCTTGAAGCGTCGGTTGGCCAGTTACGACCAAATCGGAAACTGTAGCCGCGGGGAGTACCGGCGGCGGGGCGGCGATGCGGCGGGCAGCGAGCGCGGGATAGTAATTGCTGTCGATACTGGCGGCGAGGCTTTCGAGGATGGAACGCGCCGCCGCGTCATTTCCGCTCTTCTGCAAAGCTCGCGCATGCCAGTAGCTCAACATGTCGCGCTCCGAAGGCTGAGCGGTCCGGCCCCTGGCCGCGGCGAAGCGCCGCGCCGCGTCATCGAAATGACCGCCCATGTAGAGCATCCACGGCGCCCTGAAAGCGGCCTCATCCGCCGCGTCGCCGTGCGGATATCTGACCAGCAGGCGTTCGTAGATGGCGCGCGCGCTGTCGAGATGGCCGTCGTCCTCGTAAGTGCGCCCGATCTTCAGCATCGCTTCCGGCGCCAATGCGCTGTCGGGGAATATCGCGATCAGCTTGCTGAAGTAAGAGCGCGCACTTTCAGTGTCGTCGTCATGCCAGTAGAGCCGCGCCAGATCATAAAGCGCCTCGGGCGCATCGGGTCCGCGCGGCGCTATCTTCAGATAAGACAGGAGCGCTTGCTTGCGACGCTCCGGGTCCGACGCCCATGACTTGGCCGTCAGCCATTGCAGCTCGGCGCGCTGCGATAAGGTCGGCGCGAGCGCGGACGCCTGCTCGATATGGACGCGCGCGTCGGAAGGACGGCCCTCCTTCAACAGTAATTCCGCCTCGGTTTGATGATAATGAAGCGAACGCGAATCCAGAATCCGCGGATACGCCGCAATCAGCTCGTACGCCTCCTGGCGCGCCTGCGAATCAAGACTGCCGCGAGGATATTTCAAGCGCAGAGTCTGCAACTGATCGTAAGCGGTGCGCGCATCGGCCATTGCCGCCGACGCACGCGCCAGAATCATCCGGGCGTTTTGCTCAAGTTGAGGACCGATCGGTTCCAGCAGCAGTCGCGACGTTATCTGGCGGGCCTCTCCCGCATGTCCCTGTTTCAATGCGATTCCAGCCAGTTCAAGTTTCGCGCGATCAAGAAAAACGCTGTGCGGATAGTTCGCAACCAGCCGATCGAAACTCGCCCGAGCCGCGTTCAGATCGCCCGTGTCGCGCTGCGCCAATCCGAGATACATCAGCGTGTAATCGCCAAGCTGCGGGTAGATGTTCGCCGCGACGCTCAGACGCTCCACCGCCCGCGCAGGATCGTGGGCGAGATAGGCGTTATAGCCGTCGAGGAAGGCTTGGCGCGGCGGCGTCAACGCAACGCGCGGCGCGACCGGCGCGTTAATCCGCGCCGGGACGAGCCGAGCTTCGGAATTCGCGGCGGCGGTCACGGATGCGCCGGCGGGGGGCGGCATCGCCGCCTGCCCGCCGGCGCATCCGCCGCTCAGCAGCAACGATAGCATCGCGATTATAATCTTCACTCGAAGTCCCGGAGGTGGCCGAAACCGGCGCCACCGCCACCACATCCCACTCGATCTTGGTTAGCATCCGGATCGGTCCGCATTCAATTGGTCTGCTCACCGCCAGTATCGCGACGCCGCCGCCCGCACGATGCGGAAATCGGTTCGCCAAATGCGTATAGTGGCGCGTAGTGAGTAGCGACAACCAAAATCGCCGGCCAGGACTGGTTCTCGGATCGAGTTCGCCGCGACGCCATCAGTTGCTGCGCCAGGCGCGAATCGATTTCGTGGTGATCGAAAGCGGCGCTGACGAAACCCCGTTGCCCGGCGAGCCCGCGCGCGATTTCGCGCTCCGGATGGCGCGCGACAAGGCACTCGCGGTCTCGCTCAAAGCGCCCGACGACTTCGTGCTCGCAGCAGATACGGTGGTCGAAATCGACGGCGACATCCTGAACAAGCCCGAGGGCGCAGCGGGAGCGCGCGCGATGCTGCGGCGACTGTCCGGCCGCACCCATACGGTGATTACCGCGTTCGCCATCGCGCGCAACGGCGCGGTGATCGAGATCACACCGATTCTAAGCCGCGTCACGTTCAGGGAACTGGCGGACGACGTGATCGACGCGTATATCGCCAGCGGCGAGCCATTCGACAAGGCGGGCGCGTATGGTATCCAGGGCAAGGGAGCGGATTTCATCCTTCGCGTCGAAGGTTCGTACAGCAATGTGATGGGATTGCCGGTCGACGAAACTATCGCCGCGCTGCGCCGCCACGGCGCAGTCTAACGTGCGCGGCATCGATGATGCGAGGCAATCAGACTGGCGTTACGTGAGGATCGGACCGATAGAGAACTCCGAACATAGCGAGATTACATCCGAAGGGATCGCCGAACGCCTGCACGCGGTGCGCGAGCGTGTCGCGGCGGCCGAGCGGCGTGCCGGACGCGCGCCGGGCTGCGTGAGAATCGTGCTGGCGGCGAAGACCCAGACGCCCGCCGCGATTCGCGCGGCTTACCAGGCCGGCGCTCGCGATTTCGGCGAGAACTACGTCCGGGAGGCGACAGCCAAGCGCGCCGCGCTGGCCGATCTCGTTGGCATCCGATGGCACATGATCGGCCATCTTCAGACCAACAAGGCGCGAATCGCGGCCGAGAATTTCGATTTGATCCACAGCCTCGATTCGGAGCGGCTTGCGATTCAGATCGCGCGCGCCCGCCCGATGCCGAAGGTACCGATGCTGGTCGAGGTCAACCTCGGCGGCGAAGCGACCAAGACTGGAATCGCCGCCGATCGCGTCGAGGCACTGATCGACGCCGCCCGCAACCTGGTCGATATCACCGGCCTGATGACGATCCCGCCGGAGGTCAGCGTCGCCGAGGATGCGCGGCCGTACTTCGCGCGGATGCGCGAACTGCGTGATCGGCTTGCGGCGCGGACCGGCCTTGCGCTAAGCGAGCTGTCGATGGGAATGACGGGGGATTTCGAAGTCGCGATCGAGGAGGGAGCTACGATGGTACGAATCGGCAGGGCGATTTTCGGCGAGCGTCAGCGATGAAGAAACTCGGATTTATCGGCGCGGGCAACATGGCGGAAGCGCTGGCGCGCGGACTGCTCGCGAAGAAGCTTTTTCGGCCCTCCGAGTTGATCGCCTCCGACGTCGAACCGGCGCGACGGCGCAAACTCGCGCGCCTGCTCAAAATCGAGACCGCCGCCGACAATATTGCGGTAGTCAATCAGGCACGTGCGATCGTCCTGGCGGTCAAGCCACAGACGATCGACGCGGTGCTCGACGAGATCGCTCCCGCGCTGAATTCGAGCGTGAAGGGCAAGCGCGCAAGTGGCGACAAGCTCTTCATATCGATCGCGGCGGGCGTGCCGATTTCACGGATCGAGAGCCATCTTGGCGGAATCGCGCGCGTGATTCGCGTGATGCCCAATGCGCCCGCGATGGTCGGCCAGGGGATGGCGGCGATTGTCGGCGGATCGCATACCAGCCGTACCGATGAGGCCTTCACGCTCAGGATTTTTCGCGCCGCCGGCGAGGCCGTGATCCTCCGTGAGGAGTCGCTGCTCGACGCGGTGACGGCGCTCTCGGGCAGCGGCCCGGCTTACGTCTATCTGTTCGTGCAAGCGATGGTTGAGGCGGCGGTCAAAGAAGGATTGCCGGGCGGCCTCGCGCTGCAGATGGCGCTGCAGACCGTGCGCGGCGCCGAGCAGACGATGCGCCAGTCGCGGATGGCGCCGTCCGAGTTGATTCGTATCGTCGCCTCTCCGGGCGGCACCACCTTGGCGGCGCTCACGAAGTTTGCCGAGGCCAGCTTCTCCGATGTCATCGCCGGCGCGATTCACGCCGCCGCCGACCGCTCGCGCGAGCTGGGCCGTTCAAGGTAAACTGGCGCCGTGTTCGTTTACACCAACCTGGTAATTACGATCGCGCAGATGCTGCAGACGGTGCTGCAGCTCTATTTGTGGGTGGTGATCGCGGCAGCGGTGCTGAGCTGGGTCGAGCCCAACCCCTACAACCCGATCGTCCGTTTCATCTATTCGATAACCGAGCCTGTATTTGATTGGGTGCGAGAGCACGTGCCGGTTTTTTTCGGCGGAATCGATTTCTCGCCGATGCTGGTGATCTTCGGCATCTGGTTCGTCCAGTCATACTTGATTCCGACCGTCGCCCGGATCGCGATTTCCGGTTTCGCTTGAGCGCTGGCTCGTCCGAGGCTAATCCCCCGTGGCTGCGAATCGGTGCCGGCCACGTGACGGTCCAGATTCGTGCGCGGCCGGGCGCGGGACGCCAGCGAATCGTGCGTAGCGACGATCGCGGCCTGGTCGTCGCGCTCAGCTCGCCGCCGGAAAAGGGTAAGGCGAACGAAGAGTTGATTGAGTTCATTGCCGAATCGATCGGGGTTTCGCGCTCGGCGGTCGCGATCGTTCGCGGAGCAAGCGCGCGCGTCAAGCTGGTTCGGATCGCAACTCCGAATCCTGAAGCCCTGGCGAGCAGGATTAGAGGGCTGGCGGCGCCGGATGATGCAAGCTAATTCCAGCGTATCTTTGCAGTGGCCTCGACAAAGTTGACAGCTTTCGGAACCGTGGTTACTTTCCTATCGCGGAGTTAGCCGATGCCGATTTACGAATATAAGTGTGCAAACTGTGGCATTTTCGAGGAGATGCGGAAGATCTCCGATTCGCCGCTGAAACGTTGCCCGAAATGTAAGGGCAAGGTCGAGCGGGTGGTGTCGCGCACGTCGTTCGTGCTTAAGGGCAGCGGATGGTATGCGACGGATTACGCCCGCAAGCCCGCGAGCAGCACCGACTCCGCGTCGACTTCTTCTGACAAGAGCGCGTCGGCTAACGGGACTCCGTCGCCATCAACGTCAGACTCCGGCACCAAGTCAGATTCGTCCGCCAAGTCCAGCTCCGACAGCGCGAAAAGCACGGCGGCGAAATCCGCCGAGTAAATCCGGTTCGGGGGGCGTTTCTCGCCGGACGCCCTTTAAGTCCTCCACAAGGCTAGATTGGGCTGCTCCGATGGAAGGGCCGCGTGATACGGCCTGAAATCGGCGGTTATCGCTTCTCCGCTGCGTCCGACAACGCTAGCATCTGCGGGATGCGGGCGCTGACGCTGAATCGAACTCTGGAGTTCAAACGCGATTATCCCGAGCCTCTCCGCGCTCCGGGCGAGAGCGTCGTCCGTGTTCGGATCGCCGGGATTTGCGGCACCGATCTCGAACTGGTTCGAGGCTACATGACGTTCAACGGCGTCCCGGGCCACGAGTTCGTCGGCGAGGTGGCCGAAAGCGCGCGCCGCGATTTGCTCGGCCGTCGCGTGGTAGGCGAGATCAACGCCGCGTGCGGCAATTGCGATTGGTGTGCGCGCGGGCTCGGACGTCATTGCGCGGGTCGCACGGTGCTCGGGATTCTCGGGCGCGACGGCGCGTTCGCCGAATACCTCCGCCTACCGGACGAAAATCTGCTCGAGGTTCCCGCCAGCGTTCCCGACGAGGCAGCGGTGTTCGTCGAACCGATTGCCGCCGCGTATGAAATCTTCGAACAGATGACGCTGCGCGGCAATGAAACCGTCGTCGTGCTGGGCGACGGGCGCCTGGGCGCGATCGTCGCGATGGCGCTTGCTGCCGAGGGGGGGCAGCCGGTGGTCGCGGGGCACCATCGTGACAAGCTCGCCGCGCTCGAAGCGATCGGATTGTCCGCGAGAATGGAGGCGGACCTCGCGCCCGGCTTCGATGTCGTCGTCGATTGCACGGGAGCGCCGGCGGGCTTCGGCCGCGCGATAGAGCTGGTCAAGCCGCGCGGCACGCTGATTTTAAAGAGCACCGCCGCGAACGCCGCGAATCTCAACCTCGCCCCGGTTGTCGTGAACGAAATCACGGTAATCGGATCGCGATGCGGCCGGTTCGCGCCGGCGATCGCCGCGCTGGCGGACGGCAAGATCGACCCGCGCCCGCTGATCTCCGCGGTCTATCCGCTCGAAGATGGATTCGCCGCGTTCGCGCGCGCCGCCGAACCGTCCGTCTTCAAAATCCTGATGCGGGTTTCATAGCCGTGAATCGAAAACCGCAAAGCTCCGTTATCCTCGGAATCGATACTGGAGGCACCTTCACCGATTTGGTCGCCCTGGTCGACGGCCGCTTGCGAGTCCATAAGGTTCTCTCGACTCCACAGGATCCGGCGCTCGCGGTTTTCGCGGGGCTGAAGACGATTCTCGACGGTACCGCTCCCGGCGCCGTGACCTACGGCTCGACGGTCGCGACCAATGCGCTGCTCGAGGGCAAGGGCGCGCGCGTCGCGATCGTCACCAATGCCGGGTTCGAGGATTTGATCGAGATCGGCCGCCAGAATCGCAGCGATCTTTACGCGCTGGCTCCCAGCCGACCCGTGCCGCTGGTGGCGCGCGCGATGCGCATCGGCGCCAGCGAGCGCACCTATTTCGACGGCACGATCGCGAAGGCGCTGAGCGCGGCGGAATTGGCCCGCCTGGCGTCGCGCGTGAAGGCGTTAGGCGCCGAGGCAGTCGCGGTCTGCCTGCTGCATTCGTACGCGAATCCCAGGAGCGAAGACGCGATCGCTGGCGCGCTGGCGCCGCTCGGCGTTCCGCTCTCGATATCCCATCGATTGCTCGCCGAGTATCGCGAGTTCGAGCGCCTGTCGACCACCGTGATCAACGCTTACGTCGCGCCGCGGATGGTGGCGCATCTGGGCAATCTCGAGCGCGGCCTGGGAAGCGCGCGGCTGCGCGTGATGCAATCCGACGGCAACGCGATCGGCGCCGGACTCGCGCGCCTCGAACCGGTGCGCACGATTCTGTCCGGCCCGGCGGCCGGCGTGATCGGCGCGGCCAGGCTGGTGGGCGCGATGGGTATCGACCGTTTCATCACGTTCGATATGGGCGGCACGTCAACCGACGTTTCCCTGTTCGATCGCGGCGCCCATATCCGCACGCTCAGCTATCCGTCGGGATACGCGGTGCGCACGCCAGTGGTCGATATCCACACGGTGGGAGCGGGCGGCGGATCGATCGCGCGCATCGACGCCGGCGGTTCGCTGAAAGTCGGACCCGAGAGCGCGGGCGCGAATCCCGGGCCCGCCTGCTATGGCCGCGGCGACAAGCCGACTGTCACCGACGCGGATTTGGTCGCGGGCCGGATAATCGCGGAGAACTTTCTCGGCGGACGGATGAATCTCGACGCCGCGCGCGCAAATCGCGCGATCGCGGCGCTGGCTCGCAACATGAAAACCAGCGCGCTCGAAGCCGCTCGCGGCGTGATTCGCGTCGTCAACGCCAACATGGAGCGCGCGATTCGCGTGATCACGGTCGAGCGCGGCTTCGATCCCCGCGACTTTGCGATGCTCGCGTTCGGCGGCGCGGGCCCGATGCATGCCTGCGAGCTGGCGCGCAGCCTTGGAATCAGGCGCGTGGTGATGCCGCGCAATCCGGGCCTTTTGTGCGCGTGGGGCGCGCTGTCGGCGCCGCTCGGGCGCGAGTACTCGATGACCGTGCGCGACAGCGAGCCGGCTTATCGCAATCTGCTCAAGCGCGCGCATCCGATGATAGCGCGGGCGCAGGCGGAGCTGATCGCGCAGGGCGTCGACCGCAAGCGAATCAAGTGCGCGCTCAGGACCGATATGCGCTATCGCGGCCAGTCTTACGAAATCGAGGTCGCGCTGACGCCGTCGTTTATCCGCGATTTCCACGCGGCCCATCTGCGCACGTTCGGCCATTGCGCTCCCGACGCGCCGGTCGAGGCCGTCAATTTGCGCCTGCGCGCGCATGCGGCGGAATTGATACCCGCGCCCGAGCGGATCGCGCGCGCACACGGAAAGCCGCGACCGATTCGCCAGGCAAGCGTCATGCTCGATCGAGCGCCGCGTGCGATACCGGTCTACTCGCGCGACGACCTCGGCACCGGCACCCGTCTTCGCGGCCCGATGATCATCGTCGAGATGAGCGCGACCGGCTACGTCGCGCCCGAGTGGTCTGTGCGCGTCGACGGTTTCGGCAATCTCCATCTCGAGGCGTCACGATGAAGCTCGACCCGATCACGCTGGAAGTGATGAACAATCGGCTGGCGGCGGTCGCCGAAGAGATGGGCGTGGTGCTGGGGCAGACCGGCTTCTCGCCCAATATCAAGGAGCGGCGCGATTTCTCGTGCGCGGTCTTCGACGGACGCGGCGAGATGGTCGCGCAGGCGGCCCATCTGCCGGTCCATCTCGGCTCGACACCGCTTTCGGTGCGCGCCGCGATCGAGCGGCTGACGCTTGGTCCCGGCGACGTCGCCGCACTCAACGATCCATTCGCCGGCGGCACCCATCTGCCAGACCTGACGCTGGTCGCGCCCGTGTTCCTCGGCCGCGAGCAGCGGCCGTTCGCCTTCGTCGCGAATCGCGCCCATCATGCGGATATCGGCGGGATGGCGCCGGGCTCGATGGCGCTGGCGACCGAGATCTACCAGGAGGGTTTCCGCCTGCCGCCGGTGAAGCTCGTCGCGGGCGGTGAGCCGGTGCGCGATATCTTCGAGCTGTTCCTGGCCAACACCCGTGTACGCGAGGAACGCGAAGGCGATCTGCGCGCGCAGCTCGCGGCGCTCGCGACCGGGAGCCGCCGAATCGGCGAACTCGCCAAGGGCACAGGACGCGCGATGGTCGCGGCGGCGATGGAGGAACTGAAGGATTACTCGGAGCGCCTGATGGGCGCCGTGCTGCGCGGGATCAAACCGGGCGTTTATCGTGCGCGCGACTTCCTCGACGACGACGGCTTCGGCTCGGCGCCGATTCCGATTCAGGTCGCGATCGCGATTCGTGGCGGTCGCGCGACGGTGGACTTCACCGGTTCGGCGCTGCAAGTGCGCGGCCCGCTCAACGCCAACTTCGCGATCACGCTTTCGGCAACCTTCTACGTGATGAAGTGTATCGCGGCCGAGGCGGTGCCGCCCAACGAAGGCCTGATGCGTCCGATAAAGCTGATCGCGCCGCCGGGCTCGATCGTGAACGCGCTGGCTCCGGCGGCGGTCGCGGGCGGCAACGTCGAGACGTCGCAGCGAATCGTCGACGTGCTGATGAAAGCGATGGCGGACGCCATGCCCGATCGGATTCCGGCGGCCAGTTCGGGATCGATGTCGAATCTGACCGTAGGCGGCTACGACACGACCCGCCGCCGCCATTTCTCCTACTACGAAACGATCGCGGGCGGAGCCGGCGCCGCGTCCGGCCGTCCCGGCGCCTCCGGCCTCCACACCCACATGACCAACACGCTGAACACGCCGATCGAAGCGCTGGAAGCCTACTATCCGATGCGGATCACGGAGTACCGCATCCGGCGCGGATCGGGTGGCCGCGGCCGCTATCCGGGCGGCGACGGTCTGATCCGCGAGATGCAGTGCCTGGTGGAATCGAGCGTCAGCGTGCTCAGCGAGCGGCGCAAGCTGCGGCCCTACGGGCTGAACGGCGGAGGGCCAGGGAAGGCCGGCGCCAACTTCGTGATTCGCGGCGGCAAGCGAAAGAAGCTCGCAGGCAAAGCCAACGCGCACCTCGAGCCTGGCGATCGCGTCCGTATCGAGACACCGGGCGGCGGCGCCTGGGGCCGCCCGAAATCGCCTAGATAATTTTCCCTTCGCGCAGGCGCGCGAGCTCGGATGAGTCGAGGCCGAGGCCGCGCAGGATCTCGTCGGTGTGCGCGCCGAGCGCGGGCGCGCCGCTGCGAATCCGCGTCGGGGTGCGCGAAAACTTCGCGGCAGGGCCGGTCAGCGGCACGACGCTGCCGTCCTCCTGCGCGGTCGGCTGCAACATGTCGCGCGCGAGCACCTGCGGGTCGCGCGCGGAATCGGCATAAGTCTGCACCGGCGAGATCGACAGGCCTTCGGCGGCGAAGATTTTTACGGCCTCGTCGACCGTATGCTGCGCGGCCCACTCAGCCATCATCGCGTTGAGTTCGTCGCGACGCGCGACGCGGGCGCCGACGGTTGCATAATCGGGATGATGGCCCAACTCGGGGCGGCCGATCAGGCGCGCCGCCGCGCGCCAGTGCGCGTCCACCAGAATCACGATCATCACATAGCCGCCGTCGCGGCATCGATAGGCATTGGCCGGCACCGCGAACGGAAACTCGTTGCCGAGACGCTCAAGCTTCACGCCCATCGCAGCCAGCGTCAGAAACCCGTTGGATTGAAACAGCACCGAATCGAGCAGCGCGATGTCGACGTGCTGGCCCTCGCCGGTGCGGTCGCGATGGCGGAGCGCGGCCAAGGCGGCGAGCGCGGCGTGAAGACCGCCGAGGTCGTCGCCGAAATAGGTGGGCGCCCTCACCGGAGAGCCCTCAGGGTTGCCGTTGAGCGAGAGAAACCCGCTGCGCGCCTGGGAGAGAACGTCGTAGCCGGCGCGGGCGCGATCGGGACCGAAGTGCCCGTAGCCGCTGATCGATACGTAAACGATATCGGGCCTGACCTTGCGCACCTCGTCGTAACCGATGCCGTAATGATGCATCACGCCTGGCCGGAAATTCTCGACGATTATGTCGGCGCGCTCGGCGAGTCGCAGGAACAGGTCGTGTCCGTCGGGTCGGCGAAGGTCGAGCGTCAGGCTGCGCTTGTTGCGATTGACCGACGCGTGCATGAAGGAGACCGGCGGATTGGTTCCGGGAAGGAACGGGACAACGTGGCGCGACACCTCGCCGCCGGGAAGCTCGATCTTGATAACGTCGGCGCCGAAGTCAGCCAGAATGCAGCCGCACATCGGGCCCGCCCACGTTGTGGTGGCCTCGAGCACCCGGATTCCGGCGAGCGGGCCGGGCAGATCGGTCCGCGCCTCGCGATAAAACTGGGCCTTGTCCATGCGACACCTCCACGACCAGCGGCAGAATCGTACAGCGAGGCAGCCTCTTCAACAACCCATACCGATGCCGCGCGCAGGGGATAGGCGCGCCCCATCCCGGGTGCACTCTTAGCTCACGCGTTAGATAACGCCGTCGCGCCTGAGGCTATCCAGTTGCTTCTCGCTAAGGCCCAGCAGATCGCCGTAAACGCGCTGATTGTCGTAACCGACACTCACCGAGCCGCGCCAGATTCTGCCGGGAGTAGCGCTGAATTTCGGAACGACGCCGACGCCTTTGACCGGCCCGACCTGCTCGTCGGTCCACTCGACGTGCACTCCGCGCGCCTTGTAATGAGCGTCCTCGGCGATGTCCGCGCTCGACATGATCGGGCAGCATGCGACCTGGGCCTGATTCAGGATCCGCACCACTTCCGCGCTGGTGCGCTCACTGATCCATCCGCGCAGGATGGCGTCAAACTCGACACCCTCAACCGATTCCAGGTTAACCCGCGCGCTCTGCCACTTCGGGTCGGCGGGGTCCAGCCCGATAACTCTGCACAAACGATCGTAGACCGCCGACAACGCCCCGACCACGACCCATCCGTCGGATGCGCGGAAGCTGTCGAGCGGCTGAAACGCCGTCGCGCGGTTACCCGATCGCTCGCGCACGATGCCCTTCATGAAGTACTCCATCATGGTCCCTCCCAGTATGCGATGGATTCCTTCATATTGCGCGAGATCTATAACCTGGCCTCGCCCTGTGGCGCGAGCGTAAGTCAATCCGGCCAGCGCCGACCACAGTGTGTAGAGCGCGGTGATGTTGTCGCCGATCCAAGGCGCGGCGCGCGTCGGCGGCATCGGCTCCGGAAATCCGGTCTGGTACATCATCCCGCCGAACGCTTGTGCGATAGCGTCGTACGAGGCGCGCCCCACATAGTCCGGATCTCCGTCCTGGCCGTAACCCGAAACGTGAACGATGACCAGCTTTGGATTACGCTCGAGCAGCGTCGCGTCGTCCAGCCCCCAGCCGGCATAGGTTCCCGCCTTCGAGCTTTCCATCCAGATTTCCGCGTGGCCGATAAGCCGCAGGAAAATGTCGCGAGCGCGCGGCTTGGCGAAGTCGAGCGTGACGCAGAATATGTTGCGGCGTTCCTGGATCCAGTTGGTCCCCACCTGAGCGCTGCCATCGTGGCTTTCGATCTTGACGCCGAGCTGGCGATATGTGGCGTCGCCAGTCACCGGACGCTCGATCTGTATCACCTCGGCTCCCATCTCCGCGGCCAACTCGGCAGCGAACGGCTCCGCGATGAGTGTGCCGCTGGAAACGATGCGCACACCTTGAAGCGGTCCAAAGGTCTCAGGCACCAGGGTATTTTCGGCCATCGGCACACCTATATCCTTTTCGTGTATCCTTTTCGTGGCCGCATTGTTGCACAAAAAGCTGGAGCGATGAGATAACTTGGCGCGCAATCGGCGCGGTTTTCCCACGGCGCGGGGCAGGTTATTATGGTTTATGGTGAAGTCGCGGCGCCTGTGCCATCGGATATGGCCGCGCGCCAAACGATTTTTATCTGGACCGCATCAGGAATTGGCAGCTAGCGATTATCGATGAACGACGGAGTCAACCGGCGCGAACTAATGTTTAAGGCGCTCGCTGGTCTCGGCGGCGGAGCGCTCGGATGGATACCGGTCGAGATCGCGAGCCGCGGCCATTCTCTGACCCAGGCGCAAACCACCGCGAGCATGATCGCCAGCTTCGTCTCGATGGCGTTGATGGCGGGGTTGATCGGCGGGATGATCGCCGCCAGCGAGCAGCAGAGCCTGGAGCTGACGGCGGCGATCAGGCGCCGTTTCATCCGCGGCTTCGTCATCTGCGCCGCGCTGTCGTTCCCGGCGACCTACTACTCGAACCTGGCCTTCACCTACATCCTGGCGGCGGGAGGATGGGGTGTTAATCAAGCGGGTTCGATCGCCTATCTGATCGCGGGGCGGCTGGCCGGATGGACCCTGATGGGCGTGATGCTGGGAGCGGGCGTCGGCATCGCGACGTTCTCGCTCGCCAATATCCTCAAGGGTGCGGCGGGCGGATGGGTCGGCGGATTCGCCAGCGGTCTTCTGTTCGATCCGATCGGCGCGATAATAGGCCAGGGGCTGATGTCGCGGCTGGTGGGATGCAGCCTGACCGGACTGCTGATTGGGCTGTTCATCGGCCTGGTCCAGCAATTGACCAAGCACGCCTGGCTCAAGGTCGAGGCGGGACGCTTGCGCGGCCGCGAGTTCCGTCTCGAGCGCGCGGTCGCAACACTAGGGCGCGCCGAGGAAAGCGAAGTCGGCCTTTTCGGCGATCCCGGGGTGCTCGCGCGCCACGCCCGTATCGAGCGGCGCGGCCAGGCGTTCCTGCTCAAAGACCTGAGCACTCAGGAGGGAACGTTCCTCAACGGCCAGCGCGTCGAGAGCGCGGAGCTGCGCGATAACGATCGGATCAAGATTTCGAACTACGAACTAAGCTTCCACGTGCGCAAGAGCGCCGGCGTTTCGATGCCCGGCGTGGCGGCGGATCGGGCCGCGTCGCCATCGCCGCTTGCTCGAGCGCCGCAGCCCGTGGCCGCGGCCGGTGCGGGACCGCATCTGATCGACGCCGCAGGACGACGTTTCGCGCTCGCTCCGGGCGCGACGATTCGATTAGGACGGGCGCTGGATAACGATCTGGTCTTGGAAGACGCGTCGGTGTCGCGCCATCACGCCACTATTTCCGCGTCGAACGGAGCCTTCTATCTGAAAGATCTCGGCAGCCAGAACGGCACTTATGTTCGCGGCGAGCGAGTCCCGCAAGCGCAGCTCGCCGACGGCGACGCGATCAGGCTTGGTGATGCCCAGCTCACCTTCCACAGTTGAATCATGGCGCGAGAGTCCGCGGTTTTGCTCGCGATGCGGCGTGCCGGTAGCGCTGGCGGACGCGAGTTTCTGCAAGGAATGCGGAGCGCCGCTGATGACCGGACTGTGGCTGAGAACCGACCTTGGATGGAATCCGCTGGTCGCGCTCGGGTTGAGCGTCGTGCCGGGACTGGGCCAATTCTACAAGGGCCAGCGATGGCTCGCGGCGGGATGGTTTATCCTGGTGGCGGCGTCCTACATGGTCCAGCCGCTTGGCTATCTGCTGCACGCCGCGTGCGCGTTGAATGCGGCGCTGGCGGGAGCGATCGAACAGCCTTTGGTTGCGCGCTGGACGCACAAGCGGCTTAATCCCTAGAGATGACGCGGGTAATCGGCGATAGATGATCAGCACCAACACTATCGTGGGCGGCCGTTATCGAGTGGTCAAGGCGCTCGGCGGCGGCGGCATGAAGCTGGTCTACCTGGCGGAGGATTTGCGCCTGGCGGCGCGGCCGTGCGCCCTGGCCGAGATGGTCGACAGCATCACGAATCCGCAGATGCAGAACCAGGCGGTGGCGGCCTTTCAACGCGAAGCCGACATGCTGGCCGAACTCAGCAACGAGCACATCCCGCGCATCTACGATCGCTTCAACGAACAGAATCGCCATTACCTGGTGATGGAATACGTCGACGGCGTGACGCTGGAGCAGGCGCTCAAGGCCGCCGGCGGAAAGCTCGATCAGGAGCGCGTGCTCGCGATTGCCTCCCAGATCCTCGACACACTTGACTACCTGCACAACCTCGAACCGCCGGTGATCTATCGCGATCTCAAGCCGTCGAACGTGATGCTGACGCCGAACGGACAAGTCAAGCTGATCGATTTTGGGATCGCGCGCCATTTTCAGCCGCTCAGCAACGCGACCATGATCGGCACCCAGGGCTATGCGCCGCCGGAACAGTATCGAGGCAAGGTCGAGTTGCGATCGGATCTCTACGCGCTCGGTGCGACGATCCATCATGCGCTGACCGGCCGCGATCCGACGACCGAACCGCCGTTCAGCTTCCCGCCGTTGCAAAAGGTGACGCCCGACGTTAATCCGGCGCTCGCTGAAGTCGTTGACAGCGCACTGAGCTACGACGTCGAAAAGCGGATCGCCACAGCTACCGAATTCAAGCATCGCCTGCTCTCGCTCCAGATCGGTGCGTCGGCAACGCCCGCGGTTAATGGCGCATCTCAGGCCGCCGCAAGCGCATCGGTTCAGCCGGCCGCGCCGGGCAAGCCTCAGCTCAAGCTGCCGTTGAAGGAATCCGAAGCCGCGCCTGCGCCATCGCCGTCCGCGCCGACGATACGAGTTTCAACCGGCAAATTTCCCTGCCCCGGATGCGGCAAGCATATTCCCGTCGATTCGCGTTTCTGTTCCTACTGCGCCGCCGATCTGCGTCAAGTTCAGTTGCTGCAACCGCACGATGTAATCGCGCCGAATCAAGCGGAAACGATCCGGCTGTCCGAATCGGAGGAAGTCCCCGGCTCGCGTCCCCGTCACGTGCACGGAAGATATCGGGGGGCGGGACACCATCATCGATCGCGCCTTCCCTTGTTCGCGCTACTCGCGATGTTCCTGGCGGCCTTCGCTTTGGTGCGCCTGATACCTTTCGTGCTGGCGGTCCTGGCGGCGCTAGGCGTAACCAGCGCCGGCGGATCTTCGCAGCCCTATCCTGAAGTCGCACGTCCGGGCTACTCGGCCGGACCGGACGCCGGCGAGGTCCCGGTTCCGCGCGGTATGATTCCCAACGATAACTCGCCGCAGGCGCTAATGTTACGCAGAACGCTGATCATGCAAGGCTACCGCAACGTGCACTTCCATCTGTATGGTCAGAGCGTCGAGTTATGGGGAGCGGTGCCCACCGAGGCCGACCGCATGATCGTCGAAACGATGGCCTTCGCGATAACCGGCGCCATATCGCTCAACGATCACATCAAGGTAAGCGACGCCTTCGCCGGCCCGTAACCAGCCAAGCTTTACGGGCGGCGGCCTCCCGATGTACTTAAGGCTCCAATAACCCGGGGCGTTACCCGGTGGAGGTGGCGTATGCAGCTTCAGGGTCAGGTCGCGCTGATTACCGGCAGTGGCCGTGGAATCGGCAAGGCGATCGCGTTGCGCTTTGCGCAGGAAGGCGCCGATATCGCGATCGTGGACATCAACCGCGAGTGGGCGCAGACCGCCGGGGAAGATATCAAAAAGCTCGGCCGGCGAGTGGTCGTCCTCAACACCGACGTCAGCGACTACGACCAGGTGCAAACGATGGTGCGCGATACGGTCGCCGCGCTCGGCAAGATCGACATCCTGGTGAACAACGCCGGCGTGGCGAAAGCCGAACCGTTCCTGGAAGTGACGCGCGAAAACTGGGAACGCCATCTCCGCATCCATCTCTTCGGATCTTTCTATTGCGCCCAGGCGGCCGGTCGGGAAATGGCCAAGCGCAATTACGGCCGGATCGTGAATATCGCCTCGGTGGCGGGTCTGATGGGACCGATCGACCTGGTGCCCTACGGCGCCGCCAAGGCCGGTATCATGGGCATGACGCGGGCCGGAGCGCTCGAACTGGCCGACTACGGGATTACGATCAACGCGATCGCGCCGGGACCGATCGCAACCGAGATGTTGCGCGCGTGGCCGGAGGAGACCCTGCGCGAGCGCGCGCTGCATCTGCCGATCGCCCGCCTCGGCAAGGTCGAGGAGATCGCGCACGCCGCCCTGTTCCTCGCCTCCCCGCAATCGGAGTTCATCAACGGCGCGGTGCTGGTGGTGGACGGCGGATCGGTAGCGGCCGGCGCCTATATGGTGGAGAAGTATCGTCGGCGCAAAGCCGCAGCCGCGGCTGGTCCAGCGAAGGCTTAGGCGGCCGTATTGATACGATAGCCGCCGCGGCGGCGCGGGCGCGCCGCCGCAAGGCGTATCGCCGCATTGATGCGCGGCGATACGCCTTGCGGATCCTCAGCGATGGGCTTGCTCGA
>JBEKLA010000054.1:0-32268 GCA_050010455.1 Binataceae bacterium (SeqCode) | reverse complement strand
GCCATGCGCCGATCGGCAATTCGTTTGGCTACAGCCGATGGGCCGACGCCCTGCGGCACGCGCTCGACGAAATCGGCGCCCATTGTGACGATAGCGGCGCGGCCGACGCTATCGTCCATATCACCCCACCGCACTTGTTTTCTCCTCGCGCGGGTAGTTTCAACGTCCTTTTCACGACCTTCGAGGCCGAGATTCTACCCAACGATTATCTGCCCGCGTGCCACACTGCCGATTTGGTGATAGTCCCATCCCGGCATAATCTGCGCGTGTTCAACGCTGCCGGCGTTCTTGCTGAGCGATGCCCGCTGGGAATCGACTCCGAGAAATTCCGGTTCGTAGAGCGCCGCCCGCCAGGTCGCGGGCAGCGTTTCCGCTACCTGTGGGTCGGCGCGCCTAATCCTCGCAAAGGATGGCCGATTCTCGACCGCGCGTGGAGACTCGAATTCGAAGCTGATTCGCGAGTCGAGCTCTACGTAAAGACTACTTGTGCCAGCGGATCGCTCCAGCGCTCCGGCAACGTGATCGCCGACGGGCGATGCTTGACCGACCAACAACTCGCGGAGCTTTACGCCTCGGCGCATTGCTTCGTTTTCCCCAGCTACGGCGAAGGCTTCGGTCTGACGTTGGCGGAAGCGATGGCGACCGGGTTGCCCGCAATCTTCACGTCGTACGGCGGCGTCTGTGACTTCGCCTCACGCGATAACGGCTACCCGTTGAAGCCTCGGATGATCCCGGTCGAGTACTTCGGACGCAACCTGATGGCGGCGGCCGATCCCACCGCGCTTGCCGGGAAGATGCGCGAGGTCGAACGCGATTACTTGCGCGCGCTGGCCAAGGGACGACGCGCCGCAACCGAATTGGCCCACCATCTCACCTGGCGCTACGCCGCTGTGAACCTTGTCGCGATCGTAAGCGCCCGCGTCGCCCGGGCTTCAGCAGCCTGAAACAGGTGCTCTCAGTAACACTCGAGCCCGATTAGTAGTTTCGATTACACGCATTCAAACGGGGCATCCTTTGATTTGGTGTCCCGCCGGTCTTAGCCGGCCGCTCGCCGGCAATAAGCGGAGGCAATATGCCGCAACTTTCCCGTAAAACCATGGTGGCCGCCAAGTCCGAGCTCACCTACGGCGTCGACGCCGGAGCTACCGTCGGCAACAACGGCCAGTTGATGGTCGCGACGGTCAATCCGGTCCAGATCGCGCCCAAAGTGTTCGACGTCAAGGCGCTGCGTCAGACCTTGTCGCCGCTTTCGAAGGTGGTGAATCCGGCCAGCCAGAAATGGAACGGCCAGAGCGTTATCCAGGGGACCGGCACTGGCGGAGGCACCCCGAAGATCGATGCACTGTTGCAGGCCTGCCAGATGAGTGCCGCGTGGACCTCGTCGTCGGTCACCTATACGCCGACCTCGGCGATGCCATTGGCTGGAGCACCGCAGTCGGCAACCATCTATACCTATCTCGACGGCGATCTTCACAAGATCCCCGGCGCGGTCGGCAGCTTCAAGCTTTCCGGCAAGGCCGGCCAACCAATCACCATCGATTTTTCGATGCAGGGACTGTACGTTTCACCAGTGGTCCAGGCCAACCCGACCGGCCTCGTCACCGACAGCCTCCTCGCCACATTTATGCAGAACGCGGCGCTCAAGCTCGCGTCCTCGATCAATCCCAATTACTACTATCCGACCTTCATCTCGTTCGAATTTGACGAAGGCCTCAAGGTGGTAGAGCGCGGCGACGCAAGTTCGGCTTACGCCGTTAAGGGATTCATGCCGGTCGAACGCAACGCCACTCTTAAGCTTACCCTGGAGGCCGATTTCGCCAACCGCAACTTCTTTCCCGAGCTCGAACAGGGCGCTTTGCTCCAAGCGTACTTCTTTCAAGGCGCTGTTCCGGGTAACACTACGCTGTTCGCATTTCCGTCGGCTCAGCTCGTCGGAATCAAGTATGGCGACGCCAGCGGCATCCGCACCGTCGAGCTGTCCCTGGCTCTGGTGACGACCACCGCCCACGCCGATTCTGAGTTCTTCATCGAATTCAGCTGAGCCTTCCTTTGGCCTCGCGCCCGATCGGACGCGAAACACGGAGCATCATCATGGCAATACGCGCGATCAATCCCGACGCGGTTCGGCAGTATGCTTCTCCGCGAGATCCGGATTACGCTAACTGGCGTTCTGGCGCGGCCCATGCGGCCACGATCTTTTCATTGCGCGCCCTTTCGGCCGGCGAATTGTTCGAGATTCTCGACTCAACCCAGAAAATCGTTGGTGGCGAAGGAGGGCAGCCCGGCATCAACGTCTCCCTCAATCGACGCAACTGGTGCCTGGTCGAGACCGGCTTGGTCGGATGGCATAACTTCAGCGACGAACGCGGCAATCCGATGAGCTTCGAGTTTGCCGCCGAAGCTGCGCTGCGGCCGCGCCCCTCCCGCCGCTGCCTCGACGCTCTTCCCGCGTGGCTGATCCGTGAGCTCGCGCACGAAATCTTGCGCGCCAATAGCCTGACCGAGACCGAAGTAAAAAACTGCGGCGCCTCGCCCGAGGACAAGTTGACGACTCCGAGCGAGGCGATCCAGAAATCCAGTCCTTGCTGATCTATTTGCGCGCCCGTCGATGGTTGCGGGCAGGATGCTTGCCCACGGCTGGCGGATGGCTCGATCAGAGCGCGCGCCTGGTGGCTGCACTCGAGGTAATCATGTGCGAGGAAACTAAGAAATCCAATGGCTAGCGGCGACTTTGAATTGACTATTGTACTCAGCGCGATCGACGACGCTTCGACCGTTCTCCAGACCGTCGCTGACGAAATCGTACAAGATTTCAACCTGATTTCCGAGCAGGCGAAAACCGCCGAGGCGGATATCGACAGCGTCATGGCCGTGTTCGGCTCGTTCGGCAGCTCTATGGTTTCACTCCAGGCCGATATCGACACCGCGCTGGCCTCCTTCGGTTCCTTTGACACTTCTCTCGTCGCGCTCCAACAGGATGCGCTCACCACGATCCAAAGCCTCGGCCAGCTCACTGTCGCGATGGGTACGGTAATGGGCGCCAGCGATACGGCGGCAGGCGGAGAAGGCGGCGGGTCGATGAGCGGTTTCAACTTCTTGTCTGGCGACGTCAATCCGCTGTCGACGGATCTGTCTGGATTGAGCCAGCAAAGCGACGTTGCCGCAACTCAAGCCACACCGGCCGGCCTGCAACTCGTCCAAAACAACACCTTCAACGGCATCCTCGATCCGAGTACGATTCGCGACCAAATTATCCCCGAGCTTGAGCTCGCGGTCACGCGTGGCGCCTCGCTCCTCACCAGCGCCTAACCGCCTATCTGACGTTATGCCAAAAACACTCCCCGCCGCATTCATCACCGAGAAAAACAAGACTGCCGCCGCTCCGTTCAATGCGATGCTGGTGCAGTTCGCCGGCGGCGCCGTCACCCTGACAGATCAGGCGCAGGTGGGCGCAACCGTACTCGGCGCGCCCAATCTGCCAATCGTCAAGGATTGGGGCCGCCTCGACGGGGTTCTGAATCTACGCGAAGGCCTGCCGACGATCTCTGCGATCAGGATCCGCGGTCTCAACCATCCCGGAACCGGCGGCTCCGGCACCGCACGATTCTCCGACCTTTTCCCCAGCACGTCGCTCGAAGCGACGATGGTTCAGCTCGCCCAATTCTTTTGGGTTGGTGGCACGCCCGGCGGGTCAACCACCAGCTATACTTTCTTCAGCGGGTTGATTAACGACCCGATTCAATACTCCGAGACCGATTGGTCATTCGAGATCGTCTCACTGCTCGATTACTACTTGGGCCGCAATTACGGGATCCCGGTCAACCAAATCGATTTTCCCTACCTGAACAGCGATGACGTAGGCAAGGTAATCCCGACGGTCTACGGCACCGTTCGCGGCTTTCCGCTACTCGGGCTCAAGTCGCGCGCCGCTACCTACCCAAGCTCGTCGTCAAGCAACCAGTCACGAATCGCGCTCTCCGATGTCGTCGTTAACTCGACGATGACGGTTCAGGAAAACTGGACCATCACGATGAGCAACGCCGACGCCTTCGTGCCGAGCGTCTTCACTTTGCCCAACGGCTTCACTACGCCGAGCGGCACCTATCTGAAGGATATTGCGTGGAATAATTCATCCGGCGCCAACAATCTGCTCTACGCGACCGACGGGACCATCCTCTACCTATACACCGGCGGATGGGTCAATACGGGGTTCAATGCGCCGGGCGGAGCGAAGTTCCAATCCCTGGGAAGCTTCAGCGGCAAGCTTTACGCCGGTGGCTTGAACGCGTCGGGCAAGAATACCCTGTGGCGGCTCGATACTGGCGGCTGGACGCAGATATTTGCCGAGACCGGGACGTTCGCGCAGGGAGGAATCGATCGGCTCGGCACTTCGACCTCGCGCACCGGCGTCTTGCTAGCCGGCGCACAATCCACCACCAGCGGCAGCTCGGCTCTCTATAGCTACAACGGATCGTCCGTCACGCTCGAACGAACCCAGTCGAATAACGGCAGCGGCAATTTCTACTCGAACTTTGCCGACTTCGCCGGCGCGCTCTATGTCGCCGAGCGCGAAGCCGCCAGCTCAACGGTCAATCTGCTCCAATGGAACGGCAGCACCTGGACAACCGCGCACACTGCCGTCAGCGGCGATCTTTCCAGCACCGCCACGCTGTTTGTCTTTGGCTCATCCCCGAAACTTTATGTCTTTGGAGCGAGCGGCGGCCCGAACCATCCCAAGACCTTCACGTGGGACGGCACCAACTGGACGCTCGACAATGATTTTGGATCGCACGTCGGCACCGGCGGCTCGATCGTTTACAACGGCGCCGCCTACGTCTTTTACAATGACGGCGATTCTGAGCCGTATTTCTCCAAAAATACCGGCAGCGGATGGAGTGCGGCGACCACGATGGGAATCACCGGAGACCGAGCCGTGCTCTATACCAACACCGCGCCCGCTAACTCCCAGCTTTGGGTGATCGGCGAGAACGCGAATGGCAGCGCCTCGGGCGCCTACTTCGACGATACGATTAGCGCCTTCGGCTTCTCTTTGACCGGTTCCGTAACCGGATTCGACGGCACCGGCAACGTCGCCCAGAATTTTGTCTCCAATTCCCAAAAGATCGGCATCGATCTCAGTTACTGGAGCGGCATACCCGGAGCCAATGGCGATACCATCACATTCAGCACCGACAATACCTACTTCGAATATGCGATTAGTTTGACCAGCGCAGCCACGCCGCTTAATCAGGTGATGGGCGTTTATGTCGACGGCAATCCCGATTCGAGTTGGCAGTTACTTCAGAATCAGACTCGCGCCGGGCAGAACTGCGCCGTGCTGCGATTCCCGCAGCAGAAAGCGCCGCAAATCGTAACCCCGATTTCGGGCTCCGGCTTTTTCAATGGCAGCAACGGTGTTGATCTCGGCATCCTGCCCGGCCTCACCAACGTCAGAGTGTCCATAACACCGCAAGGGTCCCCGACTAGCGTACCACCGTACGTCAAGACCAAGACGCCGACCACCGTCCAGGTCGCTGCCGGCTCTAGCGATAGTCAGGCGTTCGATTTTACGGTCACGCAGGACTACTTCGGCACCATCACCGCCGACCTGAACGGGATTCAAGACAACGCCAGCGGCACTTTCACCGGCGTTCCCAACTCGCTGATCTTGCGGCCCGCGCACGTTATCCACAATTTCCTGGACATCGTCTGCGGGGTGCCCGAATCCAGTATCGATGGCGCCGGCACTTTCGCCGCTGCCAATGCCGCGATGCCGTCGAGCTACGCGTTCAACGGCGCAATTGCGGACCAGGTGCCGCTGAAAAAGATTCTCAGCCAGATGCTGCTCCAGGCCCGCTTGCTGTTCGACTGGCAAGTGATGGCACAGATCTATTTCCGCCCCACAACCTATGCCACCCAGTCCGTTACGAAAGCGCTTACCCAGGCGGTAATAAAGGACGGCTCGATCCAGGTCCAGCGGACGCCGGTCAGCGAAATCATCAACGACGTTAATGTCCGCTATCTGCGCGACTTCACCCAACCCCGCGACGCCGACGCGTATGCTCGTCTGCAGCGTGAGACCGACGCAACCTCTATCGCCATTTACGGCGACCGCACGTCGAGCGGCCTCACTCCAGGCAACATCAGCGACGACATGTTCATGTTCGACTTCGTTACCAACGACGCCCAGGCCGCCGACTTGGCCAACTTCTATCTGGCGCGATTCAAGTCCGCCACCAAGCGTGTGATTCTTACCGCCTTCCTCGATCAGTTCGAGCTCAACCGTGGCGACGTGGTGACCATCAGCTATTCGCTTGGAGGCGTGGTATTCGACGGCCTCAACGGCACGTCGAATCTACTCGTCGAGCGCGTGAGTAGCGCGCCCGGTAACGCCAAGCGCGCCGACACCATCCAGCTTACCTGCCTTTTGATCTGATCGCGACGCGCGTCCCGCTTTCTTTCTTCGCTCTTCTCGCTATCTCAGCACTATTTGCACCATACGATGGAGTCCCTTAGCACCGCAGTACCCTCACCCTGGACGATCACTCGAGTAATCTTCGGCCTGGTGTCAGCAATCGGAGTATTGATCGGAATAGAGTACACTTCGAGTCGAGCCCAGGCGTCGGCGACCGCAGCCGACCTCGCCAGCCTTCGCCACAGCGTTGCTCAGATGGAAACTCGCCAGCAGGTGGCCGAGGAACGTTCCAAGCACGCCGACGACGGCTTCATCGAAATTCAGCATCGCCTCGAAACGATCGACGCTCGCCTGGCCGATATCCGCGAAGAGGTCGCCGTATTGGCGGATCGAGCCAGCCGCTCGAGTGTCAATTCGCCTCAGCCTTTGTCGTCGCGCACGGCGAGAAAAGCTGAAACTTTGCCCTAGCCGCCCAGCCGCGACGCCACGCACGCGCGCACCAGCCCTGGGCGTTTTCCCGCGCCGTGCTTTGCTGTACCTTGGATGCCTGTAGCCGACGACGGGCGCGATTTTGGATTTCAGCGCGCCTCCCGGCCGCGGCACCACCGATGGATGAAGACGAAGCGAGGGAGCGCGCACAGCAGCTCAGTCATGGCACGGTCGAAGTAATTTCGATCGAGGAGATGTCCAAAAAGCTGGCCGAGGGACGGCCGCTACGGGTAAAGCTCGGCATGGACCCGACCGCGCCCGACCTCCATCTCGGCCATTCGATCACACTCAACAAGCTGCGCGATTTCCAGCGCCAAGGCCACACCGTTATTTTTCTGGTCGGCGATTTCACGGCAATGATCGGCGACCCGACCGGGCGCTCCGAGCTTCGCAAGCCGCTTACCCGCGAGCAAATCGCGAGTAACGCCGAGACCTACGCGCGGCAAGTTTCCAAGTTCCTCGATACCCAGCTCACCGAAGTCCGCTTCAACAGTGAATGGATGGATAAGGTCGGCCTGGCCGAGCTCATCCGGATAGCCGCCAATGTCAGCGTCGCCCGATTGCTGGAGCGCGACGACTTCGAAAAGCGCCTCGCCGAACAGCATCCGCTCTTCCTGCACGAACTGCTTTATCCTCTGATTCAGGGTTACGACTCGGTCGCGCTCAAGGCCGACATCGAAATCGGCGGCACCGATCAGAAGTTCAACATGCTGATGGGCCGCGAGCTGCAACGCGCCTTCGGCCAGCCGGCGCAGGTCGTGATGACGATGCCGTTGCTGGAGGGCCTCGACGGCGTGCGCAAGATGTCGAAGTCGTACGGCAACTACGTCGGAGTGACCGAGGCACCCGAAGAGATCTTCGGTAAGGTGATGTCGGTCTCGGACACGATGATGGTCCGCTATTACGAGCTGCTGACCGACGTCGCTCCTGGCGATCTCGCCGCTATCAAGTCCGGCGCGATTCATCCGATGGAGGCGAAGAAGCGTCTGGCTGGATTAATCGTCGGCGAACTACACGACGCGGCGGCAGCGGACCGCGCGCGCGGATACTTCGAGACCAAGTTTCAACGCCGCCAGGTGCCCGATGATGTTCCCGTGTTCAAGCTTGGTGAGGCGCTGTGGATCTGCGAACTGATGAAACAGCTTCGTTTCGCGCCCTCGACCAGCGAAGCGCGCCGCCTCTTGGGTCAGGGCGCGGTGCGCGTTGACGGCGCCACCGTGACGGACGTCAGCTTCCGCTTCGTCCCCGGCGAACACCATCTGCTTGAAGTCGGCAAACGCCGCATCGCCAGGATCGAACGTTAACGCGGTTCAGGCAAACCCGTATTCGACAATTTCATTTTTCCCCAGTTCCCGCGGCGCGGATGAGTTGCGCGTGTGCGCGTCTGATGCCCGACATCAACGGCCGCAGATCAGTCATCAAGTCCGCGTCGGCGTTGATCCCGAGACATAGCCGCCCCGCGTAATTCATTGCGCCGAACGCGAGCCCGATGCCGTCAGGCAACGGCACCAGCGGCACCACCGTCTCGACCTGCCGGCCGGCGATCCGAATTAATCCGCGCGGCCCCGGGACGGTGCTGCAAATCAGGTTGACCGCCCGAGTGCAAACCAGGCGGGCCAGGATCGGCAGCAAACCAGGAGCGAGATTACCCACGGTTTCGGTCGCGCGCGCCATCCTTCGCGCCTGCCCCGAAGTCCGCAGCTCCTGCGTGAGACGCATGATCTCGCGCAGGCGGCGCGAAGCGTCCGCGATCGCCATCGGCAGCGGAGCCACCAGCGCGGAAACCTGATTACCGACGCGTTGCCCGGAGCGCTGGCGGTGCAAGCTGAACGGCACCAGCGTCCGCAGCGTATGATCGCGGATCTGATAGCCGAGAGCGCGCAGATACGCCCGCACGCCACCCGCCACGATCGCCAGCACCACGTCGTTCACCGTACATCCGAAATGACGCTTGATCGCTTTGAGCGCCACTAGATCGAGTTCAACCCATCCGATTCTGCGCGATTTCGACACCGGGCCGTTGAACGGCAGCGCCGGCGCCACGTCGAACACATCTGCCGCCGTCGCCGTAGCCGCCCTGATGAAGTCCGCGATCTCACGCCCCGCGGCTCGCGGCTCGATAAGCCATCGCATCAGTTGAGCGATCGCGAACCCGCTCGCGGATTCAGATGTTGACTGCTCTGCGCGCGGTTCCTCGCCGAAGTTTTCCTTTCGCCCGTGCCGGCGCAGAAGCGGCGTCGATCCGTTCTCGGAAGCGAACAGGCCCTCTAGAACCTCGACGCCGGCAATCCCGTCGGCCACGCAATGATGCAGCTTGCCGAGCAGCGCGGAACCGCCGTCCCGCCCGTTGAGCAGAACCATCTCCCACAACGGCCGATAGCGCCGCAGTGCCTGCGCGAACACTCGCGCCGCCGCGTCCGCCACCTGTTGAGTCTTATACGGCGCTCGCATCGCGAACTGGCGCACGTGATGGCCGAGCTCGAAACTGCTGTCGGGTTCGAGCGCGGCCGCCGCGCCCGACGCGTCGCCTTCGAGGCGGCTGGTGAGCCGCGACATCCGCGCCACGTTTCTCCCAATCACGTCGCGGATTTGCGTTAACGATACGGGTCCGCTGAGGATCATCAGCACGCCCGTATGCATCGGCGTGTTGGTGTTCTCGTACGAGAGGAAACTCGCGTCGAGGGCGCTCAGCTTGATTCTCTCGCCGCTCATTTGCTCCGTGCGCCCGGCTATCGAACAGGCCCTCGCGTTCGCGCCCGCGCGACTCGGACTACGTCCGCGTCGATCTCCCCCCTGCCTTTTCTGCTCACTCTTTTCGGCCGGCCTCGGCCGCAACCGCCTCACGCAGCTTGGCCATAGTTCGATTCAGCGTTTTGACGTAACGCTGCTTGGTCCAAGTCTCCTTGGTCCGCATCTTCAACCATCCCAGCTTGACGGCGTCGGGCTTGTTACCGATCTCGCCGGTCGAAACCTCGATAACCACGCGCTCCTCGGGCGTAAGCGTCGCCAATACTTCACGCTTCAGGCTTTGCAGAAAGCCGGCCTTGAGGTCGATATCGATTTTCATCCGCCTATGCTCCTGCGCACGAGCCTAGACTACACTTGGCCCGAGTACAAATTCTGACCTCCCGCCTGCCGCGAGGCTTGACAGCGGATGCTGGTGGCGATACTCGCGAGCAAGCGAGGTTACGCCATGAAGTATATCGACGTCACGCAGCACGAGCGCGTCCAGATCTGGAGCCTCAACAACCCGCCGATGAACTATATGATAGCGCCGCTCTGCCGCGATCTTCTCGAAGCGATCGGCAAAGCCGAGCGCGATGAAAACGTGCGGGTCGTGATCGTGACCGGCGGCATCGACGGCAAGTTCGTCACTCACTATAGCGTCGACGAACTGGCGGCGATCGCGGCCGACCCCATCGAGTGCGGCCGCGTCTTTCCGCGTATCCAGTCGGGTTTTCATCGTATGCTCAACCGGATCATGATGCTGCCCAAGCCGGTGATAGCGGCGATTAACGGCGACTGCATGGGCGGCGGCTTCGAGCTCGCGATGGCGTGTGATCTGCGGCTGGCGGCCGACGGTCCGTATCAGATCGGACTACCTGAAGCGGTGCTGGGACTGCTCCCCGGCGGAGGCGGCACGCAGCGGCTGCCGCGTCTGATCGGCCGCGCTCGCGCGCTGGAAGCGATGTTGTTCGGCAACGTCTACGCACCGGCCGACGCGGAACGGATCGGGATGGTCAATCGCGTACTGCCTGCCAAAGACCTGATGCCGTTCGCGATGGAGTGGGCGCGCACGCTGAGCCAGCGCTCGCCGCGCTCGATTGCCGGGATCAAGCGTGCGGTCCATCTTGGCATCGATCGCGATTTGGAAACCGGCCTGCTGATCGAGCGCACCGAGATGCGTGACGTGATGTGCAGCGAAGACGGCCGCACAACGATGAACGCTTACAACGCGGCGGCGGCCAAAGATCCGATGGAAGCGCGAAGCAAGTTTCTGAAGGGAATCGGCGTGCCGCCGACCAAGGGTCGCTGAGCCCGCGGGACCGTCAAACGAACTGCTCGACGATCGCGAGGCCGAGCGGCTCCTTGTAACGTATCGAGCCTAGATGCGGAACGTCGGTTAAGCGTCGCAGCGCGGCGGCGTTGCTCGCGACCGCGGGCGAATCATCCTGATAGGCCTGATTAAGGATGTAGCCCTTAACGCGCAGCCCGCGACGGACCGCGTAATCGAGCGTCAACAGCGTGGCGTTCAGACACCCCAGGCGATTCGCGATCACGAGAACTATTTCCAGGTTGAGATCGCGCGCCAGGTCAGCGTAGCTGGTCTCCCACGTAATCGGCACAGCGAGGCCGCCCGCCCCCTCGACCAGGACGAGGTCGCTGCGCGCCGCGATCTCGGAAAACGCGATCTTGATACGGTGCAGATCCGGAGGCGGCAGGCCTTCCGCCTCTGCGGCGACTACAGGCGCCAGCGGCGCCCGATAGCGAAACGGGCAAATCAGGTCGAGCGGATCGTCCGAACTGGCCGCGGCTCGCAACGCCTCGGCGTCGCTTGCGATCTCCGCGACACCGGTCTCGACCGGTTTCATCACGCCGACGCGGAGGCCGCGCGTCTTCAGCGCGAAGGCGAGCGCACATCCCACCGTGGTCTTTCCCACGCCAGTATCGGTGCCGGTGATCAAGAATTTCTGTTGCATGCAGACGCCGCTCGGGGCGCGATTCGCCGCGCGGCTAATCACCGCGCCGACGAAAGAGGGACTAATCGCGCCCCTTTCCCGCTTGACGCTCAAGTATCGGTGACTTCACGCACCGATTCCTTCACGACATCCAGCAGAGTATCGGTCTCGGCCGCCGTTATCGAAAGCGGCGGCATGAATACGATCACGTCGCCAAGCGGCCGAATCGCGACTCCGAGTTTTCGCGCCGCCTTAATCACGCGCACTCCCACCTGCTCGCCGATCGAGTATCCGATTCGCCTTTCCGGATCGCGCATCAACTCGACACCCGCCATCAATCCCCATTGACGTATGTCCGCGACGTGCGGCATTTCGCCGAAGCGTCGCGCGAGGCCCTCGCTGAGCTGATCGATTCGCGGCCGGATGCAGTCGAGCACCGCCTCCTCGCGGAAGATCTTCAGATTGGCTATCGCCACCGCCGCGGCGAGCGGATTACCGGTATAGGTGTGCCCGTAGTAGAACGCGCGGAACTCATCCGGATCGCCAAGGAAGGCGGAGAAAACCGCTTCGGTCGTGAGCGTCGCCGCAAGCGGCAGGTATCCGCCGGTGATTCCCTTGCCGAGGCACATCAAGTCCGGCCTGATTCCCGCGTGCTCGCACGCAAACATCCTTCCCGTGCGGCCAAACCCAGTCGCGACTTCGTCGCAAATGACCAACGCGCCCGCGCTCTTCGCCAATGCGGTTACTTCGCTCAGGTAGCGCGTCGGATGCGCCCACATCCCGGCCGCGCCCTGCATCAGCGGTTCGATTACCAACGCCGCCAGCTCGTTCCCGTGAGCCGCGATGACTTCGCGCGTCGAATCGAGCGCCGCTTCGATCGCCGCCTCCGGCGCCATCCGGCGATAGAATCGAAACATGTGCGGCGGATCGATCTTGAGCACCGGATAAGTCATCGAGCGCACGTGGCGATGGAAGTGCTCGCTGAATCCGAGGCTCACCGAACCGACGGTGTCGCCGTGATAAGACTCGGTGAGCGCCAGGAATCGGGTGCGGTGAGGCTGGCCGACGAGCTGCCAATACTGAACCGCCATCCTGGCGGCGACTTCCACCGCTTCCGCTCCGGAATCCGAATAAAAAACCCGCGCCAAACCTTCGGGCGCGATCTCGACCAATTCGCGCGCCAGCTCGATCGCCGCGACATTCGACATGCCGAGCATCGTCGAGTGCGCGATTCGACCGATCTGAACCTTAAGCGCCTGATCGAGTTCGGCTTTGCGATGTCCGTGCACGTTGCACCACAGCGAGGAAACGCCGTCGAGATAGCGGCGCCCGTCGACATCGATGATGTAGTTTCCGTCGCCTTCTTCATCTGATAGATGAACCGTCTCGGTCAGATCACGCCGACCTCTCGTCCTGACTCGACGAAGGCCGCGATCGCGCGATCGAGATCGGCCCGACTGTGGCCGGCGGTCGGAGTGACCCTAAGGCGAGCGCTGTTCGGCGGCACGGTCGGCGGCCGAATCGCGACTACATATACGCCCCGGTCGAAGAGCTGCTCGGCCATCGCCAGCGCGTCCTGTGCGCTTCCGATCATAACCGGGAGGATCGACGACTCGGTAGGCGAAAGGCGGAACCCCGCCGCGGTCAGCGCCGCGCGCATGTAGGCGGCGTTGGCGTGCAGCCGCGCGATGCGCTCCGGCTCGTCGATCATCACGTGCAAGGCGGCCTCGGCCGCCGCCGCCAATGCGGGCGCCAGCCCGGTCGTATAAATGAAACATCGCGCGCGATTGATCAAAAAGTTGATCAGCACGCGCGATCCCCCGACATAGGCACCTTGCGCGCCCAGGGCCTTGCTCAGGGTACCGACCTGAACGTCGATTTCGTTCTCCAGCCCAAGCTCGGCCACCAATCCGCGGCCGCCGGGACCGATGACGCCGATTCCGTGCGCTTCGTCAACCATGACGGCCGCGCGAAACTCCCCCGCAAGCTCGACGATCTCCGCCAGCGGCGCCAAGTCACCGTCCATGCTGAACACGGAATCGGTGACGATCAATCGGCGGCCGGCGTCCGCAGATTCTTCAAGTAATACTTTAAGATGATGCGCGTCGCGATGGCGATAAACTTTAACGGTTGCTCTGCTCACGCGGCACCCATCGATTAGGCTCGCATGGTTGATCTCGTCGCTGAAAACAACATCGCCCGGACCGACGAGCGCGCTTATCGCGCCCATGTTGGCGAGATAGCCGGAGCCGAAAATCAGGACGGCTTCGACTCTTTTGAAGTGTGCCAAGCTTTGTTCGAGCCGATGCACCGGCTCGATGCTGCCGGCGACGAGACGGGATGCCGCCGCGCCAACGCCATAACGCTCGACGGCTTCGATCGCCGCGCGCTTGACGGCAGGATGGGCCGCGAGATCGAGATAGTTGTTCGACGACAACATCAGCATCCGGCGCCCGTCGAATTCGACCTCGGCACCGTGCGCGCTCCTGATTATCCGCACGCGACGCAACAACGCCTCGTTTTCCAGCCGTTCCAAAACGCTGGTCAGCTCGCCGTCGAGAATCCGCAACTTAGTCCAGTCCTTAAAAGATAGCGCCGGCACGATTCCGCGCACGCAACGTAGCGGTTAGCTAACCACAGGAGTATCGGCAGCGGCAACCACCGTTCCGCGGGCAGCGCTGAACATGCTATTTAATCGCGGCGAGGTAAGTTGTGCGGCCAGCCTGCCGGCAACTTGCCCGCTGGGTTAGCATCATGCCCGACGCATCATACGACGCCGTCGTCATCGGCGCGGGCCACAACGGCTTGTCGCTGGCCACCTACCTGGCAAAGTGCGGATGGAGCGTCGCCGTGTTCGAAAAACGCGGCGAAGAGGGCGGCGGACTGTGCACCGAAGAATTGACGCGTCCCGGATTTCTGCACAACGTCCACTGCAACTATCACACGCTGGTCGGTGTTTGCCCCGTTTACGACGACCTTGAACTGACGCGTCACGGGCTTCGCTACGTGCAGCCGCCAGTGCAGATGGCGAGCGTATTCGCCGATGGCACCGCGCTCACCGTACACACGGATTTGGACAAGACTTGCGCTTCGATCGCGCGTTTCTCGCGCAAGGATGCGGGTACGTTTCGCCGCCTGTACGAAGAGACCCAGGGCTACCGCGATCTCATCCTGCGCACGCTGATGTACTCGCCGCCGATCTCGATTCGCGACATCACCAAAGCGCTCGTTGCTTGGGGCGTCGAGGGCAAGAGCGAGTTCCTGAGCGTCCGCCTCCGCAACATGACGATCAACGAGTTCCTCGACCATCACTTCGAGAGCGATCGCGTCAAGGCGCATCTGGCGTTTCACGCCGCGCTGGCCGGATACGCCAGCGATCGGCGCGGGCTCGCAGTATCGTTCCCGCTGCTGATTGGCAAGATCGATAACTGGCACGTATGTATCGGCGGATCGCACGCGCTCGCGCACTCGTTGTGGGAAGCGCTGACGCATGCGGGCGGAATCGTATTTCTCAAGCATGGAGTCGCGAAGATCCTGGTCGAAGGCGGCAAAGCGATCGGAGTCGAGCTTGAAGACGGAAGCGTCGTCAAAGCGCGCCATCTGATCGCCAGCTCAATCAGCCTCGAACAAACCTTTCTCGAAATGCTCGGGCGCGACCAGGTTCCGAGCACGCTGACAAGCGAAATCGAGCGATACCCGCACATGGATTGGTCGTTCTTCAGCGTGCATCTGGCGATGACTGAACGGCCACGCTACCGCGCCGCGGATTTCGATCCCGACGTCAACCAGGCGTGGGTTATCAATCTCGGCTACGACAGTCCGGCGCAAATCAATCGCGACTGGCAGGACGTGCGCGCAGGCGCCATCCTCGATCCGAGGCCCAATTGCGCCGTCAACTCGCTGTTCGATCCTTCCGACGCTCCCGAGGGGCACTATACCGGCCTGCTTCGCCAGCTTGCTCCCTACGATCTTGCCGACGGCGGCGCCAAAGCATGGGACAAAGTCGCGCGCGAGTACGGCCGCCGATGTATCGAAGCGTGGACCACCGCTGCGCCCAACATGACCGAGCGCGCCTTCCTCGAATGGACCACTTACACGCCGCTGGATATTTCGCGGCGGATGGCGAATATGGTTCGCGGCGACTGGATGGGCGGTTTGATCGATCTCGACAACCTGCTCGACCGCCGGCCCAGCGTCCAGCTCGCGCAGTATCGGACGCCGATAGCGAATCTTTATATGTGCGGCGCGACCCAGCATCCGCACGGCTTCGTAACCTTCGCGCCGGCATATAATGCGCTTCAGGTAATCGCCGACGATTACCGGCTCGAGCGATGGTGGCGATGAGCAGGCACACGGATCCCGCGATCGATGTCCGGCTGGCCGGCGGCGCCAGTAGCGGCCTGGCCTCGATTGTCGAGCAATACTTGACCCAGCAGTTGTCTGAATCAGAGGCCCGGCGCAGGCGCGCCGCGCGCATCCGAGGACGGCTGTCGCTGACCGCGACCGACTACGATATTTCGGTTACCGTCGAGTTCGGCGGCGGCGGAATCGCTATCTGGGACGGCGTCCAGGCGCCCCTCGATACGAAGATCGCCGCATCGTACCGAACGTTGACGCAACTGATTCAGGGCCGTGCGAATCCGCTGGTTGAGCATTTTCGCGGAAGGCTGAAAGTCACTTCGCGAATCCGCAAGATCCTGCTGCCGATCCGCGTCCATCGATTGATGAAGTTCTCCGCCGAGCAGGAATCGCGAGCGCGCCACTGAGGTCTGTATGCCCGACGCAAGTTACGACGCGGTGATAATCGGTGCGGGCCACAACGGGCTGTGCCTGGCCGCCTACCTGGCGCGCGCGGGTCTCAGCGTCGGCGTCTTCGAACGCCGTCACGAGGAAGGCGGAGCCGCGCACACCGATGAGGCCACCGCCCCCGGCTTCTGGCATAACCTCCATGCCCAGTTCATGGAGTTCATCGACTACATGCCGTTCTACCGCGACTTCGATCTGCCGCGCTTCGGCGCTCGGATGATCAAGCCCGACGCGCAGGTCGGAATCGCTTTCGCCGACGGACGGCCGCCGATCGTCATCTATCGACCGGAACTCGCGGAGCACACGTTCCGAAGTATCGCCCAATACTCGCGGTACGACGCCGAGGTCTTCACCGAAATTCGCCGCCGGGTGATGGCGAGCGAGCATTGGCTCGCAACGCTGCTGTACACGCCGATGCCGGACGAATCGCGCGGCGAGATGTTCAGCGCACCCGAGGCCGCTGCCGGGATTTTCCAGCTATGGGCCGATCTCGGCTTCAAGCCTGAAGAGATCCAAAAGTCGCCCAAGGTTTTGATCGATCAGCTATTCGAATCGACCGAACTGCGTGCCGTGCTCTATCGGCAGTGCCTTGAGTGGGGAGCGAGCCCGCACGTGGGCAATGGCTTCGGCTTTATCGTCTCGGTCATCTGGCTGTGCGGAATCCATTACCTATCCGTCGGCGGAACGCACACGCTGGCACACGCGATGGCGAGCGCGGCGCTGCGCGAGGGTGTCGAGCTTCGCCACAACAGCCTGGTGGTGGAGATTATTATCGCTAACGGCCGTGCCACTGGCGTAAGGCTTAAGGACGGGCGCGAGATCGAGGCGAAGCGGCTTATCGCCTCAAACGCCGACCCCAAGACCACGTTCCTCGAACTGTTGGGATGGAACAGGCTGTCGCTGTTTCGCAAGGAGCGGATGGCAAACTGGCGCTTCGGGCCCGAACACGTGCTCGGCACGACGTCGTTCGCGCTGCGCGCGGCACCCGACTACAAATCCGCGCGCGCCAATCCGGACCTCAACCGATGCTTCTACACGATCGTCGGCTTCGAGAACCATGAGCAGGTATCGGAGTATATTCTGCAAGCGTTCGGCGGCCGCGTGCCCGAGCGTCCTGGCGCGGGCACTTGGGTTAATTCGTTGTGGGACCCGAGTCAGGCGCCGTCCGGGATGCATGCGATGAACGGATGGTTCTTCTTTCCCAAGGCTTCGTGTCTTAGTTCCGAGGATTGGGACAAGGTGCGCGCCGAGTACAACGGACGCTTTCTCGAATTGTGGCACGAGTACGCGCCCAACATGACGCGGGAGAATGTAGTCTCGGATAAGCTGTACGTCACGCTCGATATGCAGAAGAGAATCGCGATACCGGAAGGCGATTTCTCTCACGGCCGCGTGGGTGAGATGGGCTTCGGACTGCCGCGCGCTTACATCTATCGAACGGAAATCGACGGATTGTACTGCTGCGGCGCTTCGACAGGAGGCGGCGGTATCAGCGCGGCGCCGGGCTACAACGCGTTCAAGGTGATCGCCGAAGATTACGACCTGCCCAAAATCTGGCAGAGAAAAGATCGGACTTACTGACGATGCCCGCAATATACACTACCGAATGGTATGAGGCGCTAAAGGATCTGCTCAATCGTAATCCGGAGGTCGAACGCAACGCGCCCGACGGACGATACAAGGTGCTCGCCGAAATCAAAGGCGACCCGCAATCAGCCTATCTCGCAACGGCAGAGCGCAAACTGTTCGTGATCCGATTCGAAGATCGCAAGTGCCGCGACTACGCCGAGGTCGCGAGTCCTCCGCCGCGCAAGGAATTCGATTTCATCTTCGAGTTGCCGGCGTCGATTTTCGAAGGTATCGCGGCAGGCACGGTCGATCTCGTCGCCGCGGGACTCAAAGGCAAGATCAAAATCACCGGCGACATGCGAATCCTGATTCAGCACGCCGAACTCGTCAACGCGCTCTACGACGTTTACGCACACGAGATCGAAACCATCTGGCCCAAAGGTAAGCCGCCCGCGGCGTGATCGGAACACGCGCAACCCGAACAGCCGCTGTCATTCCGAGCGCAGCGAGCGACCGTATTGTCAAGTGACGGTTGGGCGCGCTCGCCCGCGCGCCGGCCAACTGGTTGGTGGCCCCGCGCGTGCTCGCGCGCGGAGTTGCTCATGCGAGGCATGGTGGGCTCCAGGCGGTACCGGTCTTGACCATGGCGTTGAGGATGACCAGGAGCTTGCGCATCGCCGCAACTATCGCGACCTTGGCCGGCTTGCCCTGGGAGCGTTTATGCAGGTAGAAGCGCCGGATCGCCGGATTGCAGCGCAGCGCCGCGACCGTAGCGCAGTACAACACCGTGCGCAGGCGGGCGCGGGCCGCCGTGGATCATGCGCCGTCCGCGCAGCGTCCCGCTGTCGCGATTAAACGGCGCCACCCCGACCAGCGCGGCGACCTCGGCGCGGTTAAGCCGCCCCAGTTCGGGCAGTCGCGCGAGCAGGCTCGCGCACAGCACCCGGCCCACGCCGGGCACGGAGCTGAGCAGCTCGCCGCGCTCCTGCCACAGCGGCGAGTCGCGCACCGCCCGGTCGAGGTCATGGTTGATGCGCTTGAGCCGCTTCTTGAGATAGTCGACATGGCCCGCGAGCTCGCGCCGCAGCGCCTTGGAGGCGCGCGCCAGCCGCTGCTCTTCGGCCACCAACATGTCGACGATTTCGTCGCGCCGCAGACACAGCTCGCGCAGCGCCCGCACCTGTTGGTCGGGCAACTCCCGCAGCGGCGGCTTGATCCGCTCGCAGCCCAGCGCCGCCAGCCGCTTGACCAGGCGCTGGATCGCGCCCGCGTCGTTGCGCTCGGAAAACTCCTTGCCGCTGGGCAGCAGCGCCACGTCCAACCGCTCCTTGGCTACATCAATCCCCACATACTCACCCATCGCCCTGCTCCTTTGCGAAGCGACCGCCCCTCCTTGCGCAATCCGAACTCGCCGCGGCGCGGCGGCTCCTGCGACCGTTCGGGCTCGGCTTCGTTGCGGGCGCGGCGACTCATGCTCGCTCTCGGCCTCCCGCGGCCCGGAATCCCTCGATCTGCCGCGCCCAGTTTCCACATCATCTGAACATGACGATAGTGATATGCAAGGAATCCCGAGCTCTAAACACGATCTATACTAGAGATGGCCGACGCGAACGCTCGGATTTCCCTCGTCGATTACGCGCGGCTGTGTGAAGCGTCCTCCGAAATGCTCGACCAGCACGATTCCGGCGTTGGGCGGCAGATGAGCTTCTTCCCAGCGGCCGGTGAGGTGCGCCCACAGCGCCTGCATCACGCCGCCATGACTGACGATTACCAATTCACAATCGTGGGTCGCCGCGATCCGCTCGAAGACTGGAGCAACTCGCATGCGGACTTCCTCGCGAGTTTCGCCGCCGGGCGGCTTGTATAGCCACGGGCGCTCGGGATCGTAGCCGGGATCTTCGTAGACTAGATCGTACGCCTGGCCGGCGAGATGGCCGTAGCTCTGTTCGTACAGCCCCGCTTCCAACGCGACTTCGAGGCCGAGCGCGCTCGCGATAATCTCGCCGGTTTCACGCGCACGGGCGTAAGGGCTGGCGACGATCCTGCGCGGCTTGAACATCCGGGCGATAAGCGTCGCGGCCTGGCGCGCCTGCTCGCGGCCGAGGTCCGTCAGTTCCGCCTCGGGCGAAGTGGTGAAACGGCGCTCGCGATTACCGACGCTCTCGCCATGACGAATAAGAATGAGCCTGCGCGGCTCGGCCTTGGAATCCTGCATCGACAAATATTATAGCGGTCCCGCGCCGCGCACTTAAGGTCGCGATCAGGCCGTTGGCTTGACAGGCGGAGCAGGAGCCGCTTCGGCGGGGCGGCGATACGCTTCTATGAACGGCCGCAGCAGATCGATCGGGAGCGGAAACACCGTGGTCGAGTTATGTTCGGTCGCGATCTCGGCCAGCGTCTGCAGGTAACGAAGCTGGAGCGTGATCGGGTTGTCGCTCATGATCACCGCCGCCTCGGAGAGCTTTTGCGCCGCCTGGAATTCGCCTTCCGCGGCGATAACCTTGGCCCGTCGCTCGCGCTCGGCCTCGGCCTGCGCCGCGATCGCCCGCTGCATGTCCTGCGGCAAGTCGATGTTCTTGAGCTCGACCAAGGTCACCTTGATTCCCCACGGCTCGGTCTGCGCATCGACGATCTCCTGGATGCGAGCGTTGAGTTTCTCGCGCTGGCTCAGCAGGTCGTCGAGTTCGGTCTGCCCGCCGACCGAGCGCAGCGTCGTCTGGGCAAGCTGTAAGGTCGCGAACAGGTAGTTCTCAACTTCGACCACCGCTCGCGAGGGTTCGATCACTCTAAAATACAGGACCGCGCTGACCTTTACCGAAACGTTGTCACGCGTGATGACGTCCTGAGGCGGAATCTCGAGCGTGACGATTCGCAGGTCGACCCGGATGAAGCGCTCGATCATCGGAACGATGAGGATGATGCCAGGTCCACGATATGGCATGATCCGGCCGAGCCGGAACACGACGGCGCGTTCATACTCGCGCAGCACTTTGACGCTGTTGAGCAGGACCACGATACATATGATGAGGAAAACTCCGATGGCTCCCATCCGCTGACTCCTCCGGGTTGTCGAAGCTACTAGATTCCCCTTCTACCATCCTCGCGCAGCCCTCACGACGCTCGCACATTCGCGCCCGTCGCGTCCACCGCGCGCGTCATCGCGGTTCACGCCATCCGGCGCACCTTCACTTCCATCCCCTCGACGCGCTCCACACGCACGCGCTCGCCGGCCTTGACCGGCTCGTCGCTCACGGCGCGCCAGTTCTCGCCGTGGATAAAAATCCGCCCGGCGGCTCCGGGCGCGATATCCTGGCGCACTTCGCCGACTTCGCCGATCAGCCCTTCCCTTCCGGTCATCACCGGCCCGTATCGACGTCGCACGATCAGCGTGCCTATACCGACAAAGATCGCCGCAAGAGCTATCGCCGCGCCGGCGATCAGCTTGCGGCTCACGTACAGGTTGGTCTCCGAACTGTTGATCAAGAAGAGCGAGCCGAGTACGAACGCGATTAGTCCGCCCACCCCGGCGACGCCGTAGCCCGGCAAGAACGCCTCGGCCATCAGCAGGCCCGCACCCAGCAGTATCAGCAGCAGGCCGGAAAGATTGATCGGCAGCACTTCGAACGAGGCCAGAGCGAGCAGCAGGCATATCGCTCCCGCGATTCCCGGCAGCAGCGCGCCCGGATGCGCGAACTCGAAGTAGATGCCGAGCAACCCGGCGGTGACCAGCAGATAGACGAGATTCGGATCGGACATCGCGTCGAGCAGCCTCTGGCCCAGCGTCATCCGGCGCCGATGCACGGTCGCATCCGCAAGCTCCAGCACTCGAGGCACGCCTCCAATTTTGACTTCGCGTCCGTTCGATTGCGCGAGCAGGTCGCTCACGTCTCGCGCGACTATATCGATCACGTGCTGATCGAGCGCCTGACGTTCACCGATCGCGACGCTCTCGCGAACCGCGTCCTCGACCCATTTCTGATTGCGTCCGCGCTGGCGGGCGATCGCTTGCGCGAGCGAGGCGGTGAAGTTCTCAATCTTTTGCCCCACCGCGCCGGTGAGTCCTGAGCTGCTCAGTTCAACCGGATGGGCCGCGCCGATCGTGGTTCCCGGCGCCATCGCCGCGATATTCGCCGCCAGCGTCACGAACATCCCGGCCGATGCGGCACTCGCACCCGACGGCGCGACGTACACGATCACCGGCACCGGCGCGCTCAGCAGATCCTCCACGATCCGCTTCGCCGAACTCAGCAGGCCGCCCGGAGTATCCAACTCGATCACCAGCGCCCGCGCGTTATCGTGGGACGCGGCGGCGATCGACTGCTGGATAAACTCCGCGACCGCGGGATTGATCGAGCCGTCGATTCGAATCAAATCGACCGTGCGCGCGCCGTCGCGATCCGCCGCGAGGCCGCCGCCGACCATCGCCGCCAGCAAACAGAGGCCTGCGCCAAGGATGGTCATCAGCCCCGCGAGCCGCCGGTATCGCGCCACGCGCCGCATCTAGGCTGGCCCGCCCTTTTTTTCGATCGGCAGGTTCAACGCCCTCATCACCTCCTGGATATCCGCCCAGACCAGCCGCTTGTCGCCGGGATTTCGCAACAGGTAGGCGGGATGGAACGTCGGCATCAGGCGCACGCCACGGAAGTCGTGCCATACGCCGCGCAGCTTGCTGATCGGCGTCTTGACCTTGAGCAGCGACTGCACCGCGAAGGTCCCCAATCCTACGATAACCCTCGGCTTCACCAGCTCGATCTGGCGCATCAGGAACGGCTCGCACGCCGCGACTTCGTCGGGTTCGGGATTGCGATTGCCGGGCGGGCGGCACTTGATTACGTTGCAGATATAGACGTCGCGCCGCTCCATCTTCATCCCGCGCTCGATGATATCGGTAAGGAGCTGGCCAGCGCGGCCCACGAAGGGCTCGCCGACCGCGTCTTCATCCGCGCCCGGCCCCTCGCCAACGAACATCAGCTCGGCCCGCGGATCGCCGACGCCGAACACCAGATTGGTGCGTCCCGGCGCAAGCTTGCATCGGCGGCAATCGCCGATAAACTCGCGAAGCTCGGGCAACTCCGCCGTCTTGTCCAATCCGGGATAGGCGGAAAACAAGGCTCCGGGCGCGGGCGCGGATGCGGCCACGGGCCGCGCCGGCGCGGGCGCCGTCGTCGGCGCGGACGCGATAGCGGCAGCGTCCGTTCGCGGGGGCGACGCGCGCTCGGCGTCCGTCCGAGCGCGCGTGGCCCCCGCAGGCAGGCCTTCGAGGCCTTCTTCCACGAGCTGCTCGACATAATCGCGAAGCGTCGCGATTATCGTGCGGCGCTCCGGTGCAAGTGGTGAATCGCCCATAAGACTCGTCGCCGGACCGGCCGAGTATCATGGCCTTGGCCCGTCGAGATGAAACCCTAATCGCGTTCGTGGCGCACGGCAATGAGCGCGCTCGGTCTAATCGGTCCGCCGCGCGCTTCACGCGCGGCGGACCGAGGGCGTTTTGCGGCGAGACTGACGCTAATTCCTGGGTTGCAGGCTGTAATCGGGAATCAGGCTGGAGGGCTCGGGAGCCTTGGCCGTCGCCTCGCGCGCGGCGGCCATACTGAGTACCTCGGGCGTCAAACTCGCTTCGAGGTTATAGGCGTAGAGGTTGTCGTCGTTCGAGCCGACGTAAACCGTGCCGTTGACTACCGCCGGCGAAGAATCGATTCCGGCGCCGGTGGTGGCGGCCCAGAGCAAAGCGCCGGTGACGGCGTTGAAGGCGTACAGATTGTTGTCTTCCGAGCCGACGTAGACCACCCCGTTGGCTACCGCCGGCGAAGAATTGATCGAGGCGCCGGTGCTTACAGGCCAACCGGACAACGGGGCGCCGGTAAGGGCGTTGAAGGCATATAGCTTGTTGTCTTCCGAGCCGACGTAGACCACTCCGTTGGCTACCGCCGGCGAAGAAGAGATCGGGTTGCCAGTGCTTTTCGGCCAACCGGACAACACGGCGCCGGTAACGGCGTTGAAGGCATATAGCGTGGGGTTCAACGTGCCAACGTAGACCACTCCGTTGGCTACCGCCGGCGAAGAAGAGATCTAATTTCCGGTGCTTACCGGCCAACCGGACAACCGGGCGCCGGTAACCGCGTTGAAGGCATATAACTTGCCGTCGTACGAGCCGACATAGACCACTCCGTTGGCTACTGCCGGCGAAGAAGAGATCAGTTCGAGGGTGCTTACCGGCCAACCGGACAACACGGCGCCGGTAACGGCGTTGAAGGCATATAGCTTGTCGTCGTACGAACCGACGTAGACCACCCCGTTGGCTACCGCCCGTGAAGAACGGATCGAGCTGCCGGTGCTTACCGGCCATCCGGACAGCAGAACGCCAGTAACGGCGTTGAAGGCATATAGCTTGTCGTCGTCCGAGCCAACGTAGACCACCCCGTTGGCTACCGCCGGCGAAGAGAGGATCGAGGCGCCGGTGCTTACCGGCCATCCGGACAGCAGAACGCCGGTGCCGGCGTTGAAGGCATATAGCTTGTCGTCTTCCGAGGCGACGTAGACCACTCCGTTGGCTACCGCCGGCGAAGAATAGATGACGGAGCCGGTGGGGGCGGCCCAGGCCTGATTGAGGCCGGCGACGTTGCCGGGATTCAGCGTGTTCTCGAACGGGTTATAGCCCGAGTGCTGGAGATTGTAATGGAACATACTCCAGTTGGTCTGCACCAGGAATGACGCTTGCGCTGCCAGACCGCTTACGCGGCCGACCGCCGTGACCCAGTGGGTTCCGGGCTGCGCCGAAGTCGGCACATCGAGGCTCTGCGAGAAACTGCCCGAGCTATTGGTGACCGCCAACAGCAGGTCGGTGCTGTCGAAATAGACGTCCACCGCTTCGGTCCTGCCGAATTTCGTGCCGCTGATCGCAACCGCGGTTGTGGGCGGCCCAACTACCGGATTGAGGCTTATCTTCAGCGTCGGCGGCGGCGCTGGGTCCTTCTTCGATACGGTCTTTACCCTTGAGTCGTTGTTAATCCTGGCGTGCGCGTCGAGTTGCGCGACGGCGAACATCGCGCACGCGGCCAGCAAAATCACCGCCCCGGTTGATAGTTTGAGCGATCTCATCTTCTGCCTCCTTAGACAGCGTTGCGAAACGTTAAACGGTCGAGGACGTTGCCGTCCTTAAATCGTTGCTTCGCGCCAAAGGAGGCCTTCCATGGAGACAGGCCAAGCTCAGCGTACAGTGCTGGTAACAACCTTCGGCATCCCGATCAAGGCTGTCATCGATTAATACTTGACGAATTTGGCTATCGACCGCGATGCTGCGCTTTACGCGGCGCCGGAGCCCGTAGATCTCGCAACGTTGAAAGCGCCATTATGAAACCCGGTCGCGCCATCGCCGTAGAAAACCGATGAGAACCTGAGGATGTCATCCGGTAAGCAGTCTCGAACCGAGCGGGCGCGCGTTGGCCGGAATTCGCCCGTGATGCTGATAGCGGCGGCGATCGCGGCCGGAATCGCCATCATTCTGCTGCCGACGCCCGCGATGGCGTGGGGACCGGTCACGCACGTCGCCTTCGGGATGCAGGCGCTGGCCACACTCGTCAGCGAAGCGCGTCCGATCTACGCGGCGTTAGAAGCTTTCCCTGAAGTCTTCCTGTACGGCAGCCTGGCGCCCGATATCGTGCAAGGACGCCGCCTGCAAAGCCGCCTGCGCCGCCATTCCCATAACTGGGCGGTCGCGCTCGGGCTCGTCGAAGGCGCGAGCAGCGACGAGGAGCGGGCGTTCGCGTATGGCTACATGGCGCATCTCGGCGCCGACGTCGTGGCGCACAACTATTTCCTGCCCGCTCGCCTGATCGGCGGGTTCGATTCGCGGCTGTCGGGGCATATCTATTACGAGGCGCGCTTCGACAATATCCACGAGGCCGCGTACCGGGAGCTGCTGCTAGACCTGCTCGATATCGACTTCCGTTCAGTCGATACGACGCTGGCGCGCGCGGTCGATTCGCCGCTGATCTCGTTCAAGAGCCATCGGCGGATATTCGAGGGCGGACTCAAGCGTATCCGGCATTTTCATCGCGCGATCACGATGCTGGGCGGACCGGCCGAGGCCGACCAGAAGGAGGCCGCGCTGTTTTCCACCTCCTCGTGCGAGGCTATCGTGGGCGTCCTGGAGCATCGCGGCAACGCGCGCGTATGCGGATTCGATCCGATGGGCGAGCAGGCGGTGCGGACCGCGACGCTGGCGCGCGCCAATCTGCGGCGCTTGGCCCGGATCGACGCTCGCGCCGGAGTCAGGGCGCGCCAGGCTTCGCGATCGATGATAGAGGAGCTGCAGCGCCATCTGAGCGAGACGCGCTTCGACGTCGTCGCTAGCTAAAGACGCGCCTGCTCCGAGGCTCGGCTAGTCCGCTTTAACGGACGCAACCGGCTTGCCAGCGTCCTTCCAGCCAACGATCCCGTCCGCCATCACGCTCACGTCTGTATATCCCGCTTTGACCGCCCGACGGGCGGCCGCATGCGAGGCCATTCAATGCGTGTTGTGGCAGTAGAAGACCAGCTTGGCATTCTTGGCCGCCGGCAGCGTCGTGGCGACGTCGTAGCCCGACGACGAGGGAAGCAGCCGCGCGCCGGGAATCACGCCTTCTTGGGCGCGGACATCAGGAGGGTTGGCGTCCAGGATGGTGACGTCGCCTTTCGCGATCAGCGCGGAGAGATCGGCGACGTGGATGATCTTGAAAGAATCGACCTCGTGATTGCCGAGGAAACTCCAAACGTCGCTCGCATACGCCGGGACGACGCCGGCGACGACGGCGAGCAGCGCGGCGACCGTAATCACGCGCGACTTGATAGTAATCATTAGTTTATTTTAGCAGCTTCGCAGGGCCGGCAAAGCAGGAAGGTCGACGGTCCTAGCTCGACGAGGGAACGGCGCGCAGCGGGCGAGTCTTGACCGTGGCGCGCAAACTTACCAGGCGATCGAGAATCAGGTCCGCGACCTCGTCCTTGGCGAGCTTGGGATGGCGCTCGACTTCGCCGTCGCGGCCGATAAGCGTCACGATATTGGTCTCGGTGCCGAAGCCGGCGCCCTCGAGCGTGACGTCGTTGGCGACGATCAGGTCGAGCTTCTTGCGTTTGAGCTTGTCGCGCGCGTTATCTTCGAGATCGGCGGTCTCGGCCGCGAAGCCGACCATCAGGCGATCGCCCTTCTCAGCCGCCAGGCGCGGCAACTGGTCGCCGATCGATTCCATCTCGAGCGTGAGCCCGCGCGCCTGTTTCTTTATCTTGTGCGTCTCCGGACGCGCCGGCCGGAAATCCGCAACCGCTGCCGCCATAATCAGCGCCGAGCTCCACGAAAAGTTCCGCGCCGTCGCCTCAAGCATCTCCTGCGCGCTGACGGTATCGACGCGATCGACGCCGCGCGGCGTCGCCAGCGCCGACGGACCCGCGATCATCCGCACCGACGCACCGCGACGCCACGCCGCACGCGCCAGCGCGAATCCCATCTTGCCGGTCGAGCGATTCGAGACGAATCGCACCGGGTCGATCGCCTCCTGGGTCGGGCCGGCCGTTATCAGGATGCGTTCGCCGTCGAGATCGTGCGCGGATAACATCCGCTCCAGTTCCTCGGCGATCGCCGCCGGATCGCACAGCCGCCCCTTGCCCTCGTAACCGCAAGCGAGTGCGCCCTCCTCCGGCTCGATTACGGTCACGCCGCGCGCGCGCAATCGCGCCAGATTCTCGCCGACCGTCGGATGCTCATACATGTGCACGTTCATCGCCGGCGCAAACGCGATCGGACATCGCGCGGCCAGCAATACGGTAGTGACGATATCGTCCGCGATTCCGCTCGCAGCCTTCGCGATCACGTTGGCAGTCGCGGGCGCGATTACGATCGCGTCGGCGGTGTCGGCAAGCCTGATATGGCCGATCTCGGATTCCTGGGTCAGGCTGAAGGTGTCGCTTGCGACCGGGTTCGAGCTGAGCGTCTGCAGCGTCAGCGGCGTGATGAACTCCGTCGCGTTGCGCGTCATCATGACATGGACGCGCGCGCCGCGCGTCACCAGGATGCGGACCAGCTCGGCCGCTTTGTAAGCCGCGATCCCGCCGCTTACGCCGACAACGATGGTCTTGTCTTTGATCGCCACGCCCCAATTCTAAGGCGAGCGCCGGGTTTTAGAAAGACGGGCCGATGAAGGATGTTGCCACGGCTACGGATGTCATTCCGAGCGAAGTCTGCGTAGCGAGGAATCCCGGGTCTGATTAAGAATCAATGACACGTCGGGATTCCTCGCTGCGCTCGGAATAACAGGGTCTAACTTTGCCGGATGCGCGGGGCTAGCGTTCGAGTTCGCCGGAGATGAATCGCTCGACGCGGTCGCGGGCGATATCGTCGGCGATCTGGCGCGGCGGATGCTTCATCGAGTACGCCGCGATCGAGAGCAGCGGCCCCGCGATCTTGCGATCACGCGCCAGCTTGACGCATCGAATCGCGTCGACCACGATCCCGCCCGAATTCGGCGAGTCTTGCACCGACATCCGCAGTTCCATCTCGATCGGGACGCCGCCGAACCCCTGCCCCTCGATGCGCAAGAAACAAACCTTGTTGTCTCTTTGCCACGGAATGTAGTCCGACGGGCCGATATGAACGTCGGTATCGGGCATACGCTCGGGCAATACGCTCTGCACGGCCTCGGTCTTCGACTCGCGCTTGGAACAGAGGCGGCCGCGGTCGAGCATGTTGAGGAAATCGGTGTTGCCGCCGGTATTGAGCTGATAGGTGTGCTTGAGCTTGATGCCGCGGTCGGCAAAGAGCTTCATTATCGTGCGGTGGAGAATCGTCGCGCCCAGCTGGGACTTGATGTCGTCGCCAACTACCGGAATCCCGCGCTCGGCAAACTGCCTGGCCCACTTGTCATCGGAGACGATAAACACCGGCATGCAGTTGATAATGCTCACGCCGGTTCCGAGACAGGCCCGCGCGTAACGCTCGACCGCCTTCTGGCTCCCCACCGGCAGGTAACAGAGCAACATTTCGGCGCCGGTCTCGCGCAAACGCGCCTCGATATCAACCGGAGGCTGGTTGGCGACCACGAAGGTGCGCTCTGGCGGATACTCCGCCATGTGCGGCGCTACACCATCGAGGACCTCGCCCATATCGACCCTGACACCGTAATCGGGCAGATCGCGCCAGATGGTGACGGTGTTGTTGGGCGGAGCGAAGCAGGCGTTTTCGAGCGGACGGCCGACCTTGCGCGCATCGATATCGAAAGCGCAGACCACTTCGATATCGTCGGGCTTGTACCCGCCGAGATCGTAGTGCATCAGGCCCGTGGGGTTCGCGCGCTCGTCCGCCGGTGCGTGCTTATAGTATTCGAGCCCCTGAAGGAGCGACGATGCACAGTTACCTACGCCAGCGATCGCGATACGAATCTTGGCCATCTCAACTCACATGAAGTGGGAATCAACCGCGTCGGGCAGCGCCTCAACCACAGCCTGCGACCAAAACCACAAGTTCAGACGTTTTTATACGACGGTAACGGAAAAGTAAAGCAGACTTCTTCCGCATACGATTGCGGAAGCGGTTATCAACAGCCGCCGCGCCCCACTGCGCCTGGTCGCCCGATTTCAGGCTTGCTTCCTGAACCGTGAAGGGAAGTCGTCGCCGATGGCCGTTTCCGGATGCAGTTGCCTAGCTCGCGCAAGCAGGACTTCCTCGGTTTCCGGGATATTGGGGTCAGGGATACAGCAATCGACCGGGCATACCGCCGCGCACTGCTCCTGATCGAAGAAGCCTACGCACTCGGTACATTTCTCCGGAACGATATAATAGAGGTCCGCGCTGAGGGCGTCGTGCGTCTCGCCGTTGAACTCCCACGCCGCGCCGCCTTCGTAGATTGCGGTGTTCGGGCACTCTGGCTCGCACGCGCCGCAGTTGATGCATTCTTCCGTGATTACTGTTGCCATCCTATTCGACTCCAGTTCTCCATCTCGGCTGCACGACACTTCTGACATCCGTCCTGAGCTAATTCAAGGGATGAAGGCGCGCCGCTATTCGCTAATAGGGAGGGTCTCGATCCCTGCGTCCAGGAACGTCGGTGCAGACAAAGCAACCCGCTCAGAAGCGACCGGTCGGCTCTCGCCGTTGATTGCCGCCGGTGGCCCAAGGATAACGATCTGGCAGGCGTTCTATCAAGCCCTACTCGTGCATTTGTGAGACCACCTGCTGGGCTAATCGCGCAAACGCCTGGCTGGCGGGATGCTCTGGTTGCGCCGCGGTTACCGGCGTTCCGCTGTCGCCCCCTTCGCGGAGCTCCGCAAAAATCGGCACCCCAACAAGCAGCTTAATCCCCTCCTGGACCGCCATTCGTTCACCGCCACCGCGCCCGAACAGCTCGCCACGCTCTCCACAGTCGGGGCAAACGAAAAAGCTCATATTCTCCACCACCCCGAGCAGCGGACAGTGCAATTGCCGGAACATCTTGACCGCGCGCTGAGCGTCGAGCAGCGCGAGATCCTGAGGCGTGGTAACGACCACCACTCCGTCGAGGTACACCTGCTGCGCAAGCGTCAATTGAGCGTCGCCGGTGCCGGGCGGCAGATCGACGATCAGATAGTCCAGCTCGCCCCATATCACTTCCTTGAGGAACTGGCGCACCGCGCTCATCACCATCGGTCCGCGCCAGATCACCGGCGCCTTGTCGGTAAGAAAGAATCCGATCGAAACCAGCTTCACGCCGAACTTTTCGATCGGATGGAACCTGCCACCGCCGGCCGCCTTGGGCCTTTCTTCCTGCACTCCGAACAACGTCGGCACTGACGGGCCGTAGATATCGGCGTCGAGCAGACCGACGCTGAATCCAAGCTTGCTCAAAGCGACCGCAAGGTTCGCCGCGACGGTGGACTTGCCTACTCCGCCCTTGCCGCTAGCCACCGCCACGATATGCTTGATCCCCTCGAGCGTGACCTTGCCGGTCTTTTCGCCCATCTCGGGTTCGAGCCGGTGAACCCTGAGCTCGATCTGATCGATTCCCAGCCCGTGAGCGAGCTCCCGATGGATCGCCGCCGAGAGATCCTTTGTCACCTCTTCGCGCTCGCTGGCCTGACGGATCGTGAGCGATATCCCGCGCGGCCCTGTAGCAGCGACATCCTCGATAAGACCGAGGTTTACGATATCGATCGCGTAGCCAGGATATTTCACCCGGCCCAGCGCTTCGATCACAGCGTCAACGCCAACTTGTCTTGCCATCGCGGAAAATTATTTCAGATCGACACGGCGTCCGGAAGCGGCACCCGATTCATGGGCCTCCGGACGGATTCGGTTTGTCAAACAGAAAGACGCGCAGTGAACCGAAATGTTTGAGCTGCTCCAATTGATACGAAGAACGGATAAGCTTCTTTAACACGAATGGAATAGTCGGTGGCTCTTTCCCCGCGCGCCGAAATGGAGCCGGTTGGATGCCCGAACCTGTCGAGACCAGCCAGATGCGCTGATGGGGCGCAGCCAACAGCTCTTCGACCGTTATATCAGTTGACTCGGGCAAATCCTTATTCGGATCGGGATAGATAAAGGCCGGAAAATTCCCGGAGATACCGAGCCGGTGGTGATAGTAATCGATCGGCTGGCGGCCGAATGGAATGAACACCATCATCACGTCGCCCGGTTGAGCCCCGGACGCCAGGAACTGGACCGCGCTGGACCACTCCTCCGATTGCGGGCGCTGATAGCAAAGAACGTCTTGCCGCACGCAGTAGATGGCGAGCGCCACCAGCGCTACTGCCATCACCGGCCACGGCCGCAATCGCGATATCGCGACTCCCGCGAAGGCCACAAAAAACGGCTGCGACAGCAGCAGATAGCGTGGCCAAAATAACGGCTTGAAATGCGACACCGCCAGGATCGTCGCAGCGGGCACGACTATGCCGAGCGCCAGGAAACCGATCGCCGCGCGATGGGGCTTGTCGAACACGGCGACTATCGCCGCGATAATTGAACACGCGATCAGGAAGTTCCTCGCCCGTATCAGATTATCGCCCACTCCGGTGATGAGCGCGATAAACTCAAGCACCCGCTGATGCGAAGTCCGCTGCACCCAGGCGAGGTGGACGACATTACCTCCGAGCGCGATCGCGAAGTGCGGTGCCGCGATTAATCCGACAACTATCGCGCTCAACGTCAGCCGCCATGCGGTCTTCCATCCTGGCCGAAACAACCACAGCGAAAGCCAGTGGGCCGGCAACAGCAGGATTCCGAACATGTGCGAGTAAATGCAAAAGACCGTGCTCGCAACGTAACCGGCACAGTTCTCCAGCGAAGGCTTCCTGATGCTTTCG
>JBEKLA010000053.1:0-19404 GCA_050010455.1 Binataceae bacterium (SeqCode) | reverse complement strand
CAATTCGCGCTGTTAGGCGCTACGCATGCTGCGACGGCATCGGTGCCGATCCAGCACGTGATTTTCATCATCAAGGAGAACCGGGCGTTCGATAATTATTTTGGCACTTTTCCGGGAGCCAACGGCGCAACCAGCGGGAAGATTTCCACCGGCAAGACGGTCAATCTCGTACACGAACCGGACTCACTGCCTGGAGATATAGATCATTCGTTTCAGGCTGCGTTAAGCGCTATGAACGGCGGGAAGATGGATCGGTTCAACTTGCTCGCCGGCGCGATCGTACACGGCGTCGACTACAGCATGAGCCAATTTTGGCAATCCGACATCCCCAACTACTGGACCTATGCCAAGGATTTCACGCTATGCGACAACATGTTCTCGTCCCTGCATGGCCCGAGTTTTCCGAATCATCTGTATACGGTGGCGGGAGAAAGCGGGGGCGTGATCAACAATCCGGTCCGCACTTCACGTGCGCATGTATGGGGATGCGATTCAGATGCGCGCGCGCGAGTGCAGGTGCTCGGTCCGAAGGGTCAGATTTCCCTGCAATACCCGTGCTTTAACTTCGAAACGTTGGCCGACATCTGCCAGACGGCGGGGATAAGCTGGCGATATTACGCGCCCCCCAAGGGCCAGACCGGGTATGTATGGTCGGTCCTGAATGCGATCAGTCATATCCGAAACTCATCGCTGTGGACTTCCAACGTAATTGACGACACGCAGTTTGCAACCGACGCCGCTAACGGCAATCTGCCTCAGGTGGCTTGGCTGGTTCCCGACGGGCCCGTGAGCGAACATCCGCCGAACAGCGCGTGCGCGGGCGAGAACTGGACGGTGCAGCAAATCAACGCGGTGATGCAGGGGCCGGATTGGAACAGCACGGTGATCTTCCTGACCTGGGATGATTTCGGCGGATTTTACGATCACGTGCCTCCGCCGACCGAAGACCAGTTCGGCCTTGGGATGCGGGTGCCGATGATCGTCATCTCGCCGTACGCAAAGAGCTGCTACATCTCCCACGTGCAATACGAGTTTTCCTCGGTGCTGAAGCAGATCGAAGAATGGTTCGACCTTTCCAGCCTCCACACAAGGGACCAAGGATCGAATGACTTCTCGGATGCTTTTGACTTCACGCGGACTCCGGTACAACCGGTGGTGCTGAGTACTCGTACCTGTCCCGCCGCTTCGGCCGCTCCCGCCAGCGATCCGAGTGTAGTCATACCCGACCAGGATGATTGAGGCGACGAAGACCGGGCTTGAAGCACTGCTTTACGATATCGATGGAGATCGGACGAGAACGCGGAGGTGAGTTCATGAACAGAAACGTCTTGGCGTTGGCGCTCTTGCTAGCTGCGTCGCTGTTTTGGGCTCCGCTTGCGAATGCTGATCCGGACCCGTCGCAAGCGCAGGACTGGACGGTCGACGGCTTCCAGTACTTCGGCAAGGGGCTGATGACGCCGATGCTGCTCCAGACCTACGTCGCCAGCGGCCATTCCGCGCAGGACGGAGGCACCGTCGCCACCGACAAGTTGATACGCACCTCGCTGCGCCTGTTCTACGGGCTGACCGACGACGTCAATCTTTTTATGCAGGTGAACACTGCTCACCCCAGCGGGCAGTCCTACGAGATGGAAGGGTTCGAGGGCGGCTTCCATGTGCGTCTGTACGAGGGCCATGGGTTCCACCTCGGCTTCGCCTGGGAGAACGAATGGCAGCGATCGCCGAAGTACGTTGACGCCGCGTACGACATGGATTTTCATCCGCTGATTCAGCAGGACATAGGCAAGTTTACCATCCTGTTAAACCCCACCGTTGAAAAAGACTTCGTCGGCTCCGGCGCATGGGAAGGCAGTTACGCTGCGCAGGTATTATACCATTGGTCGGATGAGTACTCGGCAGGATTGGAATTTTATGGCGACATGGGAAAGTTCAAACACATGCCGCAGGTTCGCAATCAGGCCCATTACGTGATGCCAGTCGTCAACTGGAAGGACCTGTCTTTCGGTACGGGAGTGGGACTCACCAGCGGCTCCGACCGATTGGCGTTTAAGGTGAATCTGAGCTACCCGTTCAGCGCGACGAAAGCGATCGATCGGCTTTGGGGAGATTTGCCCACCATCTTCTAGGCTCTCCGTCGCTACGCCTCATTTCTTTAGTTCTCCAGCTTGCAGAGAGATTGGGGGAAGGGGGGCGGGCCGCGAAGATTCCTTCACAGCCCGCGACGTATCGGGACGGCACGGCGGCACAGCTTAATTCGCGATCCAGGGTGCTGCCCCTGTTGCGGATCGGCGACTAATCTTCCAGGTCAGAAGTATCCCGGTGATCCGAAGATTGATCCATCTCTTCCGGGACCTCCCAGCGGCGCATGAAGGACTCGCTGATTGTCCCACGCCCGCGCCCGGTTTCCTTCCCCTTTTGACAATCGAGGCAATAGACGGCGAACGGCAACGCGTCCAATCGCTTGAGGGGGATGTCGTCGCCGCACTCTTCACAGGTGCCGTAGCGCCCCTGCTCGAGGCGGCTTGAAGCGCTATCAATTGCTCTGAGTAACTCCTCCGAGCGCTCGATCAAACCGGCGTGAGTTTCTACGTCAGCTTGTGAACGGGCGACGTCCATATCATCGCTCGGCTCACTCAACATCTCTTCTTCCTGATCGTGGCGGAGTACCTTGATCCGGGCCAGAAGAACATTACGCTGATGTGTCAGAAGCGTTCTTAATGCCTCAAGACGAGGCGGACTGTCTTTTTTCTGGGGTATTTGCATTTGAACAACTCCGCCCGACGTTTAATCTCCTCCACACCGAGATAATATCGAGATGCATCCCGCGTGCCGTACCTCAGCCAATACGGACGAGGCGCGCTGCGGTTTCATGTGCCCAACTGATGGCTATTTGACGATGGAATGAGCAAAAGTTATCAACGCCTATGGCAGATTTACGACTCAAAGGAAGCGCGGCGCGAGCCGAAAGCCCTGCTCGGAGCGATAAGGAGCGGGAAGCATTGGGAGACGGTATCGTTGCACGCCTGATACGATCACTCGCGCGGCTTGCTCCGTGGCGGCGGCGCAGAAGAAAGTCGAGGCATTCAAGGCGGATCGAAAGAAAACTCGATGAGCGGCTAAAAGACCTCGCCGGATTGCGATGGGACGTGAAGGTTATGGGCAGCCTGATGGCCAGGATGCTTTCCCAGCAACCCGGCTTGATGCCGCAAGCCGAACCGGATACGCCATTCGTTCCACAATGGCGGGCAACCAGAGCCGAGGATTATTCGAAAGCCTGGTTCGTCGACGCATCCCACAAGCTCAAGATTGCGCCGATCCTGCATCGAAAAGTTTGGGAACTCGTCTATGTGCTGAAAAATATCGAAACAGCCGGAAAACTCGCGCCCGGCATGATGGGAATTGGTTTCGGCTGTGGAGAGGAGCCCCTGCCATCTTATTTCGCGGCGCGAGGCGCCCAAATTCTCGCCACAGACGTCGACCCACAATCGCAAAGCGCGCAGGCGTGGATCGCCACGGCGCAGCACGCCACAAGTCTCGACAAAGTCTTCAAGCCCGATCTCATATCCAGGGCTGATTTCGATTCCAAAGTTTCATTCCGTTACGTGGATATGAACGCGATCCCCGAGGACTTGCACGGCAAGTTCGATTTCTGCTGGTCGGTGTGTGCCTTCGAGCATCTCGGCTCAATCCGGCAAGGGTTGGATTTTGTCAGAGAGTCAATCAAGCTTCTCAGGCCCGGCGGTATCGCTGTCCACACAACGGAGTTCAATTACTCGCAGGACGAAGCGACGATCGATAATCGGCCAACGGTTCTTTTCAGGAAGAAGGATTTTCTCGCGCTCAAGGAATTTCTGGAAGCGGACGGCTGTCGCGTGCCGTCGGTCTCCTTCGACGTTGGCAATACTCTACTCGATTATTTTATCGACGTTCCGCCTTATCCGTGGCACGAGGGATATTTCCACGACGATCTTCCGCCACTCCAGCTGAAACTGATGGTCGATGGGTTCCCTTCGACATGTTACGGAATCATCGTGACGCGCCCGGCGCCGTGACAGGTCGAGCCGAACGTTTCCCGCATCGCGTGCTCGAGCCCGACCAGCAGGAACGAATAGCGGCCCGTATCGCCAGGGATCAGCGCCCGGCAAATAGGCCGTCTACTGCGCCTTGCAAACGGCGACGGTCGCCCGTCCATCCTCAGTGTCGATCAGCCGTAATTGCTTATTGGTCTGGCTGTAAGTCAGGGCCGACTGACAGCTTCCTCCTCCGCTGGGGGTTAGAAACCCTGTCGTGTTATCGCTATTGAGGCAGTAAGTTCCGGTTGCGGTGTTGCCGCTGAAGTCCGAATAGGTTGTCCCTGAGGAAGCATTGCTGTTCTTCGCAGCCGCCGCGCTGAAGCTGTCTTCCCCAGATGTAAAGCTGACAACCAGCACCTGGACTTTGGTCGAGCCGTCAGAGCTTCCACCTGCCTGCAGGCAGCTATAGTAGCCGCTCAGCGGAAGACTCGCGCCGGTACAAGTGATGGTTGACGGGCAGCTACCGCTGGCCCTGGCAGCAACCGGCAGTACGAAGACCAAAGCCAGTGCCAATAAAAGGGATTTTTTCATTTTTCTTAATCTCCGAAAAAACTGAGTTCTCATCACTGTTCAGCGCAACCAAGTCACCAGTGAGCGGACTATTGCAAAAGCGGTGCGAAGGCAGCCGCCTGGCCTTGAGAAACCGGGGTCGGGCTCGGACTCGCCGAGGCGCTTGCGGTCGAGGTCGGGGTTGGGCTGGCGCCCGAAGTTGAAGTCGCCGTCGCGGTCGCAGTGGCGTGCGAAGTTGAGGTTGGGGTTGGGCTGGCGCCCGAAGTTGAAGTCGCCGTCGCAGTGGCGGTGGCGACTGAGGTTGAAGTTGGCGTTGCGGTGGGAGTGGCGCCCGAGGTTGCGGTTGAGGTCGTAGTGGCGGTTGGACCACTGCTGCTGCGACCGCAAGCAGCCAAGGTCATAGTTCCGCCAACCATACAGACGGTCAACGCAAGGAAAATTGCTCGTGACAAGGCCGGTCCCCCTATTGCTTGACGCACACAACTGCCAAAGCGATGTTGTTCGTGGTATCGATTAAGCGTAATTCGGTGGCATCAGCCGGATTGCCGCCGCCAGAATCCGCCACCAGCGCCATCGGACAAGCGCCGCTGCCGCTGGGGATGGCGTAACCCGCGCCTTTTGTGCTGTCGCTGCTGGTATCGAGACAGTAGGTGCCGGACAAGGAACTAAAGCTCTGGAAGGTTCCAGTTCCACTGGAATTGTTGTTTTGCGCTTGATTAAGGGTGAAGCTCCCGTTGGAGTTGACCTGAAGCGAACTGGTAGCGCTGGACACCTGAGCCGAACTGTCGACCGCGATCTGCGAGCAAATAAACAAGGTACTTGAAGCCAAGGTTCCCGTGAACGGCGATGTGCCGCAGGGATTGGTGATCCCGCAGGTCTGGGCAAATGCGGCCTGCCGTCCGCAAACCGCGATCGCGGCAGCCACCAGAACAACAACCAGCCACTTTTTCATCTGACACCTCACATCGACGAAGGTTCAAAAACGACCAATTGCATCCAGCAATAACGATCAAGATGCAGTGCTAAACGATAAACAAATGTAGTGATGGCTATAAAAGCGCCCCCCCCTTGAGACTTTCCAGACGCGGAGCTTTAGCGTCGTGGCGAACCAAACGTCAAGTCGCCGCTCTTCGACGGCGGCCTTCGCTCAGCCCTTTATGCCAATAGCCATAATTGCCTGAGAAGTCAAGTCAGGCTCAATGACTATATCCACTAGGTATCGGTTGCGGTGACTCTATTGAATGCAATCACTAGCAAGGCTAACCCGGCTCCGAGCGGCGGCACGCGCGCGTAGCGAAGCTCAGAGCATCATCCCTTGATGACCGCGAAGGGCTTGAGCCTCGCGACTCTGCGGCTAACTCCAGCCGCTTCCATCACTTCGACCACCTCGGCGACATCTTTGTAGGCCAGCGGCATCTCCTCGGCGACCGTGGCGCGGCTCGGCGACCTGATGGTAACGCCGAGCGCGGCCATCTCGGCAAATATATCCTGCCCGCGGGACTGCTTCCTGGCCTGCGTCCGGCTCATCACGCGCCCGGCGCCGTGGCAGGTCGAGCCGAACGTTTCCCTCATCGCATGCTCAAGCCCGACCAACAGGAACGAATAGCGGCCCATATCGCCAGGGATTAGCACCGGCTGGCCGGTGGCGCGCAGCGCCGGCGGGAGCGCCTCGTGACGCGGGCCGAACGCGCGCGTCGCGCCCTTGCGATGGACGCATAGGCGGCGGCGCTTGCCGTCGACCTCGTGTTCCTCGAACTTCGCGATGTTGTGGCAGACGTCGTAGATCAGCGAGAACCCCAGTTCACGTTCGCTGATCTCCAAAGCCTGAAGGAAGGCGCGCTCGGCCAGATGCATCATGATCTGGCGGTTACACCACGCGAAATTGGCCGCCGCCGCCATCGCGCCGAGATAGGCCTGACCCTCCGGCGACTTGATCGGCACCGACGCAAGCTGGCGATCGGGAAGTTGGATTCCGTAGCCGCCCATCGCCTTGCCGATCGTCTTCAGGTAGTCGTCGCAAGTCTGATGGCCAAGCCCGCGCGAGCCGGAATGAATCAATACCACGACTTGCCCGAGCTCGACGCCCAGAGCGCGCGCGACCTCCGGAGAGTAAATCTCATCGACCCGGCCGCATTCGAGAAAATGATTGCCCGAGCCGAGCGTACCGAGCTGCTTGTGGCCGCGCTTGCAGGCTTGCGGGCTGACCGCGTCGGGATCGGCCATCGCGAGCCGGCCGCCTTCCTCGGTATGGTCGAGGTCGGCAGCGCTCGCGTAACCGTTCGCCATCGCCCATCGCGCGCCGTCGCGCAACGCCCGCTTGAGCTCGTCGACGGAGAGATTGGGAATCGCGCCTTCGGAGCCTAATCCCGCCGGGATGGTGTTGAACAACAGGTCGGCCAGACGCTCGATCTTGTCCGCGACATCGGAGTACTGAAGTTTGGTGCGAATTAATCGCACTCCGCAGTTGATATCGTAGCCGACGCCGCCGGGTGAGATGACGCCGTCGTCGGCGTCGACCGCCGCGACGCCACCGATCGGGAAGCCGTATCCCCAATGGATATCGGGCATCGCCAGCGAGTAGCCGACGATACCGGGCAAGCAGGCGACGTTTGCCACTTGGTCCAATGCGGGGTCGTCGCGCAGGTCTTCGAGGAGGCGCTCGCTGGCGTAGATTCGTCCCGGCACGCGCATCTCGCCGTGGCGTGGAATCTCCCACAGGTAATCGTGGATTTTTCGCAGCTCTTGCATAGGTGACGTTGCAATTTCAGCTTATCGCGTTCGCGCGGGAGGAAAGCAATCCGCTGCGGTCGAGTGAGTGATTCGAAAACGCTGAAAGCCGCGACGCCGTAAGTGGCGCACGCGGCTTTCGGCGACGCAGCCTTGCGCGGGCCGGTCGAATCAGCTAGCGGCGGCGAATTCGCGCCGCTGATTGGCGGGCGAATCAGCGCCGAAGCAGTGAGATACTCGCGGCAGGATGTTGCTTTGGATGATGTCGGGCCACCGGTATTGTTCGGCGGTAATTCGACCGGCCCTGCGCATGGCCGAGTCCAGATCCGGACTGGTACGTAACGGACCGAATAGGGTGAGAAACTCGTCCGGATCGGTCGTCTGAAGCACCAGGGCGTTGCGGCCAGGCATCGCGTAGTCCTCGCCGGAGATTCCGGTACAAGCCAAGCCACCTGCCGCCATCGTCTCCAGTCCCACCAGACCAAAGGGCTCGTGGGCACTATTAGCGAGTACCGCCGCAGCGCCCTGAAACAACATGCCGCGAGCTTGCGGGTCGACCGGGGAGCGCAGCACCACGATATCCGCGTCGCGTAGCTCGCTAAGCGCTTCGAGCATCCCCGAAACCCCCTTGCCGCTCGGGCGCTCGACTACCCGTAATCCCGCGCACGCAGCGGCCCACAAAACTTCACCGCCGTATGGCTCGATGCCGCCGCGGGCGACCAGCAGCGGTTGCCATCCCTCCTGCTTGAGCCGCGCGACAATTCCTATCGCCATCATCCACCGCTTGTCCGGATCCCATCGCGCGACCTTGGTGAGCAGCAAACGGTCCGCGAAACGGCGGCGCAGCGCCGCGACGGCTTCGGGATGAGGCGGTATGAACGCGTCGGCGGTGACGCCATTGGGAATTACCAGCGCGTCGACGCCGCACTCGCGCATCCGATGCTTCATGTAGCGGCTGACCGTGGTAACGGTCGAGGCCTCCGTCATCTTTGGCCAATCGATCCGATCGAAGCCGAACGTATTATTGGCGTTCCACAGGATCGCGACTTGGTCGCGCAGGCCGGCGCCTCGCAACAACCAATCGAGATGCAGTACCGCGTCGGCGGTTTGCCACTCCTCGGCCATAACCATCGCGAAGCCGCCCTGCGCAAGATGCGGCAACAGCTTCTCCATCAGAGATGGAGGCAGCGAAGAGGCGTAATCCAGGCGTTTGCCTTCTTCGCCGTCGTATACGCCGCCAGGATGGAAGCGGCTGATCCATTGGCACCAGCGATGCAGTTTCAGGGCGCCGCGTTCTTCGTAGCCGGGCAGCGTCGCGTCGCCTACAAACCACAGATGAGTGTCAAATCCGAGGTCGGCCAGCGATTCGGTCAAACCAGTGATGCGGCTGGCGATCCCGCCAGCGTAGCAATACGGATCTGGTCCTTCGAACGACAAGACATGAATTTGCACTTTTCCCTCTCCGTATGCACAAGCAAGCGCGCCGACTCCCCCTTTAGAATCGATCCGGTCGCGATCCTGGAGCGGGCGATGTTTCTGATAGAAACAGTTTGGAACAAATTGCTCCGTTTGGCAACAGAAACTCGACGCCAAAAAAACTAAAATGTGTGATTTAATTGTTACGCTCGACGCTGACTTAAAGCGCGAGCGTCAGCTTCAATTTAGCGGAAAGAGCACGAGCTTCGCTTTCCCGGAAAATGCGACGCTAATCAATAGCGAATTTGCGCGTCGCGCGCGTCGCGCCATCGCTAAGGTCGCTGATACAGGCCTACGTAGCGCGCGATGATCAGATACTTCTTGAACATGCGATTGGTCTCTTCCTCGTGCTCGCTCACCGTGTTTCGATCGATCGGATCGAAGAAGCAGGTCGGGTCTTCGCCCATATAATCGCCGCTGTGATAGTAGGCCATCGCGCGACATCCGCCGCAGGTGTACTGATAACGGCAAATCCCGCATTTGCCCTTGAGCTGGCTGCGATCCAGCATCTCGGCGAACAGCTTGCTCTCGTTAACCAGTTTATCGAGAGGCTTCTCGCGCACGTTGCCCGCGCTCAGCGAGTCGAGAAGAACCGGACAGACCGATACATTGCCCTCCGCGTTGATCGTCAGCCAGGTTCCGACCCAGCATCCGATCGCCGGATTATGCGGCACAGTTCCATTGGTGATGCCGCCGGAGACCTCGCGATGCAGTTCGGGCGAGAGGAAGAACGGCGTATAGCTCACGTAGCCGTTGACGTGACGGCGCAGAACCGGATGGAAGCGATTTTCGAGGTCGTCGCGGTCGAAGGCGTAATCCTCGAACAGGTTGCATCCCGATCCGCGCGCCACCAGCGGCGAGCGATTGTATGAGATGCGGCGATCGGTGAGGTACTTGATGGTCTGCTCGAAACTGTCGGCGTTGTGCTTGCCGATAGTCACGATGATGTGGCGATCGATCTTGAGCTCGTCGCACAGCGCCAGCACTTCGAGCGTGCGGTCGGGCGAGGCGTCGCGGCTCATCTCGTTGTTCTCGTCGATCGAGTTGAGGCCGAGCGAGATGGTGAGTTGCCCGCCGGTGGCTTCCTTCATCGTTCGGAGCATCTCGCGCGTCAGCAGCTCGCCGTTGCTGCAGACCTTGCACTGGTAGCCCAACTTAACTGTGAGTTCGAGCAGCCGCATCGCGTCCTTGCGCAGCAAGAACTCGCCGCCGCTCCATCCGATCGCCAGGACCCCGAGGCGCTTGGCTGGTTCCAGCACCAAGTCGCGAATCTCGTCGAAATTAAGCTCTTGCCCCCGCGAGGCGCGGACCACCTTGGCGTCGTTACTGCTGGTCATGCAGCTCTGGCATTGCAGATTGCAGAGCCTGGTTGCCTCGAAATAGAGAGCGGGAAAGCTATACCCCATACCACCTCCGGGAATCAGCCATCATAGTTGATTCCGCCGCCATCCACTAGCGGCACAGTCCACCGGCCTGATTCCAACCCCTGTCGCGATGAAATTAATTCTCGCGATACATAAGCTTAGCTTTCGCGCCACTGTTCTCAAAACGCAGTGAAACCCGGCGAAGTCAGCTTGGGCGGCACATACATGGCTATCCACGGGCCATAGGCGATCACGATCAAGACCACCGTCAGCACTAACCAGTAACTGAACTTATCCAACACAAGTTGCCAGCCCTGGGTTTCAGGCGGCCGGATAGTCGCGGTCCACGGCATGTCGCTCTCAGCACGTTTCTCTCCGGCGAACACGGTCATGATGATGATCAGGAAGAACATGAACGCGGCGATAAACATTGATCGACGTCCATCGCTCTCTCGATAGTTCGCCTCTAGCTCATTGTTGCGACGAAAAGCAACAATTGACGCCAGACGGGACACACGTCTCTGAAAGCCTACGATCGTCGGCCTGGTTATTCGCCCAGCCCGCCATATCCGATTGCGCTTTAACAAGCATCTTACGGCATGATAAATGCTCGCTATAAAAGCGGGAATTTATCTGAAGAGGGCACAGGATGGCACAACAGTTTCAATATCTCTTCTCTCCGATTCAGATCGGACCGGTCAAAATTCGAAACCGAATCTATTCGCCACCTTACGAGACCAATCTGGTCGAGGACGAGGCGCGCGGATGGTGGGAGCGTCTTGCCCACTTCCATGCCGAGCGCGCCAAGGGCGGCATTGGTCTAATTGTCATGTCCGAGATCTGCGCTCATCCGGCCGGGGCCATCTATACGATGATTCCTATCGATGAGCAGCACGTCCCCCATCTACGCAAGTTGACCGACCTGATCCATTCTCATGGCGCGAAAATCTTTCAGCTAATCCACAATCCTGGGCGCCACGCCAAGCCGTTATGGTCGCATCATGCGAATTGGGGGCCTTCGCCGATCCGTGGTCCATTCAACATTGAAATACCGCACGAGATGGACAAGGACGATATCCGCGAGCAAGTCGCGGGTTACGCCCGCACCGCCAAACTGATCAAGGAAGCCGGATTCGACGGCATCGAGCTGCAAGGCTCGCACGGCTTCATGATCGGCAGCTTCCTGTCGCCGGCGAGCAACAAGCGCGACGACGAGTACGGCGGCTCGCTCGAAAATCGGATGCGGTTCCTAAACGAGATCCAGTCCGAGATTCGGCAGGTGGTCGGCCGCGACATGGCGTTGGGCACGAGCATCAGTATCGATGAGTTCAATCCGGCCGGGATCAACATCGAGGAGGGTCAGGAAATCGCCGCGCGCCTTGATTCCGGCGGCATGCTCGATTACATCAACACGCGCATCGCCGATTACGGCGGTATCCCGATCTGGATCGGCGACATGACCGTCGCACCCGGCGCCGGCGTGCCCTACGCGGCGGCGGTCAAGCGCGTGGTCAAGTTTCCGGTGATGACGGTCCTGCGAATCAAGGACCCGATGCATGCGGAACAGATCCTCGCCGACGGCCAGGCCGACATGATCGGGATGGGCCGCGGGACGCTGTGCGATCCCGAACTCGCGATCAAGGCCCAGACCGGACGCACGGAAGAAATTCGCTACTGCATCTCGTGCAACCAGGGATGTATCGGGCGCGTGCAGATGGGCCTCAACATCGAGTGCGTGCTGAATCCCGTGGCCGGCCGCGAGCGCGAATTTGGAATCGGGAAGATCACTCACGCGCCGCACAAGAAGCGCGTGGTCGTGGTCGGCGGAGGTCCTGGCGGTCTGAAGGCCGCGGAGACGGCGGCGATTCGCGGCCATCATGTGGTCCTGCTCGAGCGCGACGCCGAACTCGGCGGACAGATTCTGCTGGCCTGCCGATTACCCGGACGCGAGGAAATCGCGGAGTCCACCTCGCATCTGGCCAACCAGGTCGCGCGGCTCGGCGTCGAAGTGCATCTGCGCACCGAGGCCACGCCGGAAACGATCAAGCAGTACGCACCCGACGCCGTGATCGTCGCGACCGGCTCGGCGCCAACGCCGCCAGTGGTTCCAGGCGCGGACGGCAAGCCGCCTGTGTATCACGCGTTACAGATCATCAAGCGCGAGGTCGAAGTCGGCAAGAACGTCGTGGTCTACGACTGCGGCGAGAGTCACTGGAAGTTCTGCGGCACGGCGGAGATGCTGGCGCAGCAGGGCAAGCGCGTGACGCTGGTGACGCCGCGATTGTTCGTCGGATTCGATATCCCGGTCACAGCCGTGCCGCCGCTTCACGAGCGGCTGGCCGAGTACGACGCGGAGATGATCGTCCATACCGCGATTCCGCGAATCGACAAAGGCGAAATCGTGCTGATGGATGTCTTCTCCAAAAAAGAGCGGCGGCTTGGCGGCGTCGACGCGCTGATCTGGGTCGGCGACAATCGCGCCTCGAACGCCCTCTATCAGGCGCTCAAGGGAACGGTGCCGGAACTGTATCGGGTCGGCGATTGCGTGGCGCCGCGCAAAATCGACGCCGCGATCAGGGAGGGCTTCCTCACCGCGGTCAAGATGTAGTGCGCCGGCTTGGCGGAGGCGGAGGGAAATCGGATGGGCGACGAGAGATATAAAACCTGGTCGGGATTACCGGTCGAGCGAGTCTACGAGGCGGATGGCGACGCGCGATCGGATTCCCGCGCCAAGCTCGGCACTCCCGGCGCGTATCCGTTCACGCGCGGCACCTCCGCCGGGACCTATCGTGACAAGCCGTGGATAACGCGCAACCTGGCCGGCCTGCTCTCGCCGCAGGCTTCGAACGAGCGGCTCAAGTATCTCGCCGAAAGAGGCCAGACCGGATTCGCGCTGGTGCCCGATATGCCGACCCAACTCGGCGTCGACGGCGACCATCCGATGGCCGCCGCCGCGGTCGGCACGCAGGGCGTTCCGCTCACGTCGATCGCCGACATGGAAGCGGCGTTCGACGGCCTGCCGATGGACGTGACTACCGCGTCGTTCTCGATTCCGGGAACGTCGGCTCCGGTGATCATGGCGCAGTATCTTCTGACCGCGAATCGGCGCGGCGTCCCGCGCGAGAAGATTAGAGGATCGATTCAGAACGATCCGATTCAGGCGCGCTTTTGCTGCTACGACGCCGGTACGCCGCTCGACCTCGCGCTGCGCGTGTGCATCGACACGATCGAATTCAGCGTGCGCAATCTTCCCAACTGGCATCCGGTCACGATCAACGCCTACGATCTGCGCGAATCGGGAATCAACGCGTTCGAAGAGATGGGATTCGCGCTCGCGATCGCGTTCGCTTATATCGACGAGCTGTGCCGCCGCGGCCTGAGCGTCGATCAGTTCGCGCATCGTATTCCGTTCATCTGCGGCGTCCATATCGACATCTTCGAGGAGGCGGCGAAATTTCGCGCGGCGCGCAGAGTATGGGCGCACACGCTCAAGAATCGCTACGGCGCGAGCAAAGAGCGCACGATGGCGCTGAAGCTCGCCGCGCACAGTTGCGGGTCGTCGCTCACCAGCCAGGAGCCGATCAACAACGTGATTCGCGGCGCCTACGAGGCGCTGGCGGCGATCCTGGGCGGAGTGCAGGCGCTCGATCTTTCCTGCTACGACGAGGGCGTCGCGATTCCGTCCGAGATGGCCTCGGCGGTCGCGCTCAAGACGCAGCAAATCCTGGCGCTGGAAACCGGCGTCGCAAACACCGCCGATCCGCTGGGCGGCTCCTACTTCTTCGAATCGCTGACCGATCGCATCGAGCAAGAGATCGTCAAGCTCATCGCCGAGATCGACGAGCGCGGCGGGATGGTGAAAGCGGCAGAGAGCGGATGGTTCCCAAGCCGCCTCCAGGAAGCCAACCAGCGGCTGCAAGCGGCGATCGATTCCGGCGAAAAGAAGGTCGGCGGCGTCAACGTGTTCAACACTCCCGGCGAATACGACCGGCTGGTTCCGATCAAGAGCGTCCATCTGAAGCCGTGCGCAGAACAGGTCGAGCGCGTGCGGCGCTTCAAGCAGGATCGCGATTTGGGGCCGGTCAAGACGGCGCTGCGCGCGCTTCACGACGTCGCCAGGCGCAAGCAGGACAATCTTCTTCCGAACATTATCGCCGCGACCGAAGCCGCGGCCACGGTCGGCGAAATCGTCGGCACGATGCGGGTCGCGTACGGCAAGCATTACGACCCCTTCGATATGATCGAATGTCCTTGGATTTTTTCGTGAGGGAAACGATGAACACCGCTAGAGGCGGCAGCGATCATAAGATCAGGATTCTGCTTTCGAAAATCGGTTTCGACGCCCACGACCGCGGCGTCAAGTTCGTCGCCCATGGATTGTTGCAAGCCGGGATGGAGGTCATCTACCTGGGCAACTTCAACCTCCCCGAAGGTATCGTGCGCGCCGCGATCGACGAGGGCGTGGACGCGATCGGGCTTAGCGTGCTGTCGGGCGAGTACCTGTACTATCTGCCCCATCTGATGCATCTGATGCGCGAGCAGGGGGTCGGCGACATCCCGGTCATGATCGGTGGCCTGGTATCGCCGGAAGACGAGGAGTCGCTCAAGGGCCTGGGGATCAGGAAGATCTTCCGTCCGGGCGCAACTCTGGAAGAGATTCAGATCGGCATCGCCGAAGTGGTGCAGGGCTGATGGATTTCGAGCTCACGCCGGAACAGATCGGATTTCGCGACACCGTCCGCCAGTTCGCCGAAAAAGAGGTTCGGCCGATCGCCGAGGAACTCGACGCCAAGGGCGAGTTTCATTACGCGCTGGTGCCGCGGATGGCGGCGTTGGGGCTGTTCGGGCTGATATTCCCGGAAAAATACGGCGGCCTCGGCGTCGATTCGCTCACCTACAGCCTGGTGCTGGAGGAACTCGCGCGCGTCGATTCGTCGGTCGCGGCCACGGTCGCGGGCCAGGTGAATCTATGCGGCGACCTGGTCTATCGGCTCGGCACCGAAGCGCAGCGCGACAAGTGGCTGCGGCCGCTGATTCGCGGCGAAGCGCTCGGCGCCTTCGGGCTGACCGAGCCGTCGGCGGGCTCCGACGCGGGTGGCACCAAGACCAAGGCCGAACGAATCGGCGACAACTGGGTGATCAACGGCAGCAAGTGTTTCATCTCGAACGCCGGCACCCGGATGCGCGAGATCGTCGTGCTCGCGGCAGTGACCGGAGTCGATCCGCGCGGCAAGAAGCTGATCAGCGCGCTGGTGGTCGAAAGCGGGACGCCTGGATTCCGCGCCGGCAAGCAGTATCGCAAGATGGGATGGCGCTCGTCGGCCACGGCCGAGTTGATCTTCGAGGATTGCCGCATCCCCGCCGCGAACCTGTTGGGAGTGGAAGGGCAGGGGTTCAAGCAGTTTCTCGAAACCCTCAACCTGGGCCGGATCGCGATCGCGTCGCTCGGCGTCGGCCTGGCGCAAGGATGCCTGGAGATGGCGCTTGGGTACGCCAAGAATCGCGAGCAGTTCGGTCAGCCGATTTCGAAGTTCCAGGCGATCCAGTTCAAGCTCGCCGATATGGCGGTCAAGGTCGAGCTGGCGCGGCTGATCACTCATAAGGCGGCGGCGCTGCGCGATGGCGGCAAGCCGTTCGCGCGCGAGGCGGCGATGGCGAAGCTGTACGCGGCGGAGATCGCAACGCAGGTATCGCATCAGGCGATCCAGATCCACGGCGGCACGGGCTTCATGGACGATTGCGCGGTATCGCGCTTCTACCGCGACGCCCGGATTTTGGAGATCGGCGAAGGCACGTCAGAGATTCAGCGCCTGGTAATCGCCCGCCATCTCGGGTGTTAAGGGGGGAGCATTCCGGGCCACATGTTGTCGGCAGCGCAAACGAGAGTTGCTGACCGCAGCAAATGGCCGCGTAAGTGGTGGTGGCCATTACCAGAGAAAATCAATCTGTCCGATGAGGATTGGAAGAAACAGCATGACGAGATATCCAAGGCCCTTAACAAGCTGCTGCTCATTCTGATCGGTTTTTGTTTTTTCTGTGCGGTGACACTCGGAGCGCCGGACAGGTCTCTGCTCGCCAGCGATGCGAAGATAAAGCTTCCTTTTGCGGATACGGAAATCTCATTCGTATCTTTCCTTGTTATTGCACCTTTGGTCTTGGCCGCATTTTCATTCTATTTGCACATCTTTGCCGGATACTGGATAGTGCTGTCACGCCAGCGACCAAGTCCCTCTCCAGCCAGCGCAGAAACACCGCATCCGGAACTACCGTTCGTTTTCAATCTGCAATATCGCACTGCCAATTGGCTTTCAAAATTTCTATTTTACTGGCTTGTTCCTCTCACTCTCGGAATCTTCGCCTGGAAGGCACTGCCGCGACCTGAAGCACCTGTATTGGTCGCTCTTACAGGTGGCTTCATAGCAGTATTTGTTTTTCTTCAGATACGCCGTCGCCCTGATCGTGCGCACAAAATCTCCACACTTATGCTTTGGCTGGCGCTAGTTTGCAGCATTTTTATTACCATTCTACCGATCTGCTTTCTGCTGGAAGGAAAATCGCTGCCGAGTCGTCAGTTACATCTGCGGAAAGCGGTCTTGAAACAACAGGACCTGAGAGGATTGAATTTGGTGGGCGCGGACCTGAGGGGCGCGGACCTGAGGGGCGCGGACCTGGAGGGCGCGGATCTGGCGGGCGCGGACCTGCGCCAAGTCTTCAATCTGACGCAAAAGGAGGTCGATTCGGCTATCGGGGACGAGAAAACCCAGCTGCCGCCGGGGATCATTAAGCCGGACTCATGGAAGAAAAAGCCACCGGCGACTCCACCGACGCCTCCAAGTTAACAAACAAAGTTGGCGAGCTATCTCGCCCGCAACGCCAGTGCAGTGCCCCGCCGGCATGGAATGCCGCGTCAGGCGCCGGTTTGTTGCGGTGCCTTGTGGACGCGCTTGGCCTCTTCCAGCGACGGCAGTTGAGTCAGCTCGATGATGATGCCGTCGGGGTCCTCGAAGCTCGATGTTCGCTGAATTTAAGATTCCCGGTTGTTCACCGTTCCTTGCTTGCTTTCGTCATCCTGAACGGAGGCTGCCGAAGTGAAGGATCTCGCGCGGTCCTCCGCGCGTAATCCGCCATCGCCGGATTCTGGCTATGAATCAGGGCGAGCTTCCTGCTTCTGGTCCATCCCTTGAGCAGTCGTTCGCGCGTGACCATGTCTGCCGCTCGGTCGAACTCTTCAACATAGAGCAGTCGCGTCACCCTGCGGCTCATCGTGCGGGCGCGCGGAGGACCGCGCGAGATCCTTCGACTCCGCTCGCGGACTCTCTTCGCTCAGGATGACGGAGTAGGGAGTTCACGATCACGGAACATGGTTTCGCGCAGTGCCACGCCGGCATGGAATGCCGCGCGTCAAGAGCCGGGTTGCGAGGCCTTGTGAGTGAGCTTGGCCTCTTCGAGCGACGGCAGTTGAATCAGCTCGATGATGATGCCGTCGGGGTCCTCGAAGCTGAGCGCCTTGATCGAGCCGTAGCCGGGAAGCCCCAAATCGAGCGGGTCGGCGATGAAGCGGATGCCCTTGTCGCGCAGGCGCTGATGCACCTCGGCCAGAGTCTCGCCCTTGACCTCGAAGGAAAGCATGAAGACGCCGGGATTGCCGGGGCGCTTGGGAGCGGTCGGATTGTCGGCGCGCGGATCGAACTCGATCAGCTCGACCTCGCCGGTGATGGAGCGTCCCGCCTGCATGATAACCGAGCGCGCCTTGGTGCCGGGCTTGAGCAGGAGCAGCTTTTCCAGGTTGTGGCCTTTAAGCGGCATATCGAGGGTTTTGCGGAAGCCCAGGATATCGCGGTAGAAGGCGATCGAGCGCTCCAGATCCGCAACCGTTAGCCCCACATGATGAATTTCGCTGATCGCCATCGGAGAGTCTCCTTATCTGTTACGTAGCGCGGCGTAACGGCGCCGGGCGGTCCCGAGTATAGGCGAGCCGATCGCGAAGGGCCAAACGCTCGGCGCGAATATTTGATGGTTTCGGCGCGAAACCGACCCCATTCGGCTTGACTTGGGCCCCCGTCTTGGCGAATCGTACGCGGCGGTGGTTATCTTCACGAACAGTTTTTACAGCCGCTGGCGCGGCGTTATACGGAGGTAGGAGATGGATTACGGGTTTGCGTTTCTTTCCGCTCTCGACATCTACAAGGACGTGGCGGTGGCGGAGCGAAAAGGATTCACGCACGCGTGGCTGTACGATTCGCAGATGGTGTGCTCCGACGTGTTCCAATCGCTGGCGCTGTGCGCGGTGCATACCAAGAAGATCAAGCTCGGCACCAACGTTACCAACCCCTTGTCGCGGATTTCGCCGGTTACCGCCAATGGGTTCGCGAGCCTCAATCAGCTCGCGCCCAAGCGGGTGATAATGGGAATCGGCACCGGGAACACGGCGCGGCGCACGCTGGGGATGCCGGCGGCGCGGCTCGATCAACTGCGCGAGCACGTCGAGACCTGCCGCGGATTGATGCGCGGCCAGACCGTTCCCTATCAGGAAGGCGAGCGCAAGCGGATGATCCGGTTCCTGAATCCGGTCGGCGGATGGTACAACATCAAGGACCGCGTCCCGATCTATATCGCCGCCAGCGGCCCCAAGACGCTCGAACTCGCGGGTGAAATCGGCGACGGCGTAATCCTGTTCGGTACCGTCGGCGACAGCCTGCTCGAATACGCGCTCAGCCACGTGCGGCGCGGAGCCGAGCGCGCCGGCAAGAGCCTCAAGGATCTTTATATCCTGCTGCTGACCGCTTTCCATGTGGTCAAGCCGGGAGAGCAGCTTGCCGATATGCAGAAGGCGGTCGGTGCTTACGTTACGTCGGAGTGCAATATCTTCGCGCTCTCGGTCAAAGATCCCACCGATCTGCCGGCCGATATCCGCGACGACGTGATGGCGTTCAAGCACGCCTATCACACGCCCGACGCGCCGATCGAGACGCGCCATCTCGAGCTCTATTCGGGCTACGTCCACGACTTCAATCCCGAGGCGCACGGCGGTTTGGTCAACGAGAAAATCCTGAAGGAGACCACGCTGACCGGCACGCCCGAGGAGTTGCTGAAGCGAGTCGCGAAGCTGCGCAAGGCGGGCGTCAAGCAGATCGCGGTGCACGGCGGCACGCGCGAAGGCGCCAAGCAGGTAATCGCCGACTTCTCGAAATACATAATCGGCAAAGGCAAGAAGTAAGTAGTCTGTGCGTGGGCGACGGCCGCGAGAACCACGA
>JBEKLA010000052.1:0-19495 GCA_050010455.1 Binataceae bacterium (SeqCode) | reverse complement strand
CCGGGGGCCCCCCCGCTCGCGCCCTCACCAACGCTCGTATTGCACCGCGCGGCGCTCGTAACCGGCGCCGCGCAGCAAATCGCGCAAGTCGAACACCGGCTTGCCGACGCCGCAGATGTAAAAATGCCGCTTGCGATTTTCGTCGCCGCTCACGTAACGACGCTCGATTAAATCGAACAGCCCGCCTTGTCCCGACGACGCTTCGATCGGTGACGGCTCGAAGCTGAAGCGAGAATCGCGGGCCGCACACGCCTCGAACTCGCGCCGGTAGATTAAGGCGGCTTCGGTTCGCGCGGCGTGATGCAACCGTATCGGCGGATGATCGCCGGCGGCGAACGCACGCCGAATCATCGGCCGGATCGGCGCGATCGCGGTGCCGTCGGCGATGAAGATGGTTTCAACCTCGGGCGCATGATCGAGCGTGAACCTGCCGAACGGTCCGGTGAACGCGATCGAGTCGCCAACCTTCAAGCCGAACAGATAACGCGATCCGGCGCCGCCCGGCACCAGGTCGAGGCAAATCTCGAGCGGCTGGCCGTCTTCGGGACTCGAAGCTATCGAATAGGCGCGTACCCTGGTCTCGTCCGCGAGCGGCAGTTCGAGCGAGAGGAACTGTCCCGGGATAAAGGCGAAGTCGCCGCCGTCGGCGATTCGGAGGAACAACGATCGCGTATCGGCGTTGTGTTCCAGAATCCGTTCGATACGAGCGCTGTAACCGCTTCGAGACACCGCTAGTGTTGCTCGCTGATCTGGTTGATCGTGAAGCGCGGGACCACGATCACGATCTCCGCGTCGCCGCTCTCGACCACCGCCTGACATCCCAGGCGCGAGGTCGGCGTCAGGCCCGGCGCCTTGTCCAGCAGATCTTCCTCGGCTTCTTCCGATTCCGAAAGCTTGTCGATACCGGCCTTGACGATCACGTGGCAGGTCGTGCAGGCGCAATTGCCGCCGCAGGCGTGTTCGAGATGGACGTGATGGCCGAGCATGATGTCAAGAATCGAACCGGGCTGGCCGTCGTGAGAGAACGGGGCTTTGGCAGGATCGAATTCGATTACGCGTTCCGGCTCGCCGCTTTCGTAAATGATGCGAAGTCTGGCCACTGGATTCTAGTGAACAAGTTTCTTGAAGCGAATGCGATGGGGCTGCTCGGCCTCGTTACCCAGACGAGCGCGCCGATCGTGCTCGTAATCCTGATAATTGCCCTCGAACCATACTACGCGGCTATCGCCCTCGAAGGCCATGATATGGGTCGCGATCCGATCGAGGAACCATCGGTCGTGGCTGATCACCATAGCGCAACCCGCGAACTTGAGCAGCGCTTCCTCCAGCGCGCGCAACGTGTCGACGTCGAGATCATTGGTCGGCTCGTCGAGCAGGATCAGGTTGCCGCCGCGCTTGAGCAGCTTGGCCAGATGCACGCGGTTGCGCTCGCCGCCGGAGAGATCACCGACGCGCTTTTGCTGATCGCTGCCCTTGAAATTGAAGCTCGCCACGTAGGCGCGCGAGGCGACCTCGCGCCCGCCGATCATCAGCCGATCGGCGCCGCCGGTGATTTCCTCCCATACCGAGCGCTTGGGATCGAGCGCGTCGCGCATCTGATCGACGTAGGCCATCTCGACCGTATCGCCGATCCGGATCGTGCCGCCGTCGGGCTGCTCGAGGCCCGCGATCATCCGGAACAGCGTGGTCTTGCCCGCGCCGTTGGCGCCGATCATCCCGACAATCGCGCCCGCCGGCACCTTGAAGCTGAGGTCGTCGATCAGCACGCGATCGCCGTAACCCTTGGACAGATTCTTCGCTTCGACCACGAGCGCGCCCAGGCGCTTGCCCGCCGGGATCAGGATCTCGGTGACGTCGATAGCGCGCTGCTTTTCTTCGGCCAGCAAACTTTCATAGGCCGCCACACGAGCCTTGCTCTTGGCCTGACGCGCCCGCGGCGCCATCCGCACCCATTCGAGTTCGCGCTGAAGCGTGCGCTGGCGGGCAGATTCCTGTTTTTCTTCGGTCGCGAGGCGCTGGCGCTTTTGGTCGAGCCACGACGAATAATTGCCCTGCCACGGGATACCCATCCCGCGGTCAAGTTCGAGAATCCATCCCGCGACGTTATCGAGAAAGTAGCGATCGTGGGTGACCGCAACCACGGTTCCGGGATATTCCTGCAGATAGTGTTCGAGCCACGCCACCGATTCCGCGTCGAGATGGTTGGTCGGCTCGTCGAGCAGCAGCAGGTCCGGCCGCTGCAACAACAGGCGGCACAGCGCGACACGGCGCCGTTCGCCACCCGAGAGCTGATCGACGGCGACGTTGGTCGGCACCCGCAAAGCGTCGGCGGCGATCTCGATCATCCGGTCCAGTTCCCATCCGTTCGCCGCCTCGATCCGGTCTTGCAGCGTGCCGTATTCTTCGAGCAGCTTCGCCATCGCGTCGTCGCTCATCGGCTCGCTCATCGCGGTCCCGATCTGCTCGAACCTCTCGAGCATCGCGCGGACCTCGGCCACTCCGTCGGTGATATTGGCGACAACATCTTTCGACGGATCGAGCCGCGGCTCCTGCGGGAGATGGCCGACCCGGATACCGTCGGCGGGCCAGGCTTCGCCCGTGAATTCGCGATCCTCGCCGGCCATGATCCTAAGCAGCGAACTCTTGCCCGCGCCGTTCGCGCCGAGGACGCCGATCTTGGCTCCCGGCAAAAACGATAGCCAGATGCCCTTGAGCACTTCGCGATTGGGCGGATGCACCCGCCCAAGATTCTTCATCGTGTAAACGTATTGATGAGCCACAATCCTCCTGAATTCGGTCCGCGACCAGCGCAGCGCGGCAAGCCAGCCTGGTGCCAGCTATAGCTACATTTTGTTTGCTCTCACTTCGCCTCGGGTGTACAGTTCAAACTAGATTCGCCCGATGTTCGCCGCAGGATAAACGAAGCGAATAATAAGATGGAGACAGCCGACAATGGCAATGCTGACCAAACGTCAGAAACAGTTGGTTGACTATCTCGACCAATATATAGGCGAACATGGATACGCGCCAACCCTGCAGGAGATTGGCCAGTACTTTGGTCTGGCTTCTTTGGCGACGGTCCACAAACATCTCAAGAATCTTGAGCACAAGGGTTACGTGCGCCGGCGATGGAATCACAGCCGCGCACTGGAGATGGTGCCGCGTCATAAACCGGCCAACGCCAGGGAGCTGCCGTTGCTGGGACAGGTGGCGGCCGGCACTCCGATCGAAGCGGTGGAAGCCAACGAAACCATTTCCGTACCCGAAGATCTGGTTCGGCGCGAAAACACCTTTTGCTTGCGTGTGCGCGGCGAATCAATGATCGACGAAGGCATCCGCGACGGCGATTACATAATTGTCGAGGGACGCGACAGCGCCAATAACGGCGAGACCGTGGTGGCGTTAATCGGCGGTGAGGCGACGGTCAAGAAATATTATCGTGAGGACGGCGGCCGCATCCGACTCGAGCCGGCGAACGTCACGATGAATCCGATTTTCGCCGCCGAGGAGGATTTGCAGGTACGCGGAGTGGTGGTGGGCCTGATGCGTCGTTATCGCTAGGCGACATGCCTAGGGAATTTCGTCGCGCCTATGAAGCATCAGGCCCTATCTTGTGAAATGCCAATGATTCACCGGTGGCGGCCGCGGCTCCCCTCTTTACGCCGCGGCCGTACCGGCGCTCTTCTTGGCCGAAATTCGTACAATAAAGCTTGAACCGCCTGGATCGGAGTTCACCTCGAGGCTCGCGCCCAAACTTTCGACATGATGGCGCACCAGCGCGAGGCCCAGACCGAGGCCGCGATACTTTCTGGTGCTCGAGTTGGAAAGCTGCGAAAACGGCTTGAACGCCGACGCCATCTGGTCCGCCGCGATTCCCGGCCCGGTATCGCGCACTTCGAACTCGATAAAATCGTTGCCGTTGCGCTGAGATCGGCGCACCGCGATCGAAACCGAGCCCGAAGCCGTGAACTTGACCGCATTGAGCGCGAGATTGACCAGGATCGAGCGCAGCAGGCGCCGATCGCAATGAATCACGGCCGGCGCTTTTTCCAGTTTGAAATCGAGCGTCAGGCCCTTATTTCTATTCGCGGTTTCCAGGATATAAGTCAGATCGTCAACCAGATCGTTAACCGCGATGTCCTCTTCGATCATCGCTTCACCCCCCGCTTGAGCCATCGCCAGGTCCAGAAGATTCCCCAGCGTGTGGGTAAGTTCCTGCGCGTTGAGGTGAATCCGCTCGAGGATTTCGCGTGGCTCGGAAGAAAACTCTTTGCCCCACTCGTCGCGCAAAATATCGACATAACCGAGCATCACTTGGAGCGGAGTGCGCAGCTCGTGGGCTAAATTGGCCAGCGGCTCCAGCCGCACCCCGCCCATCCAGGGTTGCGCCGCCCCGCCGCGATTCGGCCCGACATTCGAATATGCCGTCGATGATATAAGGTGATCGTTCACGACGCCCTCTCCAAGTACGTCTGAGTGATGATCAATCGCTGCCTGCACCCTGACGCGATCCCGAATCTCCGACAATCGGGAAAGAGCTTAGGCGGAGAGGGAAAATTGCCTATGACGCTAAGGAAAAGTACCTAGCCGGCAACCGATACGCGCACCCGCGATATCGAACCCGATTTCGCGGCCATACCGCCCCAGGCTCGGCTCCTTGAGTTGTCCTTTGCTTCTGGCGCACACCCGATTAAGCTGCCTCGCCAGCGGGAGGTTCGCTGTGATCAAGAAGATACTCGGCGGCAAGACGAGCGTGCGGGTCGCGGCGGTGCAGGCGGCACCCGTCTTCTTCAACAAGGACAAGACCATCGCCAAGGCCTGCGACCTGATCCGGCAGGCGGCTGCGGGCGGCGCCGAGCTGATCGCGTTCCCGGAAACTTTCATTCCCGGCTATCCGGCCTATTTCACCTGCGGGCCGACGACGCCTGCCGACAAGTTCGCGCGCTACGCGATCGGGCTCCAGGATAACGCGGTCGTGGTCGGAAGCGAGGACACCGAACGCTTGTGCCAGGCGGCGCGCGACGCCGGGGCTTACGTCGTCGTCGGCGTCAACGAACTCGACGATCGCGTCGGCAGTCGAACGGTTTACAACACGCTCGTGTACATCGGCCCCGACGGCAGCCTGCTCGGCCGCCATCGCAAGCTGATGCCCACGTTTCTCGAGCGCAGCTACTGGGGGCGCGGCGACGGTTCGGACCTGCGCGTATTCGACACCGCGATCGGACGCCTGGGCGGCCTGATCTGTTGGGAAAACCACATGGTGCTGGTGCGCGCCGCAATGATCCATCGCGGCGAAGAGCTGCACGTCGCCAACTGGCCCGGCACGCTGGGCCGCGCCGGCCATCGCGATGCGGCGGCGCTCGCCGAACGCGGCTATCTGAGCGACTCGCATTTCGCGATCCGCGAGCATGCATTCGAGGCCGGAGCGTTCGTCATCAGCGTGCACGGCATCCTGCGCGCCGAGGATATAGCCGCGCCGTGGGAGTGGCTCAAAGACGACCCCGCGATCAACTATCGATGGGCGGTCGGAGGAAGCGCGGTCGTCGATCCGACGGGCCGTTATATCGCGGCGCCGGTGTTCGACACGGAAACGATCGTGTACGCCGACTGCGAAGCCGATCTAATCAAGACCGCCAAAGCCATGTTCGATTCGCTCGGCCATTACACGCGATGGGACGTCGTGCAACTGCTCGTGCGCGAGGATGGATGGAGCCCCGAGCGGGCGCTGGGCGAGGAGCGCCGCCGCGCGAGTCTCAAACTTCCCGCGGCAGAGCTGCGAAGGCTATCCGAGCGCTACGAACTGCCGATCGAAAAGCTTGAAGAGGTGCTGGCCGAGATCGAAAAGGCCGGATAACACCGCAAGGTCGGACAGCGCCGCGCTGATTCAGCAGCATCGGGTGTGGCCGCGATAACGCTCGCTTAGCGCGCGGCGCGCCATCGCGCAGCGCTGGCGGCGGGTGAGATCCGCGCCGCCGCCTTCCGGAATCCCAAGCGCGTTGAGCCGGCGAATTTCGGCGCTCGCCGCTTTCACGAACTCGCCGATTCGCCGCGCGCGGATTCGCGTCGCGATCGCGGCGCGCCGCACGATCGTCGGGATCGAGAAGCCGCGGCGGCATGCGTCGATGGGCCTCATACCACCGCCTGCGCCTGGGGTTCGGGCACCGCGACCGCGCGGCCAAAGTACCTCAGGCAGGCGCGCGCCGAATCGAACAGGATGATCGCGACCACGGCGATAAAGATCACGGTCATCACCGTGTCCATCCGATCATTCCAGATCTGGCGCGCGATATCGGCGGCATGAGTCGCGCCGGCGGGCGTGGCCAGTTGCGCGCGCAGCATCGCGGCATGGGAGATAAAACCGACGTTAGTCATCGGGCTGAAGATTTTCTCGAATCCCGCCGTCATCGTTACCGCCACCAGCCACACCAGCGGAATCATCGTGACGAACGCATACGCGCCCTTGCCGCGGCGGATGAGCGCGGTGGTGACGACGCACAACGCCACCGTCGCCAGCATCTGATTGGCGATTCCGAACAGCGGCCACAGCGAATTGATTCCTCCCAGCGGGTCGATCGCGCCGAAATAGAGGAAGTAGCCCCACGCCGCGACGATCAGCAACGACGCGAACAGCGTGCTCGGATACGAACTGGTCTCGCCGAGCGGCCGATAAATGTGCCCGAGCAAATCCTGCAGCATGAAACGGCCCACGCGCGTGCCGGCGTCAAGCGTGGTCAGGATGAACAGCGCCTCGAACATGATCGCGAAGTGATACCACAGCGCCATCATCGTGCGTCCGCCGAGCGATCCCGAAAAGATATGCGCCATCCCGACCGCCAGCGACGGCGCGCCGCCGGTACGCGCATAGAGCGTGGCCTCGCCGACGTCGGCCGCCAGCTCGCGCATCTGGCCGTCGCTCACGGCGTAGCCCCAACTCGAAATCTTCTCGGTTGCGGCGGCACCCGTTCCGACCACTCCGGCCGGGCTGTTGATCGCGAAGTATACGCCCGGCTGCAGCACGCACGCGGCGATCATCGCCATCACCGCGACGAACGATTCCATCATCATGCCGCCGTAACCCATCAGCCGCGCGTCGCTCTCGCGTTCGAGCATCTTGGGCGTAGTGCCCGAAGCGATCAGCGCGTGGAAGCCGGAGATCGCGCCGCAGGCGACGGTGATAAACGCGAACGGAAAGATCTTGCCGCCGAACACCGGGCCGTGGCCGTCAACGAAGCGCGTCAGCGCGGGCATCATGGTCGGCGGATGGAGCGCGACGATCCCGACCGCCAGCGCCGCGATCGTGCCGAGCTTGATAAACGCCGACAGATAATCGCGCGGCGCCAGCAGCAGCCAGATCGGCAGCACCGACGCCAGGAAGCCGTAGGCGATAATCCAAATCGCCAGCCGCGGCGCGTCCATCAGGAAATAGCGGCCCCAGCTATAACCGTCGACGTAACGGCCGCCGATAACCGCAAGCACGATCAGCGCGAGACCGATCGCCGAGGCTTCGGCGATACGCCCCGGCCGAAGCTGCGTCATGTACAGCCCGACCATCATCGCGATCGGAACGGTGGCGGCGATCGTCGAGGTGGCCCACGCGCTTTGCTTCATCGCGTTGACCACCACCAATCCGAGCACCGCGATCAGGATGACCATTATCGTCAGAACGCCGACCAGCGCGGTGAATCCTCCCACCGGGCCGAGCTCTTCGCGAGCCATCTGGCCGAGCGACTTGCCGTCGCGCCGCAGCGAGCATCCGAGCACGACGAAATCCTGGACGCATCCGCCCAGCACCGCGCCGATCACGATCCACAGCGTCGAGGGCAGGTAGCCGAACTGCGCCGCCAGCACCGGGCCGACCAGCGGGCCGGGCCCCGCAATCGCGGCGAAGTGATGGCCGAACGTTACCCAGCGCTGAGTGGGAACATAATCGCGGCCATTGTTGATGCGGACAGCGGGCGTGACGTGCGAGTTGTCGAGTTCGAGCACTTTGCGCGCGATGAAGCCGGAGTAGAAGCGATAACCCAGCGAGTAGATACAGACCGCGGCGATCACGAACCAGATGGCGTTGGGCGGATGCTCGCCGCGGAACATCGCGACCGTACCCAGCGCGACGGCGCCGAGCACCGCGACCGCCGCCCAAAAAATCACGCGGATAATTTTCACAGACTGAGATTTAGAACGGGAATATCGCTAAGGCAAGTATGATTGTCCGGCGCAGCGGCGCGCCGTCGGATGAAGATCCCGCGCGATACGGTCCGGCGCTAGAGGCTACCCGGAAACCTTTTCGCTCTTGGCGTCGCTCGGCTTGACTTCGACGATCTTGTCGTTGGGCTTGGCGTCGCTTTCGGGCTCGTTCATCGCCTTCTTGAAATCGCGGATGGCCTTGCCGAGCGCGCCGCCAACGTCGCCGATTTTGCTCGGGCCGAAGATGACCAGAACGATCAGCAGAACGATCAGCAGATGCGATGGTGCGAACAGGTCCATAACTTTCTCCGGATCGGTACCGTCTGACCGATCCAAGCGAGATTCTATCCCCTGTCGGCTCGGATTGCTACCAATGCCACCCGGCGGTCCGTCGGCGCGTCGACGCCCCCGGCGGAAGCCCCAAAACGGTTAGCGTCAACCGAATTGGTCAGGCCGCGGATTTCGTCCGTTCGCCTAAGTATTTGAAATCACAAGCATTTTTCGATGGCACGGCTTTAGCTGAATAGCGGTGAAGCTAACGCCATGACAAATAGCGACGATTCGATTCCATCAGTTACCGGGCATGGCAAGTTCTTCGCCCGGGCCGACAAGAAGTTCTTTTTCAAGGCGATGCGGTTGGAGGTCGCCGACGGGCTTGCTGACTTCGAGAAGAAGCTCAAGCTCCGCGCCCGCCTGGATGAACTGAAGGACGCGCGAACCACCGCCCTAATCGTCGATAGCCGGCAGGCAGAGGACGTGCTCGACCTGGCCCATCAGTCCGGCCTGACCGTGATGGTGGAAATCGAAGTCGCGCCTGACCGATTGGTTACCGCAAGCGGCTGTCGAGCGATCGCATCGGAGGTCGCGCGGACCGCGAGCAGCCTGCGCAACCATCCTGCGGTAGCCGGCTATCTCCTGGACTGCCCCGCCAGCGCTGACTGGCTGCGGATGCAGGGATTGTCGAGGGTTCAGCGCCGACTGGGCCGCCTCCTCAAGGCTATCCGAAGCAATGATCCCAATCGCCTGGTGGCGATTCATCATCGGCCGGCCACCCGCGGCCTGTCGTTACACGAAGAAGACTTCATCTACAGCAGCGTGCCGGCGCTCACCCTCGGCGAACTCAAGAATTACGTCATCAGTCTGCATGATATCGCGGATGCGCGGCCGGTAGTGGTCGAGTTCGCGGAACCGACGGCCGAGCAGGACGAGCTGGTGGGTTGCGCGTTCGCACTCGGAGCGGCGGGCGTCGTGGCGCCGCCGATTCGGCGCAAAGCGATGCCCGATCTGCTCGAACTGCGCACGCTGACCGCCGGGGAGATATTGCCCTTCCTGACGCTTAACGGCACCTGCCCGCCGGCGCTGCGCGAGACCCCGATGGTCTCGGTGGTGATTTGCGCGTACAACGCCGAGCGCACGATGCGGGCGTGCATGGAATCGCTGACGGCGCTGGATTATCCGAACTATGAGGTGATCGTAGTCGACGACGGCTCGCGCGATCGCACCGCGGATATCGCCAAGGATTTCCCCGTCCGATTGATTCGCCAGCCCAACAAGGGACTCAGCGTCGCGCGCAACGTCGGCATGTATGCCGCGCGCGGCGAGTTCGTCGCTTATACCGATTCGGACTGCGTCGTCGATCCGCATTGGCTGACGCTGATGATCGGCGCGATGATCGAAAACAACTTCGACGCCTGTGGCGGCCCCAACTACGCGCCGCACGAGGCCGGGCGGATGGAAGCCTGCGTCGCGGCTTCGCCCGGCGCGCCCTGCCAGGTACTGACGGCCGCGGACCGCGCCGAGCATCTGGCGGGCTGCAACATGGTGTTCCGCAAGTCGCTGCTGATAAAGCTCGGCGGATTCGATCCGCAGTTCACCGCCGCCGGCGACGACGTCGATATCTGCTGGCGCACGCTCGACGCGGGCGTCGCGCTGGGCTTTTGCCCGTCGGCCTTCGTATGGCATTTCCGCCGCAACACGCTCAAGGCCTACTACGGCCAGCAACGCGGCTACGGCAAGGCCGAGGCGCTGCTTTATTTCAAGTATCCCGAACGCTTCAACGCGCTGGGCCAGATCAAATGGCGCGGCACGATTCCGGGGCTGGCGCGCACGATCCCGGGCGGCTCGCGCAAACGCGTGTTCTGGGGCGGTCCGCGCGCATTCTTCCAGACCGTTTACGAACCGCGTCAGGGCCTGCTCAAGTTCCTGCCGCAGACGCTCGAATGGAGCGTGCTGTGGCTGGTCGCCGCGATCGCCGCTTTCATGACCGGGTTGCCGATATCGCCGGCGCTTGCGATGCTGTTGTTGGGGCCTGTGTGGGCGCTGCACTACGCGGCGGCGGCGCCGTTGGAAAAATGCCATCGTGGCGTGGGTTCGCGCCTGCGCGTGGCGGTCCTCGCTTACACCGGACCGATGGTGCGTACGATGACTCGTTATCGATTGCGGCTGACTGGTGCCTGGAACGCTCGCTTCGCCGGCGAACCGGAACCTCGCCAGCGTCCGGCGATCTCGATACTCGGACGTTCCGTGAAACTCGCCTACTGGAACGAAGCTTACACCACGCGCGAGAGCCTGCTCGATCGTATCGCGCGGCTGTTCGCCCGCGCCGGTCACGCGATGGTTTTCGACGGCGGATGGAATGACTACGACCTCGAAGTCCGTCCCGACGTATGGACCAGGATCGAGTTCAAGACCGCCGACGAGGAGCATCCGGGCGGCAAGCTGAAGAATCATGTGATGGCGCGGATCCGGCTGAGCAGGCTGACGCAGGGAATCCTGGCCGCTGGTGTCGTCGGTGCGGCAGCGACCGCGCTCAGCGGGCTGTCGGTTGTGAGCCTCGTGATAGCCGGCGTCACGCTGATGGCAGCGACATTCGCGCTGAGCGAAGCGGTCGAGGCAGGGCGGATGGCCTATCGCGCAGTCGAAAGCGGCGCGATCGAACTGAATCTGACTCCGCTCGGCACTCCGACCACGGCCGCGCGCAAGGCCGCGATGGCGACCGGGCCGGCTGCGCAACGTCTCGAGAAGAAATCGGTCCTCGTGGCGAACAATCCCCCGGCCGAATAGCCCACTCGCCGGCCTGCCTTGTCGAGCGAGTTGGGCACGTGGATCGCGACACGGACGGGGCACGCCTGTCATTGCGCGCGGCTCGATTATTCCGAGTCTTATGTTCCGTCGCGCGCTATTTCTGCAAGAGGGGAACGGCGCGGCGCGGCTCTTGCGCCTCTGTCGCAAAAGTCGCGACCGCGCCGGGCAAGGGAGCCTTCCTTGCCCAAGCTTCGCTGGAAGCCGGGATTCCTCGCTTCGTGCGGAATGACAGAACGCCGCCGATCCCGCGGCGCGTCAATCGTCGAGCAGCTTGTGGAGCGATTCGAGGTCGTCGCGAATCTCGGCGAGCGCCTGGCGCAAATCGTCGCGCTTCGGGGGATTCGCCTCAGCCTTGGCGTCGGCCTTCGCTTCCGGCGCGCGGATGCTCTGCGGCCTGGAATCGTCCGGATTCAATTCCTTGAGCCGCTTCTTGGCGCCTTCGATCGTGAAGCGTTCGGCGTGCAGCAGTTGTTTGATCTGCTTCAGCAGCTCGATGTCTTTCTGCCGGTAGACCCGATGCTTGGATTGGGTATGGCTGGGGCGCAGGACCGGAAACTGCGTCTCCCAAAAGCGCAGCACGTAAGCCTCGACGCCGACTATCCGCGCGGCCTCGCCGATCTTGAAGGTCTGGGCGGCTTCGCCCGCAGCGGGAAACGCCAACTGTTTGGCTTCTCGCCGCCGTTTGTCCGATCGGCGGGAAAGCGGCGTCATGGCGTTGATACGGTCCTCTGATTGACCTGGTCTTTAAGCATGTGGCTCGGCTTGAAGGACAGTATACGCCGCGGCTTGATTGTGATCGGCGTTCCAGTTTGCGGATTACGGCCCAGCCGGGCGCGTTTTTTACAGACCACGAAACTGCCGAAGCCCGTAACCTTCACCCGGTCACCACGGCACAAGCTTTCCTTGATTATCGCGAAGACTTGCTCGACCGAATCGCACGCCTCTTTCTTCGAAAGGTGCACCCGTTCGTAGATCAAGTCCACTAGCGAGGCCTTGGTCAACCCCCGAGGCTGTTTTTTACCGCGTTTGCCGCGGACCATCCGAGCTACTTTCGAAGTTCAGCGCCCAGACTCGCGAGTGTCAGATCGACAACCCTGGCATGGGCGCGGTTGACTTCCTCGTCTGTCAAAGTCCGGTCCTTAGCTCGATAGCGACAGGCAACCGCCAGGCTCTTTTTACCAGCCGGAACCGAGCCACCCTCGTAAGCATCGAACAGCTCCACACCTTCCAGTAGCGGCGCGTCAATCCGAGCAATAGCGTCCAGAGCGGACTTGGCGGGAACGTCCCGGTCGAGCACAATCGCCACGTCACGCCTGACAGCAGGAAACCTCGGTGGAGCAGCAACCGCTATGCGTGGCGGACGATAGGCGAGGAGATAAGCAAAGTCAAGTTCAAAAAGCGCGCATCGGGCGTCAATCTGTAGAGCCAGCGCTTCCTGCGGATGGAGTTCGCCGACGTAACCTAGCAATTGCTCACCAATTTTGATCGCCGCCGCCTTGCCCGGATGGAGATACGGCACCGCCGCCGAATCGGCGCGAGCGAACTCGACCTGGTTCGCGAGCCCGATAGTCTCGAAATAAGTTTCGAGGATGCCCTTCATCGTGAAGAAGCCGGCATCGACACCCGGATTCCCGATCCCGCCGAACATCAAGCGGCCGTAGCTGAGCCCCGCCATACGATGGCCCTCGAGCGCCGCCGAGTCGCCGCCGTAAAAGACCTTGGCGATTTCGAAAGCATGGAACGCTTCCGCCTGGCGATTCAGATTGAAGCGTAGCGCCGCGAGCAGGCCGGGAATCAGGCTTTGACGCATCTCGCTCAATTCGGCAGAGAGCGGATTGGTCACGACTACCGCGGGAGCGGCGACCAATCCCGGATAAGTCCGATTATCCTGGGGCGCAGCGAATGCGAGCGTCTTGGCCTCGGTCAGGCCGCTGCCCAGCATCACCTCGCGGCTGGTCCTGATAAACGCGCGACGCTGATCCTCGATCGCGGACGTGGCCGGACGCGGCGGCAATACCGCCGGCACCTCTTCGAGTCCGTTGAGCCGCGCGATTTCTTCGGCGAGGTCGGCGGACTCTTTCACATCGGGCCGGAAGCTCGGCGCAATCACCGTAAACTTTTTCTTGCCCGACGCGCGCACCGTCATCCCCAGCGATTGCAGCCGGCGCCTGGCTTCGGCGGCGTCGAACTCGGCGCCAAGCAGTGCCGACAGGCGCGCCAGATCAAGCTCGATTTCCTGGCGCGGCGCCGGATTCGGCTCGACGTCGACAACCGCGGCGCTCTCGCGCCCTTCAGCGGTGCTTCGGATCAGTTGCGCCGCACGCACCAGCGCGGCGACCTGCCCGGCGCGATCGACGCCGCGTTCGAAGCGATAGCTGGCCTCGCTCCTCAGCCCCATCCGGCGCGCCGTTCGCGCGATCGTGATCGGATCGAAGTAGGCGCTTTCCAGCACGATCGCGCTGGTCGTATCGCTGACCTCGGAGTTCAGCCCGCCCATGATTCCCGCGACCGCGACCGGCTTATGCTCGTCGGCGATCACGAGATCGCCGGGTTCGAGGCGGCGCGCGCTCTGATCGAGGGTCACGAATTCGCGATCGTCGCCGGCGCGGCGCACGACGATTTTGTTGCCGAGCTTGGCGAAGTCAAACGCGTGCAGCGGCTGGCCGAGTTCGAGCATCACGTAGTTGGTGACGTCGACCACGTTGTTCAGCGGACGCATCCCGCACAGCGCCAGCCTGCGCCTTATCCGCAGCGGCGAGATTCCGATTCGAATCCCCTCCATCGCCAACGCCGCGTAACGCGGGCACAAATCCGGCGCGATCAGATCGACCGCCGGCGACGGGTCGGCGTCTTTCGACTTACCGGGCTTAAGCCTGGACGGATTCAGATTGGGCAGCTTAAGTTTCAGGCCGAAGAGCGCCGCGACCTCGCGAGCCACGCCCAATATCGACAGGCAATCGCCGCGATTGGGCGTGATCGCGATATCGAGCACGGTATCTTCGATCCCGAGATAGGACGCCAGGTCGGAGCCCAGCGGCGCGCCGGCTTCGAGCGACATGATTCCGGTGTGATCCTCGGAGAACCCGAGCTCGCGCTCCGAACACAGCATCCCTTCCGAACGCACGCCGCGAATCACGGCGGCCTCCAGCGGCGCTACCGCGTCGAGTCCGCCGCCGCCTGCTCCGGGCGCGTCGATTTTGCCGCCGCCGATCCGCGCTCCCACGCGCGCGAACGGCGCGATCATTCCCGCCACAACGTTGGGCGCGCCGCACACCACGCTTAAGCGATCGCCCGCGCCCGCGTCGACTTCGCACAGGCTCAGGCGTTCGGCGTTGGGATGGCGCTCGACCTTGAGCACCTTGCCGACGACGACGCCGCGGAAGGCCGGCGCGACGCGCTCGATACTCTCGACTTCGAGCCCGGCCACGCTCAGGCGGCGGCTGAGTTCCGCCGTATCGGCCTCGATCGCAACGAAATCCTTGAGCCAGCTAAGGGCGACTTTCATATAGCAACTCGACTCGGCATCTCGCCTGACATCACGTAAATAAGGCCGCCAACCTGATCGTCATCCTGAGCTGGGCTCAGAGTTTGTGAATTTTTTGACAGCGAACAATGAAGTGGCCTGGGATTTAGCTTCAGCCTCGCAGAGTTGTCATTCCGAACGAAGTGAGGAATCCCGAAACAACTCTTAGGTGGAAGCCGGGATTCCTCGCTGCGCTCGGAATGACAAGCGTCGTCAAGACGCACGCCAAGGGGACGTTCAGAAACCATTTTTTCACAAACTCACAGGATGCAAGCACGCATTGTACAACCGGCTAATCGAATCCCAGGCTAGAATTGATTGAGGAAACGGAGGTCGTTTTCGAAAAACAGGCGCATGTCATCGACCCCGAGCGTCAACTGCGCGACGCGCTCGACGCCGATTCCGAACGCGAAGCCCTGGTACTGATCGGGATCGCATCCGACCGCGCGCAACACGTTGGGATGAATCATTCCCGAACCGAGGATTTCGATCCATCCGGTGTTCTTGCACACGCGGCATCCCGATCCGCCGCAGAAGACACAGTTGATATCGAGCTCGGCGCTGGGCTCGGTAAACGGGAAGAAGCTCGCGCGGAATCGGACCTTGGTGGCCGGGCCGAAAATCTCGCGCACGAATTCGCTCAGCACGCCCTTGAGATGCGCCATCGTGATCACGCCCGCGCGATCGACCATGAAGCCCTCGATCTGCGTGAACATCGGCGAGTAGCGCACGCTGAGTTCGTCGGGACGGTAGCAGTTGCCGGGGCATACCACCGCGAGCGGCGGCTTGCGCTTCTCCATCACGCGAATCTGCCCGTTCGACGTATGCGTGCGGAGCAGTTGGCCGCCGCCAAGAAAAAACGTGTCCTGCATTTCGCGCGCCGGATGGTCGGGCGGAAAATTCAGCGCGCCGAAGTTGTGGAAGTCGTCCTCGATATCGGGCGTCGCAGCCACCTCGAAACCCAATCCGGCCAGGATATCGAGCATCCGCCGCTCGGTGCGGGAGATCGGATGGAGCCGGCCGCGGCGGACGCGGATACCGGGCAGGGTGACGTCGAAGCGTTCGTCGCGCAGCGATTTCTCGAGCGCGGCGAGCGACAGCCTGCCCTGCAATTCCTCGATACGCTTTTCGAGTTCGCCCTTGATCTCGTTGATCATGCGGCCGATCGCGGGGCGCTCCGCCGCCGGCACCTGGCCCATCCCGCGCAGGATCGCGGTCAACTCGCCCGCGCGGCCGAGCACTCGCACGCGCACGTTCTCGATTTGCTCGGCGCCGGCGTCGTCGCCGAGTTCGGCGAGCGCGCGGCGGCGAATTTCTTCAAGCTGTTCTCTCATCGCGGTTCCAGTTCAGTTGGCGCGGGTCAAACAAAAGACCATGTGGCGGCGACCACATGGTCTTGATTCGGTGCGCGGTGCGAATCGAGCGAGTCCGGCTTAAGCGGCGCCGGCCAGCGCGCTCTTCGCGACCTGCACCAGATCGCTAAACAATTGATCGCGCTGAAGGGCCAGGGCCGCGAGCTGCTTGCGATCCAGCCCGACGCCGGCCTTCTTGAGCCCGCTGATGAAGGTGCTGTAGCTCAGCCCGTGCTCGCGCACCAGCGCGTTGATTCTCACGATCCACAGCGCGCGGAAATTGCGCTTCTTTTGCTTGCGATCGCGGTAGGCGTACGTCAGCCCCTTCTCTAACGTGTTGCGGGCCTGACGGTAGAGCTTGCGCCCCCCGACGAAACCGGAAGCCAGTTTGAGTTGGCGCTTATGATGGCGACGGGTCTTGGGACCGCCTTTGGCACGAGGCATCGCGAATCAATCCTTCCTTAGAGTCCAATTCAGTTGCGCGCGCGGCCACGCGTTCTCACGCGTAGGGCACCAGGGCGTGCGCAACCTTGCCTTGGACCTTATTCAGAATTCCGACTTTACCCAGATGGCGCTTGCGTCCCCGGTTCTTCGACGACAACAGATGGCGCAAGAACGCCTTCTTGTGTTTCGCCCTGCCGGTCTTGGTGAACGTAAATCGCTTGGCCGCACTGCGACTGGTTTTTATTTTCGGCATATTATCCAGCTTCTATCGCGCGGTCAGCAGCACCGACATGCTTCGCCCTTCCATCCTGGGATTCCCCTCCGCCTGGGCCACGTCCTGTACCGTCTGCACGATTCCGTCCAGCAGGCTCCGACCCAGCTCGGGATGGGTTATCTGCCGACCGCGAAACGAAACAGTGACCTTAACACGATGGCCTTCGCTAATAAAGCGCCTGATGTGGCGAACTTTGAAGTCGATATCGTGCTTGTCGGTCAGCGCACCCATCTTGACTTCCTTGATCACCGTCGCCGTGGTGCCGCGTTTGGTGTCGTGCGCCTTCTTTTTCTGCGTGTAGCGATACTTGTCGAAGTCCATCACCCGGCAGACCGGCGGATGGGCGGTGGGCGCGACTTCGACCAAATCGAGGCTGCGGCTCTCGGCCAGCCGGATCGCGTCGCGAGCGGTCATGATTCCGGCCTGGGTGCCGTCGGCGTCGATCACTCGCACCTCCGGCGAGCGGATCGCCCCGTTGACGCGAACCGATGGTTCCCGCGATGGCGGAACACGAAAATCTCTAACGATAAGACACCTCCCCGGGCGAAGGCCTCGACGCCACGCGCGAGGTCAGTTCGCCATTAAATTTTCTTCCTATAAGCATATACCGAATCAACCTGGTATCGGCTCAGCTTTGAGTAATTGGAGCATATTCTCGAGCCCCATGACCTGGCTTTTCTCGCCCCTAAGCCGCCGCAGCGACACCGCGCGATTCGCCGCCTCGCGTTCGCCGACCACGAGCATGTACGGAATCTTCGCCAGTTCCCCCTCGCGAACCTTGAAACCCAGCTTTTCGTTACGCAGGTCGGCGCTGGCGCGAAATCCATTCTGCCCCAGTATCGCCGAGAGTTCCGCCGCATAGGCTTCGACTTTCTCGCTCAGCGATAATACTCGCACCTGCTCGGGCGCCAGCCAGAAAGGCAGAACTCCGCCGGTATGTTCGAGCAGGACGCCGATGAACCGTTCGAGCGAGCCCAGGATCGCGCGATGGATCATCACCGGACGCTCCTCAACTCCGGCGCTGGTGGTGAAGCTGAGCTCGAAGCGCTCGGGCATGTTGAAATCGAGTTGGATCGTCGCGAGCTGCCACTTCCGCTTGAGGGCGTCGGCCACGTAGGTTTCGATCTTGGGCCCGTAGAACGCACCTTCACCCGGATTTATCTCGTAGCGAAAGCCGTTGCGCTCCATCGCCGTGCCCAGCATCGCTTCCGTGCGGCGCCAGTTCTCCTCGCTGCCCAGATGCTTCTCGGGCATGGTCGCCAGCTTGAGTTCGATCTGATCGAATCCCAGCGCGCCGTACACGTCGCGCACCATCTTCAGGTTGCGATCGATTTCTTCCTCGACCTGCTCCGGCGCGCAAAAGATATGCGCGTCGTCCTGCGACATCATCCGCACCCGCGTCAGGCCATGCAGCGTGCCCGAACGCTCGGCGCGGTAGAGCTTGCTGAAATCCGCCAGCCGCAAGGGGAGATCGCGATACGAGCGCTTCTCCTGCCGATACATCAGACAGTGGCCGGGACAGTTCATCGGCTTGACGCCGTAGTTCAGCTCACCGGCGTCGCTCTCGCGATCGGTGGTGAGGAACATGTTGTCGCGGAACATCTCCCAGTGGCCGGAGATCTGCCAGAGCTGGTTCTTGAAGATGATCGGCGTGATCACTTCGTCGAAACCGTAGCGCCGATAGAGCCGGCGGATATACTCGACCAACTGGTTATAGATGATCGTTCCCTTGGGGAGAAAAAACGGCGACCCCGGCGACATGGCGTCGAACATGAACAGGCCCATCTCGCGGCCGATCTTGCGATGGTCGCGCGCGCGCGCCATCTCGAGCAGCTTGAGATGCTCTTCGAGCGCCTCCTTGTCCGCAAAGGCGGTGCCATAGATCCGCCACAGCATCGCGTTGCGCTCATCGCCGCGCCAGTACGCTCCGGCCACAGAGGTCAGCTTGAAGGCCTTGATATAGCGTGTGGAGGGGACGTGCGGCCCGCGGCACAGGTCCATCCAATCGCCCTGGCGATAGATCGAGACCCGCGCCTCAGGAATGTCCTTGAGAATCTCGACCTTGTAATTCTCGTGCATGCGGGCGAAGGTCTGGACCGCTTCGTCGCGGTCCATCTCGACCCGTTCGAGCTTGTGGTCCGCCTTCGCCAGCTCACGCATCTTGCTCTCGATCTTCGGCAGATCTTCGACTGTGAACGGCGTCTCGCGGGCGAAATCGTAATAGAAGCCGTCTTCGATCGTCGGCCCGATCGTCACCTGAGTGCCGGGATAGAGGCTTTGCACCGCCTGCGCCATCAGATGGGCGGTCGAGTGGCGAATCACGTCGATACCGTCGGGACTGTCGGCAGGCACCGGCTCGACGGCCGCGTCCTGCTCGAGCGGACGGCTCAAGTCGACCAGCTTCGAGTTGACTCGCGCGGCGACGAACTTGTTGCTGCCGTCGAGATCCTTTAATACCTCGCGAACCCGGGTGCCGTGAGGCACCGTGCGGCTTGCGCCCTGAATCGTAACAGTTATTTCCGAACTCATTTAGAAGGAAGTCAAAGCGTCGCCGCGTAAAGAGCAATCATGATAAACCCGAGGGCTAGCTCGCGATGCGGCGGCCAGACGATGTGTCAGTCCGGAACGACGCCG
>JBEKLA010000051.1:0-19735 GCA_050010455.1 Binataceae bacterium (SeqCode) | reverse complement strand
CGACGGGCCTGACCATGGTTGCCTTCCCGCACATCTTTTTCTACGACGGGCGCGGCGCCAACAAGCCTTGGCTGCAAGAAGTTCCCGAGCCGGTATCGCAAATCGTATGGGATAGCTGGGCCGAGATTCATCCGGACACCGCCCGGCAACTCGACGTGGCCGAGGGCGATATCGTCGAGCTGAGATCGCAGCACGGCCGTATCGAAGTAGCGGCGCATATCTTCGACCGTATTGAGCCAGGCGTCGTCGCGGTGCCGATCGGGCAGGGGCACACGGCGTTCGGCCGCTACGCCAACGGTCGCGGATGCAATCCGTGGCGAGTCCTCGCTGACGGGCGGCGCATTGCGCGCGTCGAACTCAGCCGCACCGGCCGGCGTGACGTTCCGGTGACACCGCTGGGTTTAACGACGATGCTTAACCGGCCGTTCGTCGAAACCATCAGCCTCAACGATTTGGTCAAGGGCATCAAACCGCCTCCGTTTGAGGAGGAACCGCCCGAGCCTTACGAAGTCTACGAGAAATACACCTACGAAAAGCATCAGTGGGGCATGACGATCGACGTCAATGCGTGCACTGGATGCAGCGCGTGCGTCGCCGCCTGTTACGCCGAAAACAATGTGCCGTTCGTGGGCAAAGACGAAATCGCCCGCGGCCGCATCATGTCCTGGGTCCGCATCGATCGCTACTTCCCGGAAACGCCCAGCAGCAAGCTCATCCAGATAATGCCGATGCTGTGCCAGCAGTGCGATCACGCACCGTGCGAGCCGGTGTGCCCGGTGTTCGCCGCCTATCATACCGACGAAGGCATCAACGGCCAGGTCTACAATCGATGCGTCGGCACGCGCTATTGCGAGAACAACTGCTCCTACAAGGTGCGCCGCTTCAACTTTTACAAGCCCGAGTGGCCGGCGCCGCTTAATCTCCAGCTCAATCCCGACGTGACCGTGCGCGGGGCCGGCGTGATGGAGAAGTGCACGTTCTGCATTCAGCGCATCCGCTCGGCCGAAATGAACGCCGAGGCGGATGACAAACGGCCGGTGCGCGACGGCGAGATCGTGCCGGCGTGCGCGCAGGCCTGCCCCGCCAAGGCGATTACGTTCGGTGACATGAAGGATCCGTCGAGTGCGGTGATGCGCCGGCGCGACGACAATCCGCTGCGCGCCTATCGCGCTCTGGAAAATCTCAACACGCAGCCGTCGATCGTTTACCTGCGCGACATCTATCAAGGGGAGAAGGCCTAGATGGCGGACGTCCCGAATCCCAGTTACAGCGATATCGATCGAGCGGTGATGCGGACCCTCGAAACGCCCGGCCGCTGGTATTGGATGGGCGTGGGCTTCCTGGCGACGATCGTGTTGGTCGCGATCGGGGCGTGGACGCGCCAGATCTATGTCGGCCTGGGCGTGACCGGGCTGCGGCAGCCCACGATGTGGGCGATTTACATCACCAATTTCGTTTTCTGGGTCGGAATCGCGCATTCGGGAACATTGATCTCGGCGATTCTGTTCCTGTTCCGCACGCGATGGCGCACCGCGGTGTATCGCGCCGCCGAGGCGATGACGGGATTCGCGGTAATGACCGCGGGATTGTTCCCGCTGATCCATATCGGGCGCGCTTGGTTTTTCTATTGGCTGCTGCCCTATCCCAATCAGCGCGGGCTACAGCCCGATTTCCGTTCACCGCTGGTGTGGGACGCGTTCGCGGTAAGCACCTATCTCACCGTCAGTTGGACCTTCCTGCTGGTGGGGCTCATCCCCGACGTTGCCGCGGCGCGCGAGGAATCCAGCGGATGGCGGCGCAAGCTCTACACCGTGTTCGCGATGGGATGGTACGGCAGCGACGAGCAGTGGCGCCATTTCTCGACCGTCTACCTGCTCTTGGCGGGACTGGCGACACCGCTGGTCATCTCGGTGCATAGCGTAGTGTCGTGGGACTTCGCGATGGCGCAGCTGCCGGGATGGCATAGCACCATCTTCGCGCCCTACTTCGTCGCCGGGGCGATCTTCTCCGGATGCGCGATGGTGATGACGCTGCTGATTCCGATGCGCAAGCTGCTGCATCTGGAAAACGAGATCACGCCCTGGCATTTCGACAACCTGGCCAAGATCGTGCTGCTGACTTCGCTGGTGGTGACGTATGCGTATATCACCGAATCGTTCCTGACCTGGTACAGCACCGATCCGTTCGAGATCAAAACCTTTCAGATGCGTTATTGGGGCCCGTACGGCCCGCTGTACTGGATGATGGTGCTTTGCAACTGTGTCATTCCCCTGTTGCTGTTCTCGCCGCGGATACGAGTCAATCTGAAGGCGCTGTTCGTGATCTCGATTTTCGTCAATATCGGGATGTGGTTGGAGCGCTTCGTGATTATCGCCGGCTCGCTCGCGACCAACTTCGCCCCGTCGCAGTGGGGCTTTTTCCGCCCGTCGGTCACCGAGATCACCATCACCCTGGGAAGCTTCGCCTGGTTCCTGATGCTATTCACGCTGTTTTGCCGAGTGTTCCCGATCGTGTCGATGACCGAGGTTAAGGAAGGGATCACGTGGCTCAGAAAAGCGCTGGTCGAGACTTACAAGAAAGCGGCATGAGCGACTTGGTAAACATTATCGGCTCGTTTGCGGACGAGGAAAAATCCGCGCACGCGATCGAGGAGCTGCGCCATAGCGGGATCGGAACGGTGCGGGCATTCACGCCGTTCCCGAGCGAGAAGATCCAGGAGGCGATGGCGCGGCCCAAGAGTCCGGTGCGGGCCTGGGTGCTGACCGGCGGTATCACCGGAGCGCTAACTGGTTTTGCGCTGACGATCGGGCTTTCGATGTACTGGCCGCATTACGTTGGCGGCAAGCCGATCGTATCGATCCCGCCCTTCGTGATCATCGCGTTCGAGCTGATGATCCTGTTCGGCGCGCTGATGGGGGTGGCCGGATTTATTTTTCACGGACGGTTCCCGCAGTTCGATCCGATCCCGGGTTACTCGGGGCGATTCAGCGCCAATCGTTTCGGCGTGGTGGTGTGCTGCACAGAAAACGACGCCGCACGCGCGGAAAAGATGCTGGGTCAGGCCGGCGCGGAACAAATCGAGCGGGAGGCTGCGTAGCCGCATGATTCGCTTGTCCGACAGGAGATTGCTTCGGCCTCAGGCGCGGCGTTCGATCTGTCGCGGGTCTGGCCGTCTGCTGATGGCCGCGGCTGCGCTGTTGACGACCGCCGCGACCGCCGCGGCCTTTCCCTCGAGTATCGACATGTTTCGCGGCGAATCGGTTCAGCCACTTTCGGTTGCTCCGCGGGTGATGCCGCCGGGCACGCTGCCTGTGAGCGGCGGCGAGTTGCCGATGTCACGCGACGTCGCGGCGATTTCGCTGCACAATCCGTTTCCGCCGACGCCCAAGCGAATCCTCCACGGCAAGAAGCTGTTCGAGATTAGTTGCGCCGCGTGCCACGGCGATGACGGCAAGGGCGACGGGTCGGTTCGCTTCCTGCTCACGCTACCGCCGGCCAATCTGACGCGGGCGCAGCCGACCGAGCGCAGCGACGGCTACATCTATTCCACCATCCGCGACGGCAGTATCACGATGCCCGCCTATGGCGACGCGTTGTCGCCCGAAGAGCGATGGGACGTGGTCCTGTACGTGCGCCAGCTGCAAGGCAAGGTCGCCACCAAATGATCGAACAGAAGCAAAAGGCGGTGTGGCTCCTGGGCGCGGCCGCGATCGTCGGCGCTGTAGCGTTCGCTGTAGCGCTAGCCGATGGCTCCGCGCTAAGGGCGTGGGAGGCTTTCCTGGTCAACCTGGTATTCTGGCTCGGCATCGCGCAGGGCGCGACGGTCGCGTCGGCCGCGTTCTATCTGACGCAGGCGCGATGGGGCGGCGCCGGCGTCTATCGCCTGGCGGAAGCCTTCGTCGGATTCCTGCCGGTGGGATTCATTTTGTTCTGGGTGCTCATCGTGGGTCGCGCGATTCTGTACCCGTGGATCAACCATCCGATCCCTGAAATCGCGGCATGGCTGAACGCTCCTTTCTTTTTCGCGCGCGACGGTGGGGGCCTGCTGCTGATGGCGGTGTTGAGCCTGTGGTTCGTCCGGGTCTCGCGACGCCCGGACGTCGTTGAGTGGGCGGAGAGTTATAGCGATATCAAGATGCCGCCGGCGGCAATTCGGCGCCTGGCGCCGACACTCGCGATGGCGTACGCGGCGATCTACTCGATGCTCGCGTTCGATCTGGTGATGTCGCTGGCGCCGCGCTGGCACAGCACGTTGTTCGGCGCCTATTTCTTCGCCGGTGCGTTCTGGAGCGGGCTCGCCGCGATGGGCGCGGTGTTTATCTTCGGCGGACAACCGTTGCGGCACGCGGCGGCGGGCGATCGCGGCACGATCTTGCACGATCTTGGCAAGCTGGTGTTCGCGTTCTCGGTCTTTTGGGTTTACCTGTTGTTCGCGCAGTATCTGCCGATCTGGTACGCCGATATTCCGCGCGAAACTTTCTTCGTGGTGCCGCGGGTGCAGCGACTGCCGTGGGGCGTCCTCGGGTGGAGCGCGTTCGTTCTCATCTGGGTAATTCCGTTCACCTTCCTGATGGGCAGGAAACCCAAACGCACGCCCGCGATCCTTGGTCCGGTGTGCGTGCTCGGGCTAATCGGTATGTGGCTCGAACGTTACGTGCTGGTGGCTCCTTCACTCTCGCCCAAGGCGATACCGTTGGGCTTAACCGAGGTGCTAATCACGGTCGGGTTTTTCGGGATCTTCGGCCTTTGCGCACTGCCGGGACTGAGCCTGGTGCCGGTCAGCGCTCCCGATTCTGGAGGCCATCGATGAGGGTTCGATTTTCGCATCGCGCGATGCGCCGTGGTGCCGAGCTGGCTTTGGCTCTTGTGATAGCCGGCTGCGGCAACAGCGATCTGCCGCTCAGCACGATGGCGCCGAAGTCTGATTTCGCCAACTGGATTCTGGGCGTCTATCTCGAAGTTATCGGCTGGGACACGCTGGTGCTGCTGATCGTAAGCGTGGCGCTGGGACTGGCGCTGTTCCGCTTCTCGACGCGCGCCACCGGCAAGGGCGAAGCATCGGAGCATGCGGATGAAAATCCGCTGCTCGAGGCGGCATGGACCGCCGGCCCTGCCGGTATCCTGCTGCTGATCGCGATTCCTTCGATTCTGGTCACATTCCGCTCGCAGCCGACGGAGGCGCCGGCCAACGCGCTACTCGTCAAAGTCGTCGCCCATCAATGGTGGTGGGAGTTTCAGTATCCGACGCTCGGGATTACGACCGCCAACGAGATGCATCTTCCGGTCGGGCAGCCGGTGCGTCTGGATCTGGAATCCGCCGACGTGATTCACAGCTTCTGGGTGCCGATGCTCGGCGGCAAGCGCGACGTCGTCCCCGGCCATACCAACGAACTCACGCTGACCCCCGACACGCCGGGCGATTATTACGGCCAGTGCGCCGAATTCTGCGGCCTCTCGCACGCCAACATGAGATTTCGCGTGGTAGTCGACTCGCGCGAGCGCTTTAACGACTGGGCGGTTCACGAGACCTCGGGCGCGGTAGCGCCGGTGCACGACGCGAGCAGCGGCGACCCGATCGCGGTCGGCGCGAAGATCTTCGCCAATAGTCCCTGCACCGCCTGCCACACGGTTGCGGGCGTATCGTCCGGCCATCTCGCGCCGAATCTCACTCACTTCGGAAGCCGCACCACGCTGGCCGCGGGAACGCTCGACAACAATGCGGATAACGTCGTGGCCTGGGTGCGAAATCCGAAGAAACTGAAACCCGGCGCCCAGATGCCGCCGCTCGGCCTATCCGACGAGCAGGCTTCGCAACTGGCCGCTTATCTCGAAAGTCTGAAGTAGGAACCTCATGGCCGCTTATCCAAAAGAACTGCCGAGCGAAGCCAACTATCTGAGCGATAGCAGCCTGTGGAGCTGGGTCGCCACGGTCGATCACAAGCGAATCGCGGTGCTGTACGGCCTGACCACGCTCGCGTTCCTGCTGATCGGCGGCATCGAGGCCTTGCTCATCCGGATTCAGCTTGCCGGCCCCAACGGCACTTTCCTCAGCGCGGCGGCGTACAATCAGATCTTCACGATGCACGGCACCACGATGATCTTCCTGGTGGTGATGCCGGTTGGCGTCGGATTCTTTTCCAACTTCGTGGTGCCACTTCAGATCGGCGCCAGAGACGTCGCCTTCCCGCGGCTCAACGCGCTCAGCTACTGGCTGTTCCTGTTTGGCGGTTTGCTGCTGCACGCGAGCCTGGTGTGGAAGGCCGCGCCCGACGTCGGATGGTTCGGTTACGCCAATCTCACCGAGCGCTATTATTCCCCCGGCCTGAACGTCGACTTCTGGATCGTCAGCTTATTGATCCTCGGCGTCTCGTCGGTGATCGGTGGCGTCAACTTCTTCGTCACCATCGTCAACATGCGCGCGCCGGGACTGACGTTCATGCGGATGCCGCTGTTCGTGTGGTCGGCGCTGGTGATGTTCGTGCTGATTCTGGTGGCGTTCCCGCCGCTGACCGTCGGATTGATCCTGCTATGGATGGATCGCGCCTACGGCACCCATTTCTATGAAGTGGTCGCCGGCGCGACGCCGCTTTTGTGGCAGCATCTGTTCTGGCTGTTCGGCCATCCCGAAGTTTACATCATGGTGCTGCCCGCCTTCGGCATCATGTCCGAGATAGTGCCGGTGTTCGCGCGCAAGCAACTGTTCGGCTACCCGATGATGGTCTACTCGACCGCGCTGATCGGATTCCTCTCGTACGGAGTGTGGGCGCATCATATGTTCGCGGTCGGGATGGGACCGGTGGCCGACAGCGCCTTCATGCTGACCTCGATGCTGATCGCGGTGCCGACCGGGATCAAAATCTTCAGTTGGATCGCCACCATCTGGGGCGGTTCGCTGCAGATGAAGACGCCCTTTTACTTCGCGCTGGCGTTTATTCTGCAGTTCACGATCGGCGGTCTGAGCGGGATAATGCACGCGTCGCCTCCGATCGATCTGCAACAGACCGATTCGTATTTCGTGGTGGCGCATTTTCATTACGTGCTGTTCGGCGGCACCGCCTTCGCGCTGCTCGGCGGATTGTACTACTGGTGGCCGAAAGTCACGGGCTGGATGCTCAATGAGCGGCTGGGCAAGTTGAACTTCTGGCTGACGGTGATCGGTTTCAACCTCACCTTCTTCCCGATGCACATTCTCGGCGCCGAGGGGATGCCGCGGCGCGTCTATCGCTACGCGCCGGGAATGGGCTGGGACTCGCTCAACTTACTCGCGACGATCGGAGCCTTCATCCTGGCCACGTCGGTGCTCGTGCTGCTGATAAACATGGTCGTATCGCGCCGCCTCGGCGAAGTCGCCGGCAACGACCCCTGGGACGGACGGACGCTGGAGTGGACCATGCCCTCGCCGCCGCCCGAGTACAACTTCGCGCGTATCCCGGTTGTGCGCGGACGCGATCCATTCTGGCTGGATAAGTACGGGCAAGGCGCCGAGTCCGCACACGCGGCTGAACACCCGGAACCCGGCGGCGCGGGCGGCGCTCACGAGAAGATTCATGTTCCGCCGCTCTCGATATTCCCGCTAATCCTCGCCGCGGGCGTCCTGGTGATGGGAATCGGCATGATGGTTTGGCTGCGGATCGTGCTGGTGGGCGCCGCGGTCACGCTTCTGGCGATCGTCGGCATGGCGTTCGAGCTGCCCGGCTACGGTGAGGCGGACGCCGCGGTCGAGCCCGGAGGCGGGCTGGATAATCGCAAGATCGGGGTGTGGGCCTTCATCGCGTCGGAGACGATTTTTTTCGCCGCGCTGATTTCGACCTACCTGATTTACAAGGGCAGGAACCTGACCGGCCCGACCGCCAAGGACATCCTCGAGATCCCGCTGACCTCGTTCAGCACGTTCATTCTGCTGATGAGCAGCTTGCTGATGGTGCTGGCGCTGGCCGCGCTCCAGCGCGCCGACTATCGATGGTCGCGGATATGGCTGTTCGGCACGATCGGCTGCGGCCTGATTTTCCTGGGCGGACAAGTCTACGAGTTCACGCATTTCTATCACGAGGGGCTGACGCTCCAGACCAATCTTTTTGGGCAGACGTTCTTTACCCTGGTCGGCTTCCACGGCGCCCACGTGACGATCGGCGTAATCTGGCTGCTGATATTGGGAGTGGCCTCGATGACGGGCGGGCTGGAGAGCAAGCGCAGCCTGGCGCTGGATTGCGCGGCGCTTTACTGGCACTTCGTCGATATCGTTTGGATCGTCATCTTTAGTTTGATCTATCTGATGAAGGCTACGGGGTCAGTGTGATGGAACAAGGGCATGCCGGTGTGATGGAACAAGGGCAGGTTGCGATCGAACATGGGCACGCCGCGCCGAGCGCGATGGTTTATGTGGTGGTCGCGGCGGTGCTGACCGCGCTTACGGGCCTGGAAATCGGGGTCTTTTACGTCAACGCCCTTCGCGGGGTGCTGGTGCCGTTATTGATTATCCTGTCCGGCGGCAAGTTTGCGCTGGTGGTCATGTTTTACATGCATCTCAAGTACGACAGCCTCGGGTATACCGTGATCTTTCTCCCGCTGCTGCTGCTCGCGACGCTGGTAATTATCGTTATGATTACGCTGTTCACGGTGTACATGGGCGCCGTCTGAACGAGTCCCATGGAAAGCTTGCATCCAAGCGTGTTCGTCGGCGTTCTGATTCTCGCCGCGATATATGTCTACGCCGCGCGGCGCGCCAGGCGCCCGGTAACCCGCGGCCAGGCGGCGGCTTTCGCGGGCGCGATGATAACCATCCTGTTTGCCCTCGACGGACCGGTCGACGCGTTTGAAGATGCGCGATCGTTCAGCGCCCACATGTTCCAGCATCTGATACTGGCGCTGGTGATGCCGCCGCTGTTGCTGCTGGGAATTCCGGGATGGATGTTGAAGCCGTTGGTCAAGCCGCGCCCATTGGCCTGGATCGCGGGATGGGTGGCGAATCCGCTGGTCGCATTCTCGATCTACAACGGCTTCCTCGTCATCATGCATTTCCCGGTGGTGTTCGATATCATGTGCCGCAACGACGACGTCCATATCGCGGTCCATTTGATCCTGATGGCCGTAGGCGTGATCGTGTGGCTGCCGCTGCTGAGCCCGGTTCCCGAGATGCCGCGTTTGTCGTATCCGGCGCAGCTACTGTACCTGTTCGCGATGCTCGTCCCGATGGCGGCCGTGGCAGCGCCGATCACGTTGGCCGACAAGGTGATTTATCCCTGGTATCTCGAAGGGCCTCATCCGTTCGGGCTCTCGCCGTTGGCGGACCTGGTGCTGGGTGGGTTGCTTTTGTGGGTGGGGGCGGGATTTTACTTTATCGGTGTGTTCACCGTGATTTTCTTCCGATGGGCCCGCTTCGACGATCGCGATCAGCCGATTATCGATCGGCCGGGACTCCAGCTCGTGACGCCTCGCGTTGGATTGCGACGCGCCTAGCGCCCTGAGTTTGAAATTCGTTTACGAAGGGACCCTCTGACCCGTCATCCTGAACGAAGGTGGCCGCCGCGAAGATTTCGGCTTGATCGCGGAGCCGCGAGTTTGGTAATTGCCGGGATGGTTATGAAGCCTGGCCCGATCGGGTCGGGCTTCGATGTTTCAGGGGGAACGATCCCGGGAGATTATACGGCGAAAGTGGCGTATATAACTCTTAGAAATCAACGGATTTTTGAAAAAGGAGTGAAACGAAGTTTTTCGCCGATCCTTCGAGTTCAGCACGCTGGCGGAATCAGTTTTCTGCCGCCCGGCGATCTTACAGGCCGAGCACGTCGCGCATCGTATACAGTCCCGGCCTTTGTCCGACGAGCCAGGCCGCGGCGCGCAGCGCGCCGCGCGCGAGCGATTCGCGGCTCTGCGATCGATGGATCAGTTCGAGGCGCTCGCCCTGGCCGCCAAAGATCACAGTATGGTCGCCGACCGCGTCGCCCGCCCGCAGCGCCATCACCGCGATCTTTTCGGGCGGCCGAACGCCGGTCATGCCCTCGCGGCCGAAAACGGCGTTGGCGGCGAAATCCTGGCGTCGCGCGGCGGCGATCGCGCGCCCCAGCGCGAGCGCGGTGCCGCTCGGCGCGTCGAGCTTGGTGCGATGATGGATTTCGATCACTTCGGCGTCGAAGTCGGGCAGGATCGCGGCGACCTCGGCCACGATCTTCAGCAACACGTTCACGCCGACGCTCATGTTGGGCGCGATTATGCTGCGGGTTTTGACCGCCAACAGGCGTGCGCGCGACTCCATCTCGGGCGTGAATCCGGTCGCGCCCACCACGATCGCCGCGCCCGACTTGGCGGCCGCCTCCAGATGTTCCAGCGACGCCGCCGCAGTAGTGAAATCGAGCGTCACCGTGTCCGCCCGAGCCACCGACGCGTAGTTGTCGGTAATCTTGATGCCGAGCGCTCCGAGCCCAGCCACCTCGCCGGCATCCTTGCCGATCGAAGGGTTGCCCGCAGCTTCAACCGCGGCCACGATCTTGTGACCCGGCTCGTGAACAATCAGTCCGGTGAGGATTCGGCCCATGCGGCCGGCGGCGCCAGCCACGACAAGGTTAGCCATCGCATGTCACCTCGCCATGGGGGATGGCGCTCGCTGCGCGAGCGCCATCCCCCATGGCTATAAGCGGCGGGCGGGATAACGCTCGGCCCGGCGAGCCGAGCGCGCTATCCCGCCCGTAGTATCATCGCGTCAGGCGGAAGCCGCCGGCGCGGCCGGCGCTGCGGCTGGAGCAGCCGCGGCAGCCGCCTCAGCCTTCTTGCCGTGCGCGATTTTGTAATGCTCCTCGCACAGGCTTCCGCGAAAGCGCTTCTTGCGGCATTTCTCGGTGGTGCAAATCTTGTAGCGCGCCTTCGGCATCTCACCCTTGGTCCACAGCCGATAGTGCTTGCGACAGTAGCCCTTGGCGTAGGCCTCGTGAGTGCAATCCTTGGCTTTGCAATTCTCTTTTTCTGCCATGTATCCTTCGTGACCCTTCCGTCTTGTCAGTTCGTCCTAATGTTCAATTGCCGCGGCAAATCCAAGCGCGGCGCGCGCGACCTTCAGAACTCGGCCTTAAGCTCGCGGCTCAGCAACTCTTCGACCATAACCTGCGCAGAGCTTCCTTCATAGAGGCATCGATAGACCGCCGAAACAATCGGCATTTCGACCCGTTCGCGCTCCGCCAGTCGCTTGATCGAACGCGCGTTGGCAATCCCTTCGGCGACCGGCTTGCCTTCTTCGCCCTGAGCCAGAATGTCCCATTGTCCGCGCGCGAGCTTCAAGCCCAGCGTGTAATTGCGCGAGATGCTTCCGGTACAGGTCAGCACCAGATCGCCCAGTCCCGCAAGTCCCGACATCGTCTCGCGCCGCGCTCCCAGCGCGAGCGCCAGGCGCGTCATCTCGGCCACCCCTCGCGTTATCAGCGCGGCGCGAGCGCTCAAGCCCAGGTCGAGTCCGTCGCTGACGCCCGACGCGATCGCAATCACGTTCTTGACCGCGCCGCCCAGCTCGACGCCGATCACGTCGCTACTGCGGTAGATTCGCAGCGAGCGGCCGGAGAGAAGATTCTGGACGCCGAGCGCCACCGCTTCATCCCGCGACGCGGCGACCAGCGCCGCCGGTTTCCCGCGTGCGATCTCGGCGGCAAAGCCAGGTCCGGATAGCACCGCCAGCCCGGCCGATGCCGGCGCGAATTCAGCCAGCATCGCGACCATGGTTTTCAGCGAATCCTCTTCGATACCCTTGGTCGCGCTGACGATCGTAATCCCCAGGCGGAGCGCCGGCGCGATTCTGCTCGCCGCCTGACGCGCGAATCGCGACGGCGTCACCATCAGGACGTAATTCGCCTCCGCAACCGCGTCCTCCCATCGATCGGTAACATGCAGCGTTTCGGGTAGTTTGATCCCCGGCAAATAGGACGCGTTCTCGCGACTCTCGGCCAGCGCCGCCAGATGCGCCGCGCGCCGAACGCACAGCGTCGTACGCCGTCCGCTCCGCGCGAGCATCGTAGCGAGTGCGGTCCCCCAGGCGCCCGCGCCGATTACCGCCACTGCGGTTTCAGCCATCAGTCACACGCGGCATAACTTGTTAGGATACCGACCGGCAGATTCGGTAGAGCGGCTCGAGTTCGCGATAGGCGTCGAGCAACTCGGCGCGGCCGAGCCTGAGCGCGGCCTTCCCCTTCCATCCGAAGCCAACATCTATTGCGCCGGTCTTCTTGTCGAGCGCGTCCGCCAGCTCGCTCCATAGCTCGCGACCGCCGGCGATCGATTGCGGGAGATCGCGGAAATTCCACTTATCGTAACGGCTCAGCCCGACGCTCTTGAAGCTTCGCACCAATTCGTCGGCTTTGCTCCGCAAGCCGTCGGCCATCTGCGGACGATGATCGGCCTCGGGTTTGACCACGAGACGAGCGTGCAGGCCGACCGACGAGATGCACAGCGCCAGGTATCCATAGCGCTTGTAGCCTTTCGGCGAGGGGCCGAAAGCGCACCACGTTTCGGCGGGAGGGTTCACCGTCCGCCGCGCGTGCTTGGCGACGTGCGGAAAAAATTCGAGATGGAGCTTGCGGGCCAGCTCGGGCGCGAGCTCGCCGCCGAGCCTAATCAACTTGGGACGCACGTGCTCGTAAATCTGCGCCATCCGCTGATTGAAGCCTTCCACCCGGAAAACTTCGAAATCAGCCGGGGTGAAACCAAGAGTCGGCAATCGCTTCAAAGCTTTCGCACCAAAATTACGCAGCGATCAATCGCGATTCGCCCGATCCGCATGAAATCGCGTGTGCGCCCGCTGCCGATGGGCTTCTTCCCAGTTGCGGCCATCGAAGAAGTAAACCTCTAGCTTGGAGACATCAACGCCATCGAGGCAGCGAACGTTTATATCGATCTTATCCGGATCCGAGCGAGGGACATAGAACGATGCTACGCCGCAAGCCGGGCAGAAGTAATGCTTGGCGGTCCGGGTATTGAAGCTGTAGACCGCGAGCGCCGATTCCGGGGTCAGCAGCCGGAAGCGATCGCGCTCGACAATCCAGTGGAGATAAGCCTTTTTGGTGCAGATCGAGCAATTGCACTGCCCTGCCCTGGTAAGTTCGCCGTCGACTTCGAAGGCGACCTTGCCGCAATGACATCCGCCCCGATAGGTCATCATAGGAGATTACCGCAACCTCGCAGCACGGGAAACGAAGCCGTTTGCGCGTGCGCAGGCGCGTTCGACATTGTTGGGCGCGCTGGCATTTTCGATTCGCTGTGTTGTAGATTGCGGGGTTAGACCTTAAGTAACGCCGGCTTGATGGCACGCCTGGACCGGATCGGTCGCTTGCATCCGGGGCTGCCACGTAACAGAAGCGCAATTGTAGACAGGGAGGAAGATTCGATGGCCGAAGCATGGATTATTGATGCGGTACGGACCCCGCGCGGAATTGGCAAGAAAGGCAAAGGCGCGCTCTCCGAAACCCATCCGCAGGAACTGCTGGCGCAGTGCCTGAACGCGCTCAAAAACCGCAACGGCTTCGACCCTGTCAACGTGGACGACGTGGTGATGGGATGCGTGTCGCAGGCGGGCGAGCAAGGCGCATGTCCGGCGCGGATGGCGGTGCTGGCGGCAGGATGGCCCCATCAGCCGACCGGAGTCACGCTCAACCGTTTCTGCGGATCGGGCCAGCAGGCGGTCAACTTCGCCGCGATGGGCGTGCTGGCGGGCCAGCTCGACCTCGTGATCGGCGGCGGCCTCGAGAGCATGTCGCGATGCCCGATGTTCAGCGACGGCGGCGGCCTCGGCGGCGAAAATCCGCATCTTTATAAACTCCATCCGCTGGTGCCACAGGGTATCTCGGCGGATTTGATCGCGACGCTCGACAATTTCAGCCGCGAGGACCTCGATCGCTTCGCGCTTGGAAGCCAGCAGAAGGCCAAGGTGGCGATCGAACAGGGCCGCTTCAAGAAGAGCCTCGTGCCGGTCTACGATCTCGACGGCAAACTGCTGCTCGCTCAAGACGAGTATCCGCGCCCCAACACCACGCTCGAAGGCTTGGCCAAGCTCGAGCCCGCGTTCGTGAAGGCGGGCGCCAGCCGTGATGGCGCCGAGCTAACCCTCGACGAGCAGGCGCTAACCCGCTATCCGCAGGCGGGCCGGATCAAGCATGTGCACACTCCCGGCAATTCGAGCGGAATCGTCGACGGAGCCGCGGCGGTGCTGCTGGCGTCGCCGGAATTCGCGCGCTCTCACGGGTTGAAACCGCGGGCTCGTATCCGCGCCACGGCCACTATCGGCGCCGAGCCGGTTATCATGTTGACCGGGCCGATTCCGGCCACGCAGAAGTGTCTCAAACGCGCCGGAATGAAGATCAGCGATATCGATCTGGTCGAGATCAACGAAGCCTTCGCCAGCGTGCCGCTCAAGGTGATGAAAGATTGCAATATCGATCCGGCGCGGGTCAACGTGAACGGCGGCGCGATCGCGCTCGGCCATCCGCTCGGCGCGACTGGCGCGATGCTGCTGGGAACGCTGGTCGACGAACTCGAGCGCACCAACAAGACGACCGGCCTGGCCACGATGTGCATCGGCGGCGGCATGGGTATCGCCACGATCGTCGAGCGCATCTAACGGAGCATCTGATCGATGGATCTTAGTGACAGCCCCGAGGAGGCGGCGTTCCGTCAAAAAGCTCGTGAGTGGCTCGCGCGGAACCTGCCGCAAGGGATCGTCGAGCGCGGCTTTTCGCTGCCAACTGACAAGCCAACCCTGGAGCTGCTGAGAGATTGGCAGCGGCGGATGCACGCGGCCGGTTACCTCGGGATCAACTGGCCCGTCGAATACGGTGGGCACGGCAAGACCGTGGTCGAAACCGCGATCTTCAACGACGAGATGGCGCGGGTCAGGGCCCCGGGGCCGCTCAATCTGCTCGGGCTGTGGATGGCCGGTCCGACCATCCTCGAGCACGGCACCGAAGCGCAGAAGAAACGCTTCGTGCGCAAGATCCTCTCCTGCGAGGAGATCTGGTGCCAGGGCTTTTCGGAGGCCGATTGCGGCTCCGACGTCGGCGCGCTCAAGACTCGCGCCGAACTCAAGGGCGACGAATTCATCGTCAACGGATCGAAGGTGTGGACCTCGCTCGCCCACGTCGCCGATTGGTGCATGCTGCTGGTGCGCACCGATCCCTCCGCGCCCAAACATCGCGGCATCTCCTACCTGCTGGTCGACATGAAGACGCCCGGCATCAAGGTGCGTCCGCTCAGGCAGATGACCGGCGAGCAAGAGTTCAACGAGATGTTTTTCGAGGACGTGCACGTGCCGCGCGAGAATCTGCTCGGGCCACTGAACGGCGGATGGGAGGTCGCGCTTACCACGCTGATGAACGAGCGCGCGACGTTCGCGCTCGCGGTCGTGACCCGCTTCCGCAACACGTTCGACGATCTCGCCGACCTCGCGCGCAAGCTCACCACTCGCGACGGCAAGCCGCTCAGCAGCGATCGCGTGGTGCGCCAGCAGCTCGCGCAGTTCTACATCGACGTCGAGTCGATGAAGTACTTCGCCTATCGCAACTTCTCGCGCCTGGTTCATGGCGGAACGCCCGGGCCCGAGGGCTCGATCTCGAAGCTCTTGTGGAGCGAGCTGAATCAGCGGATGAACGAGTTCGCGCTGACGCTGCAGGGACCGCGCGGCATGCTCCAGGGCGATACGAAGTACGCGATCGAAGGCGGGCGCTGGCAGTACGGATTATTGCGCTCGCGCGGCAACACGATCGAAGAAGGGACCTCCGAGATCCAGCGCAACATTATCGCCGAGCGGGTATTGGGCCTGCCGCGAGGGCGTTAGGCGCGCATCAACTGTTGCACGAATGCGTGACTCCTCCGGGAAGCCGCTGGATCGCGTTTCGGTCACGCGCCTGTGGGTGATGATCGGATGCCTGGTCACGATCGCTGTGGCCATGATCGTTCTCCCCGTAAGCAAAATCTTGTTCAGCCTGTTCGAAACCGCGCACGCGATGGGCGTGTGGGGCCCAGCGCTGATCGCCGCCGCCTACGTACCCGCCTGCCTGTTCGTGGTGCCCGGAATGTTCCTGACGATCGCGTCGGGCTACCTGTTCGGGATTACAACCGGCGCGATCACGGCCTGGATCGGAAGCACCGCCGGCGCCACCGCCGCCTTCATCGCGGGACGAGTCCTGGCGCGCGAGTTGGTGGTTGCGGGAATGTCCGGCAATCCCAAGCGGGCCGGCATGGACCAGGCGATTTCCGATCACGGAGTCAGGTTCGCGATTCTGACGCGGCTGACTCCGCTCATCCCGTTCAATCTCTTGAACTACGTGCTGGGGATGAGCGGGATTTCGCTGGGGCAGTTCGTGTTGGGCTCGTGGATAGGACTGATTCCGGTGACGCTGATGTACGCCTATCTCGGCACGCTGCTCAAGCAAGTGGAAGAGACTGGCGGCGCCGATCTGCAAATCGCGGGCTCGCAAATCGCACCGGCGATTGCTGGATTGGTTGCGATCATCGCGATCACGGTATTCGTTTGGTACTCGATCAAAACAATTCTGGACGAAGCGACCGAACCGCCGCTGGGCGTTCCAGGCAAGGCGTCGAGCAACGCTCTCGCCGCTGGCGCGCGCAATCCGCGATCGAAGAAAACCGGCGCTTGATAAGGGATTGGTCTCGGCAAACGAACGCGCCAGACGTCATTTCGAGCGAAGCGAGAAATCCCGGCGGCTGACTCAAGAATAAAGTCCGTTTTCCGGGATTCCTCGCTCGGAAGCCTCGCTCGGAATGACAAGCACATCGCTTGCGAGATGAGTGATCGGCTGTCACCAGCCGATGACTTGCGCCGGCATCACGACCGATAGCTGGCCCCTGGGATCGGAGCCGCCGCACAGCAGGCCGCGATCGCGATCGATTTGAACCGCAAGCACGTTGCCTTCGCTCCAGGACGGACGGGTTTCGACCTTGTGGCCGAGAGCGGCGAGCGCGTCACGCACTGACGCGTCGATTCGATCCTCAATTCTGAGTACGCCCGGCAAGGCGCCGTGTGGATAGAACGTCGAGGGGAAGTGCGCGCTCGAGAACTTCGGCGCTTCGATCGCCTCCTGCAGGTTCATCCCGAAGTCGACGACGTTCAGGAAAAACTGAAGCGTCCATTGATCCTGCTGATCGCCGCCCGGCGTACCGAAGGCGATATAGGGCTCGCCGTTTCGCATCGCCAACGACGGCGTCAGAGTGGTGCGCGGCCGCTTGCGCGGCATCGCGGCGTTAGGATGACGCGGGTCGAGGTAGAAGGTCTGCAATCGCGAGCCGAGCGGGAAACCGAGCGCGTCGATTACGGGCGAACTCGAAATCCAGGCGCCGCTCGGGGTAATCGAGATCAGGTTGCCGTGATGGTCGGCCGCGTCGACGTGGACAGTGCCGGCGCCCCAGCTTCGCGCATCGAGCGGCATCGCCGCCAGCGGCCGCATCCCGATCGGATCGCCGGGACGCTGTTCGAGTGAAGCGCGGTCCGGATCGATCAACGCGCGGCGCATCCGCGCGTATTCTTCGCAGAGCAATCCCTCGAGCGGCACGCGCACGAATTCAGGATCGCCGTAATAAGCTTCGCGATCCGCGAATGCGAGTTTCGTGGCTTCGACGACGCGATGAATATACGGAGCGGAGTTGTGTCCGATCGCGCGCAGGTCGAAGCCTTCCAACAGACGCAGTTGCTGCAAGAAAACCGGCCCCTGTGACCACGGTCCGCACTTGAAGACGGTGACTCCGCGATAGCCGGTCGAAACCGGCTCTTCGAGCTTCGTGATGAAGGCCTGAAAATCGTCCGCCGCGAGCAGGCCGCCGTTGGCATCGGACCAGGCGACGATTTCTGTGGCGATATCGCCGCGATAGAAACGATCGCGGGCCGCATCAAGCGCGGCTTCGCGTCCGCGCTTACGCGCGCCCGCTTCAGCGTCGAGCAGGCGGCGGAAAAAATGCGCCAGCGCCGGATTCTTGATGATCGCCCCGACCATCGGGACCTCGCCGTCGGGAAGATACAGCCGCGCGCTGGAAGGCCAGCGTTCACGAAACTTTTTCGCGTTGAACTTGATCGACCCCGCGCCTGCCACTCCGCCCATCCCGGTCCAGGTGCTGCCTTCGCCGCTCAATCCCGCATGCATCGGAAATCCCTCGGCGCTGAGAGCCAGCGCCGGCTCGACGACGTCGGCGAGCGACATAGTTCCGAAGTGCGCCAGCGCGGTAAGCAAGGCGTCGAGCGCGGCCGGCACTCCGGCACTCAGCAACCCCTCGCCCGGGATGAGATCCAAATTGAGGCCGCGATAGTGAGCGATAGTGGCGCGCGCCGGCGCCGTCGTATTGCCGTTGATGCTGACGATGCGACCGGCCTTCGGAGAGTAGATCAGCATCGGCGCCTCGCCGCCGATCGTGTGCATGTGGGGATTCACCACGCCTTCGACGAACGTCGCCGCGACGGCGGCGTCGATCGCGTTGCCGCCGCGCGCGAATACGCTAGCGCCAGCCGCAGCCGACAGGTAATGCTCGGTGGCGAGCATCACCCGCCGACCCATCGTGAGTGGATTCAGAGTGGTCATAGAAGTTTTTAGCAGCCGGCGCTTCGATGCGATAGCCACAAATGCGGCGGCCCGCCGCTCGACTAATCGAGCGGCGGGCCGCTTTCTTTTAGGACCTCGGACTCAGCTCATCACCGAGTCCGAGGATCGTTAATCTCTCATCAGGACCCCGGCTGCAGCGCGAGTGTCACGCCGATGCTCGTGCCGGTCTGAGACTGGGTCGCCGTGAACGGCCCGTAGGAACCAGCCGGACCGCACTCGCCGTTGTTATTGCCTGGCGGCGACTGGCAGCTAACGCCGATTTTTTTGGCATTTTGGTATGCCGTGAAATTAGCGGGACCGAAGCCGGTATTGTCTTCACCCACCACGGAACTTAAGTCACTTCCGCTTACCGGCAGCACCAGCGACTGGTCCGCGTTCGCCGCGTCGAATATCCCGACGACCAGGTCATTGGCCACGTTCGTGGTAACCGCGACCGTGCTTACGGGCAACCCACCTGTTTGGTTCACCACGCATGAGTCACTACCGACGACATCGATCGGCGCCGAGTGGTCCACCGAAGAGTACACAGTGTTGGTCACCGAGGCTATGAAATCGGCAGCGGTTTGGCTGCCGCAGGACGTGCTGCTGAAGGTCCAGCTGAACCCGGTACCCGGGGAGTCACTACCGTCAGTGATCCTGTACGCCGCAGCCACGTGGAGCGCGTTCGCTCCCGTACCGCAGGTCCAGTCGCCGATGGATGTCCATGTGGCCGGAGCGGTGGGCAGGCAGAGGAAGGCAGATGACGCGTCGATGTTTGTCGCCAGGTTGTTGCTCATTCCCTGAATCGCAACGATGCTGATCAAGAAGCGATCGGCAACGCCGGTTCCGTTCGGCTCGCTGTTTCCCGGGATGTTGCTGGCCGGATCCGAGCCGGTGCCGGCGCTATTGTCGCCGACCGGTCCGATCAGCGGAGTCGGTGTGGGCGTCGGAGTAAGCGTCGGAGTCGGGGTAGGCGTCGGCGTCGGAGTAGGCGTTGGAGTAGGCGTCAGAGTTGGAGTCGGAGTAGGCGTTGGAGTAGGCGTTGGAGTAGGCGTTGGAGTAGGCGTCGGCGTCGGAGTAGGCGTCGGCGTCGGAGTAGGCGTCGGCGTTGGAGTAGGCGTCGGCGTTGGGGTATGCGTCGGCGTCGGAGTAGGCGTCGGCGTCGGAGTAGGCGTCGGCGT
>JBEKLA010000050.1:0-19972 GCA_050010455.1 Binataceae bacterium (SeqCode) | reverse complement strand
CCGGCATCGCCGGCAGCCAAGATGCAGCCGGCGCCGCGCGCGGCAACACTCCCGGACGCGCCGGTATTAAGACGCCAAATAAGGCAACGGCCTCGGCTCCACGTGCCAAGGCTAAAAAGCCAGCCTCGCAAGGCCGACTTAAGCTCATCCCGGACCCACGCAATTAGCTCCCGCCACACGCGTCGGTACCGGCCTATGGAAGTCCACGCATAGGCCCACTCTCGCCCGAGTTGGCTCTACAATAGCGCGATAATAGGCGATGCATTTACGTCGCCTTTAGGCTTGCATGACTTGCTCAAGCGAGATATGAAAATCTCATATGGACACTATTGATTACATGTCGGATAAGGTGTCCAAGCGCCGGCGTCCGGGGGCCGAAGCGCGCGCGCTGATGGTTGAACGTATCGTCCTTTTCGTCTTGATCTTGGGGCTCACGAAGCTTGTCGCCGGTATGGCTGGCTACCCGCTCCCGAGTGCGCGAGACCTGTGGGACCATGTGGTCGCCTTGGCCCAGGGGATTGCCAAAATTCCCACTTCCTGACTTCCGGTCGGCGCTGTTTCCGCTTCGTTTAGAGCAAATCCGCGCGAAAGCGCCTTTCCGAATGCTCGCGCTTCACGGGCGACGTACAGCGCGAACTTACTGACGCAATCGGAAGCGCTCGCCGAGGAATACTTCGCGAACTTGCGCGCTATCGACGATCTGGTCGGCCGTCCCTTCGGTGAGGATTCGGCCCTCGTGGATAATATAGGCGCGATCGATAACCGTCAGTGTCTCATGCACGTTGTGATCGGACATCAACACTCCGATCCCGCGTTCGCGCAGATAAGTGATGATCCGCTGAATCTCCAGCACCGTGATCGGGTCGATCCCGGCAAACGGCTCGTCCAGGCATAGGAACAGCGGATCGAGCACCAGCGCCCGCGTAATTTCCACCTTCCGGCGCTCTCCGCCTGACAGCACGCTGGCCTTGGACTTGGCCAGATGGGCGATATCCAGCTCGTCCAGCAGTGATTGGAGCCGCGCCTCACGCTCCTCGGCGTTCAACGGCAGAGTTTCCAGCACCGCGCGGATGTTTTCCGCCACGGTCATCTTGCGAAAGACCGAGGCCTCCTGAGGCAGGTAGCTGATTCCGCGACGCGCCCGCTGGTACATCGGCAACTTCGTGATCTCGTCACCGCCCAGGATGATCTGGCCGGAATCGGGCTTGAGCAGGCCCGCCAGCATGTAAAACGTGGTGGTCTTGCCGGCGCCGTTCGGGCCGAGGAAGCCGACCACCTCGCCGCGATTTATCTTGACGTTAACGTTGTTAACCACCACTCGACCGCTGTAGCTCTTGACCAGTCCCCGCCCCTCGAGGGCGCCTTTTGCGGCCTGAGCCGACGGGGCCGATTGGCCCGTGCTGTCCTGGGTATACGCTTGTGCTTGCTCCGGTTTGGCCATCGCGACGGGCGCCTTCCTGCGCCTTTCAACCTCCTTACGTTATCAAAGCGTTCCGGTTGCAAATACTTGGCGTGGTTCCAGGAATCGCGCGCGGATGCTTGTGACGCCGGGCTGTGCTAGATTCCGGCGTCGATGACGGAATCGAAGAAGATATATCTGTGCGGTCCGATTATGGATCAGGAAGGGCCGAACGCCAAGGACTGGCGCACACGCGCCAAGGAGCGGCTGGCCGGACGTTTTATCCTGCTCGACCCGCTCAGGCGCAATTTTCGCGACCACGAGATCGACTCCGCCAACGAAATCGTCGAGTTCGACCTCCAGGACGTCCGCGACGCGGATCTGCTCCTGGTCAACTACTCCAAGCCCTCGATCGGCACCGCGATGGAGGTCTTCTACGCCGGCCATCAGCTTGGCAAGTTCGTGATCGCCTTCAGCCCCTTCGAGTTCGCCGATTGCTCGCCGTGGATGGTGCGGTTCTGCACCAAGATTCTGCCCGACCTGGAGACCGCGCTGACCTATATCGAACGGCACTTCGTTTAACCATCTGCCGAACGAGTCCGCGATTTCAGTCACGAGCCCTTGCAAGCCTGAATGATCATCCGGCGCGTATCGATCACGTAGGGTTCGCCATCGAATCCGCCGAACACCGCCGTAACGCCGAGGCCCACGCGTTCCAGCAAACGAGCCATTTCGGTGAGCGTATAGAGCCGGATAATGTGGCCGACCGACTCGCGCCGGCCTCCGTTCGGAGCGACGACGATGAAGCTGACGTGCATTCGGCTGGTCGCGAGATCGAGGTCACGGCGCTCCACGTAAAGAGTTCCGTCGGCGCTGGAATGCCAGTCGTTCTGGATATAGTTGGCGACCGCCCATTCGCGGTTGAGCATATCCAGAATAAGTTGCCCGCCGGGTCTGAGCGCTTTGGCCGCTGATTCCAGCACTTTGAAATCCTCGGCTTCCGACTCCAGGTAGCCGAATGACGAATACATATTGATGACGGCGTCGAAGCGACTTTCGAAAGGGATCGCGCGCATGTCAGCGGGGACGGTTTCGAGCGCGACGTTGCCGGCTTCGGCCGCCCGCCGCGCGAGTTCGAGATAGTCGCGATTCAGATCGAGACCGGTGACGCGAAATCCGCGCTTAGCCAATCGCACGGCGTGCCGTCCCTGCCCGCAACAAAGATCGAGAATACATGCACCGGGCTTCAGGCCGAGCGCGCTCGCAACGAAAGCGGCCTCCTTTTCGGCTCGCTCTTCGGTGAACATGTGGCCATAGACGTTCAGGTAGTCGTCGCGAAAGAAATCGACGTACCACGAGGAATTTCGGGTTGGCATCTTGCTCCTCTGAAGCCGGGCGGGGCGAATCGATGGTCCGCGCAAACGCGCATTGGGAAAATCAAGATCGCATAACTTGCCTTAATTGAGGATTGCCGCCACTTCAATTTCAACAGCTATCCGCGTATCTCCAGGCTGGCTTTAGCCTGTGGGTCTAAATTTCGGGGTCCACCTCATTTTTGAGACGTTGGAGATCTCTATCGTTCCATCCACGGAGGCCACCAAGAGTCACGACACCATCGCCGTGCGGACTCTGTCGTCTCCGGGTCTCCTTATCCACCCAGCCAATCAGAACTTTCAGCAAATAGATAATGGAGAAACGATCCGTCGTTTCCCCTGTGTGCAGTAGCTCCAATTCCGGACGGCTCAGATGCCAGGCGAAGCTCTGGAGCGGAGCACAGCTCGCCACGACACAACATGCGCAAGTGTCAGTAAGCCGACTGTCGTCAAACTGAAGAGTATTCCTAATGATGTGCGCATGGGGATTGCGGCCAACATTGAAAGATACCAACATTTTGCTGCTGCCACACACGAAGCGAACGCGCAGAACGCCAGGGCGCTATAGAGCCTTTGCAAGACGTTTTGGTTGAAAAAATTCAGGGAACCGACGAAGACACAGCAAAATGACAGAATGACGATGACGAAGCCGGCGAAATACGCCAACAACCCGCGTGGACTTATGGCCGCGGGTAATGCGTCGTGCCCTGTGATGAAGCGGAAGACCATCAACAGTGAAACGAGGTAGATCGGAATGGCTTCGACAAGTGCTTCGGCCATGTGACGCCGACGGCCGCAGCGCACGCAGATGAAAGCGCTGTGGCGGCCTATGATTTGGTAGTGGTTGGTCGTTGTAGTGTATGGGCTGTTGCGCTCGCGAGTCCTGCGGCTGCTTACAAGCCGACCGAAAGTAAACCAGTAGAATTCTCCTTGGGCGGATTTCCCACACTTTGCGCAGACCGCTCGCGTCATGGGGGCCGTCTATCTCCTTCGCGTGTTGTACAGGGATATAGTACCGTCGGCTGCCACGGGGAAGTTGCCTCGCCATCTCCGCCACCACCCCGCAGCCGTTCCGCTGCCGGGTAGCAGTTTACGTGAGGCAACCGGCACCGACTCGGTAACAAAAATCGTGAGTCAATGCGCTCGGGGTTCTGTTTGACGTAGCCAAGGTCATCCAGGATCAGAAGCTCGAATGAATCGAGCCGGCGCAACTTCTGCGGCAGCACCAGATCGCGCTTAGCGGCGAGCAGCTCCTGCACTAACTGGTAAGCCGGACGAAACAGTACCGAGTGCCCCTGCTCTCGCACGCGCTTCCCTGCTTGGCCAACTTCCGCGAAACCATTATGCGAAATTTGAGAGTTGGCCCTCTGGGACACCTCGCGCCAGCACCCTACGTTCATGGCGTAACAAGCAGTCGCTTGGCGGACCTAACGACGAACCTCGGCGCGTCCTTCGTCTCGCCGGTTGTTTCCATTTCTACCCGATCCGAACGAGCAGCGAGCACAAAGCCGATGTCTGAAAGATGCGTGTTGGTTCGTCATGTGAGTGGACCCGTTTTAGTCTGTTTTGCTTTTAGGCATCAGTATGAGCGTGTACGTTTTGTCTAACTTCGCATTTTCATCTGGCGGGTTCAAGTTTATATCTCTTGCGGTGAATTGGTCTGCATTATCCAGCGAGTTGATCCGGGTGAGTAGGCATGAAAGCCCGTCGGTCGTTGTTGCGGCGATCTCTCCCTTGAAGTAGGCCACGTTCAGCTTGCCACCGGATTCAGTGCTCACGTTGTTACTTGGCGAGAAGGAGAGCATTACAGGAAACTGAAAAACGAGTTTATTGTCCAAGACGGTACCAAAAGGGGCCCCACTCTTCAGGAGGACCTTGTCTATAGCCAAAGTGGCCGGGAGATGGATTCCCACATAGCCAATCCTCGGCACACCGGCCTTGTCCTTGACAATGTTTACAGCTAACTGTTGATTATTTGGTTGATATACACCTTCGTGAATCGTATCTATTGCAACTTGCTTCGCCTCAGGCGCTGGCGCAGCCCCCGGCACAGAGGACTGAGGAGCAGGAGGCGCAGCGCCCTCCTTGCATGCGGTCAAGGCGAGCATGATCGCGATAACTGTCAGGGCAGCTTTCGTAGAGGCGGCGCTGTTCATGCTATATTTAGACCATATAAATGCCGACTTTTCCAGCGCCTGTGGTTCAAGACTTAATCCGCGCGTGGGAGCCGCAAAGGGTGGCCCGGATGCCCGTGCCTGCCAGCCCTGACTCACGCCGGTCAAGCAAAAATTCGGCAGACATCTATCGTGTCATCGACTTTAATTAATAATCGAGTCGGCGCCGTCGGGTGGCTGCGATGGCTCCATCGATGCTACGGTTTCGTGGGAAACGCGGCGACAGCCGCGCCGACTTTCAAGGAGCATCAGCTTGGACAAGGTCTCGGTACTGGCGAGCGGCGGCCTGGACAGCTCGGTTTTGATCGCTCAAATGGCTCGCGAGGCTCAGGTTTATCCAATCTACGTGAAGTGCGGCCTGGCGTGGGAACACATCGAGTTGCAGGGGCTGCATGCGTTCATCGACGCGCTTGGAAACCCCAACGTGATGCCGCTAACGGTGCTTTCCGCCCCGATTGCGGCCGCGTACGGCGATCATTGGAGCGTGTCCGGCACCAGCGTTCCCGCGGCTGACGATCCCGACGAAGCCATGTTCATCCCTGGGCGAAATATCCTCCTGATTGGCTTTGCGGCGATTTGGTGTAGCACGCACGGCGTCTCCCGTATCGTGATCGGATCGCTGGGCGGAAACCCGTTTCCTGATGCGACGCCCGAATTTTTCGACAGCTTCGCCCGCGCCCTCGGCCTCGGACTGCGCCACGAGCTGCGCATCGAAGCACCCTGGCGCGGTCTTCATAAAGACGACGTAATTAAGATGTTCAGTGACCTGCCGCTGGAGTTGACCTTTACCTGCGCGGCTCCGCGCGACGGCCTTCACTGCGGGCGATGCAACAAATGCTACGAACGCCAGGTAGCGTTTAAGACATCGGGGATCGCGGATCGCACCAGGTATGCGCCGTGAGGCTATTGGGCTGGCGGCGAGGTCGCGCTCCGAGGTACCTCGCCGCGCTCGTGCCGACTTACGGCCTCATTGATTCGAAAACAGCTCGGCGAAGCTGTCGCCGAGGATTCGCAACCCCTCCTCGATAATCTTGTCGGACGCGGTAAGCGGCACCATAATTCGGATCACGTTTCCGTTGTTGCCGCAGCTCAAGATGACCAGGCCCTTGCCGGCGGCCACTTTCACCAGGCTCTTCGTCAGCTCGGCATCCGGCTGCTCAACATTGCCGTCGCGAAACAGCTCCATCGCCACCATCGCGCCCAAGCCGCGCACGTCGCCGATCGCCTTGTAGCGCTTCGCCATCCGCGTGAGCCCCTCGACAAGCTGCCTGCCGATCGAGGTGCTGCGTTCCAGCAGGTTCTCGTTCTCCACGATGTCGAGTACTTCGAGGGCGGCCACGCAGGCGAGCGGATTCCCGGCGAACGTGCCGCCGAGGCCACCGGAATCAACCGAGTCCATCACTTCGGCGCGCCCGACTACGGCAGAGATCGGGAAGCCGCCGCCAAGCGACTTGGCCAGCGTCATCAGATCGGGGACCACGCCGCTATGCTCGATCGCGAACATCTTGCCCGTGCGTCCGATTCCGGTCTGCACCTCGTCGGCGATGAAAAGAATTCCGTGCTGGGCGCACAGTTCCCGCACGCGCACGAGAAATTCGGGCGGAGCGATATTGAAACCGCCTTCGCCCTGAACCGGCTCGATGATCATCGCGGCGATGCGCGACGGTTCCACGTCGTTGTGAAACAGCGCGTCGATCGACGCGATCGCGTCGTCGACGGTCACGCCTCGCAACGGATCGGGAAAGGCCGCGTGGTAGATTTCGGGCGGGAACGGGCCGAAGCCGGCCTTGTACGGTTGCACCTTGCCGGTCAATCCCAGCGTGAGCAGAGTGCGGCCGTGAAAGCCGCCGCCAAACGCGATGATCGCCGAGCGCCCGGTGTAGTGGCGCGCGATCTTGATCGCGTTCTCAACCGCCTCCGCGCCGCTGTTCAGCAGCATCGCCTTCTTCGCCGGGCCGGGCGCGAGCCGATTCAGCCGCTCCGCAAGCTCGACATAGGGCTCGTAGGACAGCACCTGGAAACAGCTATGGGTGTATTTTTCGAGCTGGCGCATGACCGCATTGATCACGCGCGGATGGCGATGGCCGGTGTTCAGCACCGAGATGCCACCGGAGAAATCAACGTATCGCCGCCCTTCGACGTCCCAGACTTCCGCATTCTGGCCACGCTCGATAAAAATCGCGTGGGAGCGGCTCACACCCCTGGCGACCGCGCCTTCGCGCCGAGTAATCAGACTGTCGTTTGTTGCCATCGCTTTACTCCGTTGATTCCCTAAGGCTACGCCGACTTCATCCCGCCGTGTAGCCGCCATCGATGAAAATTATGGCGCCGGTGATAAAGTCCGACGCTTTCGACGACAAAAAAATCAGCGTGCCGATAAGATCCGCCGTCTCCGCGAGCCGCCCCATCGGAATTCGCCTGAGAAACGATTCGCGAACCGCCGAATCGTCGTACATCCACTGCGTCATCGGCGTTCTGAACACGGTCGGCGCAATCGCGTTTACATTTATCTTGTGAGGTCCCCACTCGCACGCCAGTGCTTTCGCCATGAGGCTTATCGCCCCCTTGGACGGGCTGTACGCGCTGTAGCGGCTCATGCCCAACAGGCCACGCGGCGACGAAACCAGAATCACTTTTCCGCCGCGCCCCTGATCGATCATCACCCGGCCGGCCTCCTTGCAGAATAGCCACGTGCCTTTGACGTTAACGTCCATCACCTCTTCCCAATCTTCGAGCGGCTGTTCGACGATCGGGCCGACCTTGTTGATGCCGGCCGCGGGAATCAGGATGTCAATCGCGCCGAACGTATCAACCGTTGCTTTGACGACGCGTTTGACATCTTCGTGACTGACCGGATCGCCCTCCGCGAAGGCAGCCTGCCCGCCCCTATCGCGAATCTCCTTCACCAGCGGCTCAAGCTTCGAGGCCGTTCGCCCCGTGGCCATTACTTTTACTCCGGCCGCGGCCAGCGCCTTCGAGGCGGCGGTCCCAAACCCGCCGCTGGCGCCAGTTATCAGCGCCACCTTTCCGCTGAGATCAAATAGTTCGTACACATCCGATTTCATGAGCATCTCCGCCGATCGACAATCGCGTGCGTCTCAGGATATACCCAATCGCCATGATCGAGGATGCCCCCACCAGGGCCGTTAGATCGAGCATCCGGTATTTGCTTGACGATAAGCCGCAAGCCGGAGTACAGCGATCCAAGAAATAGGCGGTCAGGGTTCGCAACGTCCAGCGTCGCTACAGGGAGCGGTATGTACCCAAAACCCATCGAACGCTACTTCGCCCCCACGACAATCGCTGAGGCGCTGAAGCTTCTCGGCGAGTACCGAAGCGACGCCAAGCTGCTCGCCGGCGGCCAGAGCCTGATGCCGATGCTGAAGCTGCGGCTGCTGGAAACGCAGTGCCTAATCGATCTTAACCGGGTGAAAGATCTCGCCGAGATTCGCGAGGATAAGGACGGCCTGTGCCTGGGACCGATGGCGCGCCATGCCGACGTCGAAGCGAATCCGTTGATCCGCACCCGCTACCCGATACTCGCCGACGCCGCGCGCGCGATCGGCGATCCGCAAATTCGCAATCGCGGCACTATCGGCGGTTCGCTGGTGCACGCCGATCCCAGCGCCGACTACCCCGCCGTCGTGCTCGCGCTCGACGCGCGCCTGACCCTGACCAAACCGTCGGGGGAAAGCCGCACCGTGAAGGCGAGCGAATTCCTCCTCGCGCCGATGATGACCGCGATCAGCGAAGACGAACTGCTGACCGCGATTCGCATCCCGAAGCCGGCCGCACGCTCGGCGGGAGCCTACGCGAAACAAAGCCTCGTCGCTGGCGATTTCGCGATTATCAGCGCGGCCGTTCAAATCGCCCTCGGCGATGGCGGGCGGTGCGAACAGGCCCGAATCGTGATCGGCGCCGCGGCTTCGGGCGCGACGCTCGCCGCTCGCGCGTCGGAACTGATCGCGGGAAAGCCTCTCGACGAAGCCCTGTGCAAAGCGGCGGGCGAAGCGGCGGCTCGCGAAGTTGAAGTGACCTCCGACGTGCGCGCTTCGGCCGAATACCGGCGCGAACTTATCAAGTCGATGGTTCCCACCATGATCCGGCGCGCGCAGGCACGCGCAGGAGGCAACTGAAATGAATACCCCCGTCCGCATCACGATAAACGGCGAACTGTACGAAGCGACCGTAGAGAATCGCCTGCTGCTGGTCGATTTCATCCGCGAAGTGGCGCAACTGACCGGAACGCACGTCGGATGCTCGGTCGAGGGCCGATGCGGCGTGTGCACCGTAATCCTCGATGGCAAGGCCGTGAAGTCGTGCCTGATGCTCGCGGTTCAAGCGGACGGCTCGAGCATTTTGACTATCGAGGGCCTCGCGGCCAGCGGCCGGTTGCATCCGATTCAGGAGGCGTTTCGCGAGAAACACGGCCTCCAGTGCGGCTTCTGCACGCCCGGCCAGATGATGACGCTTTACGGACTTCTGAAATCGCCGCAGCGAACCGACGAGGAAATCCGCGAAGCGATGGCGGGCGTCCTGTGCCCGTGCACCGGATACGTAAATATCGTCGAAGCGGCAAAGGCGGCAATCGCGAAAGTGGATGCGATGACGCCTGCGGAACGGCAAGCCCTGTTTCCGCTGTAGAAGGGGAACATCAGATGGCGAACGCGACTTCCGATACGTGGGTCGGCAAATCGATAAAGCGCAAAGAAGATGCCCGCCTGATTCGGGGCGAGGGGCAGTACCTTTCGGATATGGTGGTGCCGCGGATGCTCTATATGGGCGTCGTCCGCAGCGTGCACGCGCACGCGCGTATCAAGTCGATTGATACCAGCCGCGCGCTCGCGATGCCCGGCGTGGTCACGATCGTCACCGGCAACGACTTCAAGGACTGGAAGACGATTCTGACCGACGCCTCGATCCCGAACTTGCCCGGCGAAACCAAGCGGCCATTATATCGTCCGCTGCCCGCGGAAAAGGTGTATCACGTCGGTGAACCAGTTGCCGCCGTCGTCGCGCGAAGTAAGTATCAACTCGAAGACGCGATGGATTTAATTGATATCGACTACGAGCCGATACCGGCCGTGATCGACGCGGAAGAGGCGCTGAAGCCCGGCGCGCCGCTGCTTTATCCTGAATGGGGCGACAACCTGATCTATCATCAGCGGATCACCGGCGGCGACGCAGACAAGGCCTTCGCCGCGGCGGATCTGATCGTCAAGGAGCGCTTCGAATGCCATCGCTGCGGCACGCAACCGATGGAAACGCGCTCGTGCATCGCGATTTATGATGCCGCACAAGGGCTTACGCTATGGCTCACCACTCAGCGTCCGCATAATATCCGCGATCTGCTCGCCTCCTACCTCGAACTTCCCCACGACAAGGTCAGGGTGATTCAGCCGCGCGATATCGGCTCGGGCTACGGCACCAAGGCGCCCTTCTATCGCGAGGATATCGTGGCGTGCGCGCTGGCGATCAAGCTGCGCCGCCCGATCAAGTGGGTCGAGAACCGCATGGAAAGCCTGATGAATATCGGGCAGGAGCGGGATCAAATCCACTATGTCGAAGCCGCGGTGCGAAAAGATGGGAAGATTCTTGGCGTCCGCAACAGGATAATCGCCAATGACGGCGACGGACAGTTGGGTATCTATGCCGGCTTCGCGATGCCCCATCTGGGCGCGATGTATTTCACCAACGGCTACGATATCCCGAATGTCGACATAGATCTCAACTGTGTAGTCACTAACAAGGCCTGTCTAAACCCGGTGCGCGCCTTCGGCTCTTACGCGGGCCGCTTCGCGATCGACCGGACAGTCGATATCGCCGCGCGCAAGCTCGGAATCGATCCGCTCGAGATGCGCCGGCGCAATGCAATCAAAGAGTTTCCTCACACAACCGCGGTCGGAGTTCACGTCGACAGCGGCGATTTCATGGCCGCGCTGAACAAGGCGGCCGTCGCGATCGACTACAAATCCTTCCGCGAGGAGCAGGCCGCGGCGAGGAAGCAGGGACGCTACCTCGGCGTGGGATTCGGGATGGGCGTGGAGCTATCGGGCGTGCCCTCGGCGATCCTCGTCGAACTCGAAAATACGCCCGGATACGGAGTCGCAACCGTAAAGATCGACGCGCAAGGCAAAGTCCAGGTCGCTGAGGGCGATTCGCCGCACGGCCAAGGTCACGAAACCACCTTCGCGCAAGCGGTCGCCAGCGAGCTGGGCCTGACGCCGGACGACGTTTACGTCACTTACGGCGATACGTTCTCGACGCCCTTCTCGACCGGAACTCTGGGAAGCCGCGGAGCTTCCTACACCATCAGCGCGGCGGTGCTTGCGGCGCGCGCCTTGCGCGCGCCGCTCTGCCAGATCGCCGCGCATCTGCTGAAGCTTCCGCCGCCTGCGGAGGGCGACGCCGATTTTCTGTTTGAGAACGGCCAAATCATTTCAAAGAAGGACCCTTCGAAGCGTATCGCGCTAAGCGACGCCGCGCATACCGCGATGCTTGCGCCGACCAAGTTTCCGCCGGATATGAATCTGAATCTGGAGCACACGTATCACTTCGAGGCGGACACGCCCGGGATGCATAGCTGCAACGCGCACACTATAAAGGTGGAAGTTTTTCCTGAGACAGGCACCTACAAGATTCTTCGATACGTCGCCGTGGATGACGCGGGCGTACCCGTCAATCCGATGATCGTGCGGGGGCAAATCCACGGCGGAATCTGGATGGGCCTCGGCAACGCCACGACAGAAGAATATGTCTACGACGAGAATGGGCAGCAATTGACCGCGACGCTAATGGACTACCATATGCTGTCGGCGGCGGACATGCCCTCGGATATCGAGATCATCGACAATAGCGTCCCTTCACCGCACACTCCGCTCGGCTCAAAGGGCAAGGGCGAAGGCGTCCCGGGGATGGTTCCGGGTACGCTCGCGAATGCGATAGAAGATGCGTTGTCGCCGTTCGGGATAACGATTAACAAGCTTCCGCTAAAGCCCGAGTATATCTGGCGGTTAGTACATTCGGGCGATAAAGCGCGCGCGGAAAAGAAAGAGTAATCGAGCAGTTAGTATTTCGCGATCACTTCTTTGGCGAACTCCTCGATCATCGCGCGCCCGTCGTTGACGACCTGAAGCGCAACCTGGGTCAAGCCGGCTTCCTCGAGCGCTTTCAGCCGCGCGATGATTTCCTCAGCGCTGCCCGTGAGGGTTGTCGAGCGAATCATGCCCTCGCTCAGGAAGCCCACTTCCTCGGGCTTGAGATAGATGAGATGGCCCTCGTGCACGCCCAGATAGCGCCGGTCGGCGGGCATCTTTAACTGGTCCACGTATTCCTTGCAGAATCGCTCGAACAGCGGCCGCAGCGCATCCGGCACCGCGCCGCCGACGGGCGTCTTTTCCCAGAGATAATGCAGCGCGACGATCGCGCGCGGACCACATCGCTGGATGACCCGCGGCGACATCGCGCTCTCGCCCGGCCTAAGAACGCACGCGGTAGTGCTAATCGCGGTCGGAAAGCTGGTCAAAGTGCGTCCCGCTTTTTTCGCTCCCTGCTTAACGGTCGCCAGATTCTGACGGAAGACTTCGGGCTCGCAAAACACGGTTAACCAGCCGTCGGCGAGTTCACCCGTTAATTCCAGCGCCTTGGTCCCGGTAGCGGCGAGATAAATCGGGATCTGATCCTTTAGATTGATGTAGCCGCGGTCCGGATGCAGGAAGCGGATCCAGCGTTCGTGCTTGCCTTCGCGATAGAGCACCTCCTCGCCCCTCAAGAGGCGGCGGCAGGTCTCGACGCATTCGCGAGTCCGCTTGAGCGATACCGGCGGCAGACCCATCGCGTTGCGGCCGCTGAAACCGGTTCCGATACCCAATATGGTCCTGCCCGGCGCCAGCAAGTTTATCGTGGCGATCGAGTTCGCGGTCACAGGATCGATACGATTGCTTGGGATCGTAACGCCACAGGCGAGCTTCATCCGCTTGGTATGTTCGGCCGCCAGCGCCATCGAGGCGAACACGTCGCTGTACAACATCTGCGACTCGTAGAACCAGGTCTGAGTGAAGCCGTTATCTTCGGCGATCACCAGGTCTTTCCAGGCGTCGGGACGAGCCGGATATGCGATGGCGAACTCCATACGAAACTCCTATCGAGCGAGAAGGGAGCCGCGACAGTTATGACCGTTTTGGGTTACTAGGGAAGGTCGCTTTTGTTCGGTGCTTGGCGCACCAGTCTTGGATTGCCGTTTACAGACGCACTTGAACAATGACTTTGCCGCCGGCGTTCGCCTTAACCCACGACGCCACCGTGGTGGCATCGGCTGAATCGGCCCACGGTAGCGGAGCCGAGTGTCCTCCCATCAACACAACCCAACAGCGGCGAGCAGCGCTCCTGCTAATCACCACTTCCACCGGCAAATCGTTGTTGATTGTTGCTTTCATTCCACGCTTCCTATTGAGACTTTCGCCACCGGTGTTGCGCCGGTAGCGCCGTACTTCAATCTTTGGGTTTAACCGAGACGGCATCATCGGGACTTTGGAACTGTGCCGAACAAGCCCCAATGCGGCGCGCTCGCCCGCCAATGATGGCCTGGACGAGTTCCCCGCGCCTCGATTTCGCACTTCCTTCGCTACGCGACCTTCGTTACACCGACACATAAATTCCGGCGAATTGTTCTTGCTGTTCTTCGTATATCCGACTGGCGAGTTCTTCCGCCGTCGCTCATCATAAGTGGGGTCAGCAGCGTCCCATTTGAGCCCCGTCTTTATTGTTACGTCGGTCACGCAGAAACAATCAAGCACTTTCTGTGCCGCGTCCGGATGCCTGATCGATTCCAATCAGGTTACGGGTTCGGTTCTCATAGCACACCTAAAAAGGAAAATGGAGCTACTCCGCCGCCTTATGGACGAATTGCTATCCACAGCCCGAAACCTCCCGCTAAGAGTGATGCCGTCAACGCTGCCGTTACCAGGCGCCCCATCCGCCCCCCACATATCGCCCCTACCAGCGCTGCCTTGACGGCGGTATTGACCACGGCGGGAACCATAATGACAGCAGTCGCGATCGCGACCGTGATCTCGCCGCGTTTCGCTATCGACGCCACCGAAAGCGTGATCGCGTCAACGTCGACCAGTCCCGACACCGCGCCGAGCGCGTACAACCCCGGAGCGCCCATCCATATTCTAAGCACGCGAGTCAGAACGATGATCACCGCCAACAGCAATCCGAACTTCAAGGCCACGCTGAGTTCGAGCGGGTTCGCGGGCCTGAGGTCTTCGGCGCCCGGCTGCGGTTTTGGCTGGCCGCTGCGCCAGGCTAACCAACCTCCGGCCAAGTAACCAACCGCGCCAGCCGAAAGCATCGGCCAAAGCAGGCGCTGCGCCAGGTCAGGGAGGATGGCGAACGCAATCACGATCATCCGCGGGAACATCGTGGCTGATGCGATCACGACTCCGGCCGCCAACAGATCTTGCATCTCCGGCTCATCCTTGCCGCGATGCGCCATCGTGACGGCGGTCGCAGTTGAAGACGCCAGCCCACCAAACAAGCCGGTTATCAGCACGCCGGTTTCGCTGCCCAGCAGCTTGATTCCGAAATAGCCGACGTAAGAAACGGCCGCGACCAACACGACCATCCACCACAATCTGTACGGGTTAAGCGCCTGCCACGGCCCAAGGTGCTTATCCGGCAGTATCGGAAGCAGAACCACCGAAATCAGCAACAGCCTCAGCGTCGCCAGAAGCTCTTCCCGTTCGATCCGCCGTACCAGGCGATGCAGTTCAGGTTTGAAGCCGAGCACCACCGTAACGACCACGGCCGTCGACGCGGCCACCGTCAGTTGGCCGCTGCCCGCCAATGCGCCAAGCCCGAAAGCTATCAATGCTGCGATCGCGGTGGTCAGACTGACGTCCGCGCTCGACATCGACTCCCGCCAATAGCCAAGCGCGACCAGCGCTCCCAGAACCACTACAACCGCGCAAAGGTACAGCGCTTGCGGCTGCGCCGCGAGCACGACCGTCAGCCCGCCCAGCAAGCTGATTAGACCGAAGGTCCGCAGCCCCGCGACGCGTTGCCCCTCAGGCAGTTCGCGCAATTCCCATCCGCGTTCGAGCCCGATCAGCAGGCCGAGCGCGAGCGCCACGGCCAGCCGCCCCAGCATCGTGACGTTATCGACGCTCATCACGAGCCTCGCTTGGCGACGACAAGGCGAGCCGGGATTTCGCCAAGTCGCGGCGAGCGTCGCGGGAGGCCGGATGAAGTGGCCACTTCCGACAATCTTGTAATCCAGTTGGGCAGAACGGCGCTCTTGCTATTGGCGCTTCAACAATCGCATCGACGGATTCACGATCACGGTTTGCTGCGGGCGCGCTGATTGGCCTCGCGGCCCAGGCACTTTTGCAACCATCCCTGCGTTGCCGGAGTTGCGGACAGATCCAGCTTGAGCACCATCACGTAGCTCATGATCGCGGCAACATTCAGATCGGCGATTGTGAATTCCTTGCCCAGGATGTAGTCGCGACCCTTGAGGAGACCGTCAAGAACCTTGAACGGTGCTTTGAGCGTGTCGATTGCTTGTTGCGCGGCCTGTTCGCTTCGTTGCTCGGGCGGATAGAAGATACGATGGCGCAGCGCGCTGATCAGGTGCGGCTCAATTTCGGTCATCCCCCAAAAGCTCATCTGATAGATGGTGGCATGCGCTTCGATCGTCGTCGGCCACAGCGACGCCTTACCGTATTTCTCCGCGAGGTAGAAATTGATCGCCATCGATTCCCACAGAATCAGGCCGTCGTCATCGAGAATCGGGATATGGCCGTTCGGGTTCAGCTTCAGATGCTCGGGCGTCTTGGCCTTCGCGACCTCGACCGGAATATGCTCGTACGAGAGGCCAAGCTCTTCCAACGCCCACAGGCAACGGGCGCTTCGCGACTTGGATGTGCCATATAATTTGATCATCCGACCTCCTTCAGTGCTCGCAAGTTGTCTTCCTATCTAGCGCGGCCGGATTGGCGCGGCAAATGCCCGCCGGAACGGTTTCTCAAGCTAAATGCCTGACACACCTTATCCGCCGGCATATCATCGATGCCATCCGAGTCGCGATTTGACGCTCGACTCCGATAGTCCCGATGACGTCGCACTTGCTTACGGCCGGGCGGACGTAGTCGCCAGGAGGCTCATAATGATTACTGTGCGCAAAGCTGAGGAACGCGGCCATACCAACTTCGACTGGCTTGATAGCCGTCATACGTTTTCGTTCGGAGACTATTACGATCCGCGCTTCATGGGATTCCGCACTCTCCGCGTAATCAACGAAGACGTCGTGCGGCCCGGCGCCGGGTTCCCGACGCATCCGCACCGCGACATGGAGATCATCACCTACGTGCTCGAAGGCGCGCTCGAGCACCGGGACAGCATGGGCAATGGCTCCGTGATTCGCTGGGGCGAGGTGCAAAGAATGAGCGCCGGATCCGGGATCACCCACAGCGAATTCAATCCCTCGCGCTCCGAACCCGTACATCTTCTGCAAATATGGATTCTGCCGCGGCATCCCGGTGGTCCGCCAGGATACGACCAGCGGTCAATCAACCTCAAGGAGGCGCGGGGTAAACTGCTCCTGGTAGCGGCGTCCGATGCCCGCGACGGGGCTTTGACTATTCAGCAGGACGCCGCGCTCTCGGTTGCCATTGTGGACGACGGCGCAAGCCTTACCCATCGATTGACGCCCGCCCGTCACGGCTGGCTTCAGCTCGCGCGAGGCGGGATCAGCCTTAATGGCGTTGCCCTCAAAGCCGGTGACGGTGCCGCGATTAGCGGCGAACCGGAGCTGACGATCGCGGCGACTTCCGCCGCGGAGTTCCTGCTCTTCGATCTCGCCTAGTTGTAGTTATATACTACTTTTCTGAATATAAAGTGCTATTGTTCATCATTACGCGTAACTCGGCCTTAATTGTTTCGCAACGCATTCGTCATAGTTTTCAGCTCGAATCTTCAACGACGCGTAAAGGGATCTGATCGACGTCGATCTGGCAATGATGTAGCTATTGCATAGTGTGGGCTAGAAGACCGGTCGGTCGTTGGGGAGGAGGAAAGGTGCTAGCTGAGCACCGGTTGGCCAACTGGCATATGCCTCGACCGCTTGCGCTGCCGTTTGCAAGCGACGAATCTCCCGCGCCCCATAACAATTACTATCGCTCGATTTGGATATCCGATCTCCACCTCGGTACACGCGCGTGCAAGGCCGAGGCGCTACTCGGCTTCTTGCGCCATCATCAGGCCGACAACCTGTATCTGGTCGGCGATATCGTCGATTGCTGGAACCTCGGCGGGTCCTGGTTTTGGAGTGAGGCGCAAGAGTGCGTTGTAAGGGAGATCACGATGTGGCGCCGCCAAGGCACGCGGGTCGTCTTCCTGCCGGGCAATCACGACGAATTCAACACAGATTTGGTTCAGATGCTGCTCGGTCCGATCTTGACGCAAGCGGCGTTAGTCCATCGCACTGCCGAGGGGCGCAGGATGCTGGTGACCCACGGCCATCAGTTCGACAGTTCTCTAAGCTCGATGCGCTGGCTGTCGATGATGGGCGGCTCTGCGTACACGATGGCGCTGCGAATCAACGAATGGTATGTGCGCGAGCGCTTTCGGACCCGAAAAGCGTCGGTCTCCGCGTATCTTAAGCGGCGCGCGACCAAGGCCGTCCGCTATCTGACTGCCACCGGTTTGGATGATCGCGCGGTCTTCGACGGCGTGCGTGAACATAAGGCCGACGGCGTGATCTGCGGGCACACCCATCGCGTCGAGCAGCGGCTGATCGGCCCGATCTGGTACGTCAACGACGGCGATTGGGTGGAGAACTGCACCGCGCTGGTCGAAAACCGCGACGGTACTTTGCGCATTCTGCAATGGCGTCTTGACGAAGACGGCAACGACACTGGCACGACCGAGATTCAGGAGGCTTCATGAGCACTGTTAGCGCGATACGGCGAGCGCAGCGCGAGCCGCTGATCGATCTGATCTATTTCGACGCCGGCGGCGGCCATCGCGCTTCGGCGCTCGCGTTGAAAGCCGTGGTCGAAAGTCAGGGCCGGCCCTGGACGATGCGGATGGTGAATCTGCGCGAGGTGCTGGAGCCGATCGACGTCATACGCCGGCTCACCGGCGTCCGGGTCGAGAACTTTTACAACGGGATGCTCAAACACAACCTGACGATCGGCGTCGGGCCGATGCTGCCGGTGATGCACATGCTGATTCGCCAGATGCATCGGCGCAAAGTGGGGGCGCTGGCGCGCTACTGGCGCGAGCCCCGGCCCGATTTGGTGGTGTCGCTGATTCCTCACTTCAATCGCGCGATTTTTGACGGATTGCGCACCGCCGCCTTCGCGCGCGGCGATTTACCCAGCCCGATGGTCACGATCATGACCGACCTGGCTGACTATCCTCCGCATTTCTGGATCGAACGGCAGGAGCAGCACGTGATTTGCGGCACCGACGCCGCCGCTCATCAGGCACGGGCGATCGGCTGCCGGCCGGAACAGATCCTGCGCGCTTCAGGAATGATCGTAAGTCCCGAATTCTATCAACCGCTCGACATTTGCCCCGCGCGCGAGCGCTCCCATCTCGGCTTGCGGCCCGATCTGCCGACCGGTCTGGTGATGTTCGGCGGATTCGGCTCGCGCCGCATGGTGACGATTGCGAAGCGAGTCGCCGAGGCCGGTCTCAAAACGCAACTTATCTTCCTGTGCGGACACAATCAGCGCGTGCGCGAGCGGCTCGCCGCCATGAAGCTGCCGTTCCCCCATCACCTCGAAGGCTTCACGCGCAAGGTTCCTTATTTCATGAGCCTGTCTGATTTTTTCATCGGCAAGCCGGGCCCCGGCAGCATCAGCGAGGCGCTGGTCAAAGGGCTGCCGGTGATCGTCGAGCGCAACGCCTCGACGATGGTGCAGGAACGGTTCAACACCGAATGGATCCAGCAGAATCGGGTCGGTGTCGTGCTGCGCAGCTTCGCCGGGGTCGCGCGCGCAATCGCGCCGATGCTCGATCCGGAGCAGCTGGCGCGTTTCCATTCCAGGGTCGGGGCGATCAACAATCGCGCGGTGTTCGAAATCCCGGACATGCTCGAAGCTTTGCTCACGCAACGGCCGGAGGAATTCGCGCACCAGGCCTTGATGGCATAATCGTTCTGTCAGAACGTCAGGAGCGCGCATCAACGATGAAATTCCCGCAAGGGTTCCTGTGGGGCACGGCCAGCGCCGCGCATCAGGTTGAGGGCGGCAACACCAATTGCGATTCCTGGTTGCTCGAGCACGTCGACGGTACGCTCTACCGTGAACCCTCGGGCGACGCATGCGATCACTACCATCGCTACACCGAGGACATCGCGCTGCTCGCCGCGCTGGGATTCAATTCTTACCGCTTTTCGATCGAATGGGCGCGGATCGAGCCCGAACCGGGCGAGTTCTCGCTCGCGCAACTTGAGCACTATCGGCGGATGCTGGCGGCGTGTCACGAACACGGCCTCCAGCCGATTGTCACGATGCATCATTTCACGTCGCCACGATGGATCGCGGCGCGCGGAGGATGGGAATCGGCGGAGACCGCGAAACTCTTCGCACGCTACTGCGAACGCGCGGTGGATCATCTCGGCGATCTGATCGCCATCGCCTGTACCATCAACGAACTCAACATGGGGATTATTCTGCGGCAAGCGGGATTGCTTCACAGCGACGACGCCGTCGTGCGCTCCCCCTGGCGAGCCGCCGCCGCTCACGCCGCGGGCACGAAGCCGGAAACATTCTCGAGTTTTCCGTTTTGCGTGCGCAGCCGCTCGCGCGATGTGCTGCTCGAAGCCCATCGGCGAGGTGCCCAAGCGCTGCGTGCCGGACGAGGCAAATTCCCGGTCGGGATGACGCTTGCAATGCGCGAGTTGTATCCGGTGGCGGGCGCCGAGGATGCGTGCGAACAGGCGCGCCGCGAGTCCGAGGATATCTTCCTCGACCAGGCGCGCTCCGACGATTTCGTCGGTGTGCAATGCTACA
>JBEKLA010000049.1:0-20624 GCA_050010455.1 Binataceae bacterium (SeqCode) | reverse complement strand
GAGCTGGACTATCGCCCGCAGGGGCTGTACGGCCCCCGGCGGCGGGTGCGCTTCCAGACCAGGAAGGCCGCCGAGCGATACCTGGCGCAAACCGCGCTGCAAGCAGCGCGCGGCGACTACGTGGAACCGGCCGAGGTACCGAGGTTCGCGGAAGTGGCCGAAGACTGGTTTCGGAGTAAGACCGATCGCCGCCGACTGTTCTGGGCACCGTTCAGAGTGAAACGCGGTGTTTCAATCCTGAGAGATCGGCCTTTTCGCACAGTTTAGATTTCCCGCAATATCACGGGCTTTCAGCATGGCACATCCCGTGCTCTGAGATTGGTGGCAGAGGGATTCAATCTGTGGGTGCGACTCAGCGTGGACGCGGTTCGATGGAGCGTCCGCTTTTCCCGCACCGAATATGAATTTCTGAACAGCTCATGAAGAAAGTGGAAGCGATTCTCACTCCCTACAAGCTCGACGCGATCAAAGAGATGCTAAAGCAGCACGGCTGCCAGGAGATCGTGGTTTCGGCGGTCACCGGCTCGGGTGGTGGCGACGGCCATCTACTCTACTATCAGGACGCCAAATACACGCCGGATCTTCCCAGAGTAAGGCTCGAAGCGGTCGTGCTCGACACGGAAGCGATGCCAACGGTGCAGGACATTTTGCGCCTCTCGAACGGACACACGACGGCGGACGCGAACGTATCGGCCGATCTCCTGGAACAGGTCGTTTCTATCGGCATTTCGAAGCTGGAACCGATCTCCACGCGTTTGAAATCAGACATGCAGGCAACCTGCGGCTAGTGTCACGGCGTCGCGTTAACGGTTCTATAACCGCCAAAATCGTCGCTGCGCAATTCGCCCCTGAATCCTGGCCGCTCCCAGCCGCCAAGCGCCCTGTCCTTACGCCGTTTTCGATTCATGATAAATTGGGGGTGCTCAGCCAAGAGCATCCTTACACCCTGGCCGCGATGGACAAACTCGCGGCAACGTTCGAGGCGCAAGGCAACCTAGAGCGAGCGCGCGCACTCGAAGAGGAGATCCTGGCAATCCGCAAACCTATCGGCGAAAAATAGCGCTATCACACGGGCCACAATAATGAGCAAGGTCATTGTTACGCTTGCCGTTTTGAACGCAGCCATCATCGCCGCGACTGCGATCGATCGCATGCGAGCGGAGGAGCTATCTGCGGTCCTCACCGGAGCCGCGGCGTTTGGCGATTGGAGCACGGATACGCCCGGCGTGCGCAGGAAGATAACGGCCGCTGATCTGCCGCCGCCGTTCGCGACGGCATCCGCCGGCAATCCGCCGCGAGTCGTGCCGCGTCCCAGCGGCGCGACGCTGAAAGTTCCGCCCGGATTCGTCGTCGAGGAATTCGCAAGCGGGCTCTCCAATCCGCGACTGGTGAGGGTCGCGCCGAACGGCGATATCTTCATCTCCGAGAGCTGGAAGGGACGGCTGCGCGTGCTGCGCGCGGCCGATGGCGCAGCCAGGCCCGATCGCGTCGAAATCTTCGCCTCGAACCTGAAGCTGCCGTTCGGAATCGCGTTCTGGCCGCCGGGACCGAATCCCCAATACCTTTACGTCGCGAACACCGACTCGGTGGTGCGATTTCCGTATCGCAACGGTGATCTGCACGCTCGCGGCCCGGCGCAGACGGTGGTTTCCGATATCCCGGGCGGCGGTCATCTTTTCGGAGGCGGTCACTGGACTCGCGACGTGATCTTTTCGAGAGATGGTTCCAGGATGTTCGTGTCGGTCGGCTCCGTTTCCAATGACGCGGAGACCCTGGCGCAGCGCAAGCTTCCGCAGGCAATCGAATGGGCCAAGCTCCACGGTCTCGGCACCGTTTGGGGATCGGAGGAGCGGCGCGCCGATGTGCTGGAATTCAATCCCGACGGCAGCGCTTTTCGCACCTTTGCGGCGGGCCTGCGCAACTGCGTCGGCATGGCGATCAATCCCCTCACCGGCGATCTTTGGTGCTCGACCAACGAGCGCGACGGCCTGGGCGATAATCTGCCACCCGATTACATCACTCGCGTGCGCGACGGCGGTTTCTACGGATGGCCGTGGTACTACATCGGCGACCACGAAGACCCGCGCCATCGCGGCGAGCGGCCGGATCTGAAGGGCAAGGTGATCGTACCGGACGTTCTCCTCCAGGCGCATTCCGCCTCGTTGGAAATGACCTTTTATGAAGGCCGGCAGTTTCCCGAGGAGTATCGCGGCGACGCCTTCGCGGCCGAGCATGGGTCGTGGAATCGGTCGCGCCGGACCGGCTCCAAGGTCATCCGCGTGATCATGCGCAACGGCAGGCCGACCGGCGAGTATGAAGATTTCATGACCGGCTTCGTCGCATCGAACACCGAAGTATGGGGCCGGCCGGTGGGCGTAGCCGTGGCGCACGACGGATCGCTGATCGTTACCGAGGACGCGAACGGCACCGTGTGGCGCGTCTCTTATCGGAGCCAACCCCTTTCAACGCGATAGACTGGAGCCGTCGCATTTCAAAATGAACGTTGCCTGAGATTTCAGATTGAAAACTTAAGGGGGAACCTTACGCAAAATCGCTTGATTGGCGTGGCTATTTCGTCGGCACATCGCTTGCTGTTTATTCGCTGCGATGCTGCTCTGCCTCTTGATAGCAAGCGAAATGGCGGTGTTGATCCTGGTGCCGGTTTTCATGAGCGCGCGGCGGCACAAGCAGCTCCGCTCGCATATCCACATTCGGCACGATAGTCCGACCGATGGCCGCGCTCGAATTCTACGCCTTGTGAACGGGCATGGAGCTATCCGGAAGCAATCGACGAGAGCCTCGTTCCCGACGCACGTGGGCGCCGGCCCGCGTCTCGCGTCGCGCTAAGGCAGCCGCCGAAACGGTGGCTGCAGGCACAAATTCCGATTGAGAGCAATTCCAGTCCGCTCGCGCGGTTTTGCCCGCCCAGGGGAATCGCCCGCCGTTCTCGATGCGTGGTAAGTTAAAAGGCGTGGTGACGGAGCAATCCTGATGGCAAAGCTGCTGGTGGTGGACGACGAGAAGAACATCCGCGTCAACCTCGCGAAGTTTCTCGAATCTTGCGGGCATCAGGTGGAAAGCGCCGAGAACGGGCCGCAGGCGCTCGCGGTCCTCTCGCGCGCGGGCGACGTCGATCTGGTGCTCACCGATTACCGGATGGCCGAGATGAACGGGCTGGAGTTGCTGAAGGAGATCAAGCGCCGCCTGCCCGACACCCTGGTAATCCTGATGACTGCCTACGGGACGATCGAGAACGCCGTCGTCTCCATGAAGGCCGGCGCACATGATTACCTGACCAAACCCTTCTCGCTGACTGCGGTTCAGCACGCGGTGGATCGCGCCCTCGAAGTGAAGCATCTACGCACCGAGGTGCGCGAGTTGCGCGGCGCGATCGACGGTACTCCGTTGCTCGAATCGCGCAGCCCCGCGATGGTTGCCCTGCTCGAAACCGCGCGGCAGGCCGCAAAGAGCGACGCGAGCATCCTGCTGGCCGGTGAGAGCGGAACCGGCAAGAACGTGCTCGCGAAACAAATCCACGAATGGAGCTTACGCCGTGAGTATCCGTTCGTGGTCGTAAACTGCACTACGCTTTCCGAGCATCTGCTGGAAAGTGAGTTGTTCGGACATATGCGCGGCGCTTTCACCGGCGCGGTCAAGGACAAACCCGGAAGGCTGGAGGCGGCCGACAAAGGCACGGTGTTCCTGGACGAGATCGCTGATCTGACGCCGCCACTGCAGACCAAGTTTTTGCGCTTTCTTCAGGAGCAACGATTCGAGCGGGTCGGCGGTCAGCAAACCATCGAGGTCGACGCCCGCATCATCGCGGCGTCAAATCGCGACCTCGAGCAGGAGGTGTCGGGCGGACGCTTCCGCGCGGACCTGTTCTATCGGCTCAATGTCATCTCATTGCGCGTGCCGTCGCTGCGCGAACGGCCTGAAGACATCCTTCCGCTGGCCAACAAGTTTCTAAGCTTTGCCAGCGCTCGCAACCGGCGGCCCGGCCTGCAACTGTCGGCCGAAGCGTCAGAGGTTTTGGCCGCCTATCCATGGCCGGGCAACGTGCGCGAACTGCGCAACGCGATCGAGCGCGCGACGGTCTTGAGCCGCGGCACCGTAATCAACAAGGAAGATCTTCCCGATATAATTTTCCATCCTCTGCCGGGCAGGCTGGCGCCTTCGACCGCGGATGCGACGCTGGAAGAAGTGGAGGCCGAGCACATCCGGCGCGTGGTCTCCCAGTCGGTCACCCTCGAGGAAGCGGCCGATACGCTGGGCATCGGCGTCGCGACGCTCTGGCGCAAGCGCAAACGCTACCACATCGACTGACCCGCGCCGCGGCGGCTGACCGGCGTCAAACGACCGGCGTCAGGCCAGCGTCGCCCAGATGCGTTGTACTTCGGCGTAATCCTCGTCGGTGTCCAGATCGATTCCGCGCCATCGCGGGAAGCCAATCGTTTGGCCATGATGGCGCTTTAGCACCGAGCGCGCACCCGTGTCGCCGCGAAGCGCGGCCAGCTCGGCGAGTAGCGGGCGGCTGAACAGGACCGGCGTAGTGATGACATCGCCGAAAGCCGCCGCGACGAACTCGCAGTTGCCTTGCGCCCAGGCGCCGATCAGCGCACGCAACATCTCGGCGGTCACCAAAGGCTGATCGCCCTGAACGAGAATCATCGCCTCGCAGTTCGGCGAAACCGCCTCGGCTCCGGCCGCGATCGAACTGGCGATTCCCTCCTCGAAGCGCTCGTTGCACACGAACTTCAACGGCAGGCCGTGAAGAGCGTCGCGAATCGCGTCGCCGCTGCGCGGATTGATTACCACGACCGCCTCATGCAGGCGCATCGACAGAACCGCCTCGGCCACGTGGCGGATAACCGGCCGATCGCCCAGGGGCAGCGTCAGTTTGCCGCGTCCCATGCGGCGTGCGAGTCCAGCCGCAAGAATTACCGCGCTCACTCGATCGCCAGGATCTTCCGCCAAGGCAGCTGATAGCCTCCTCTACTTGCGATTCTGCAATTCGCGATCGAGCGCCGCGAAGAAATCCCGCGCCATGCCCTTGGCAACGCCCTCGATCATTCTCTGACCCACTCCCGCGATCGTGCCGCCGATCATCGTGTTGGCCTTCGCGTTGACAACTGTGCCGTCGCCTTCCGGCGTAAGCGTCAGCAGCACTTCCCCTCGCGCCCATCCGGGTGTGCCCTTACCGTCGCCACGCAGGCGAAAGCTCAAGGGGGGTTGCTTGTCGAAGACTTCGGCGCTGCCGGTGTAAGTTCCTTTGACCGACGGGACGCCAAGCTTCACCTGAACGGCGTATTTGTCGGGACCAACGACCTCGAACTTCTCGACGCCCGGTATCACACGCGCCATCACCTCGGGGTCAAGCATCGCCTCCCACACCTTCTCGCGCGGATACGATAGCGTCTGCGATAAATCGATCTGCAAGGCAATCTCCTTCGTCGCCCGAAATCCAGATCGAGCCGCCATCAATAGCAGACGGATCGGTCGCCTGAACGACAATCACGATTAGACAGCATAACCGGCGAATTTAGAATAGACTTCGGCCGAGCGCGTTGCGGTTCGAGGTTCATCCGCGGCCATTTCCCGGCGCTCGAGTTTCGGGTTATGGCCATGAGAGCCGCGTGTGAGACATCTCGCTAACGGAGGCGAACCAAGATGGCGGAAATGGGACTTTACGAAACGATGCGGACGTTGCGCGCCGTGCGGCGCCTTCGCCCCGATCCGATCCCTGACGATGTGCTCCGTCGCGTGCTGGAAGCCGCGACCTGGGCGCCGTCGGGAGGCAATCGCCAGGGCTGGCGGATTATCGTGGTGAAGGATCCCGCGCGCAAACAACGCATGCGTTCGCTCTACGCGATGCACTGGGCTGAGTATCTAAAACGGTACGCGAATATGCCGGCCGATACTCCGCAGGCGGTCCGCCAGCGCACCGGACGCCTGGTCAGCGCGGGCAACTATCTCGCGGAGCATCTCCACGAGGCTCCGGTCTTGGCCGTCTTTTGCTTTAACCCGACGCAACTGGCGGTCACCGACGAAAAGCTCGACCGTGTTTCCGTCGTCGGCGGTGGCTCGATCTATCCCGCAGTCCAGAATCTGCTGCTGGCGTGCCGCGCGGAAGGGCTGGGATGTGTACTGACCACGCTGCTGTGCGCGTCCGAACCCGAAATCAGGGAGCTGCTCTCGATTCCTCAACCCTGGGGCACCGCTGCAACCGTCCCGATCGGCTACCCCGTCGGACGCGGCCACGGTCCGATTACGCGGCAGCCGGTCGAGGCGATGGCTTTTCTCGATTCCTGGGATCGACCGCTGAAGTAGGCTCGCCGACGCCTGGAGCCGGTCGAAGTTCCGTCAGTAAAGATGGCGGCCGCCGTCGACGCGGATGCATTCGCCGGTGATAAATTCCGTCTCGACCAGGAAGATCACTGCTTTGGCAATCTCCTCCGCGCCGCCCCATCGGTTAAGCGGCGTAGCCTCGAGCACGCGCGCGTTCTGCTCGGGAGTTAGATCGGCCGCCAGGATCGGGCCGGGCGCGATGGCGTTGACCAGAATCTCGGGCGCCAACTCCAGCGCCATGCTCTCGGTCAGCGCGATCGCCGCGCTCTTGGAAACGTAATAGGGGGTGTAGCCCTTGTAGCGTGGACGCCCGCTGGCGGGCAGCCAGTCGGTAACATTGATGATGCGGCCGCCGCCGAGCGCCTTCATAATCGGTATTGCGTGGGTCGCGAAGAGAAATGCGCTTCGGGCGTTGGTGTCAAGCGAGGCAGACCAGTCGGCGGCGTTCGGATTCGGTGTTTTCACGTAGATCGATGCCATGTTGACCAGGATGTCGAGTCGCCCGAGCGTTCGCTCGGTCTCGGTCACGGCAGTCGCGACCTGCGCTTCGTCGGTCGCGTCCGCTCGCAGCACGATCGCGGCCGCGCCTAAGGCTTTGGCCGCCGCCGCGGCCTCCTCCGCCGCGGCTCGCGAGCCGCGATAAGTCAGCGCCACGGCGCATCCGCGCTCCGCGAGCGCCCGCGCCACGGCCAGTCCGATCCTCGCTCCACCCGTGATTAACGCCGCCTTGCCGTTTGGATCCATGAATTAAACCTTAACGCAGCCTCTCACTATAGCTCGCCAGTTCGGATACACTGAGTGCCGAGAAAGGATGCCCAGCGATGGCCCGATGCATGATGGTTTATGAGCGTAATCGCACCTATCACAGAATCCCAGATGCGGAAATCGAGGATTGGGACGAGATCCTGGATTCCATCGACGGCGAGCCGAAGCTGATCGGGCGCCTTGAAGGATGGGCGCCCTATACCCACGCTTATCGTCTGCCCGAGGGCTCGATTTATCTCGTCGCCGAACCCGCCGAAGAGTGAACGAGCGGTGGATCGCCACGGTGCTACGGCCAGACTTCAGCGATCCGGCGTTTTTACGAACAATCTGAGGCCCTGGTTTTCCCAGCTGCGCATAACGCCGTCGAAAGTTCTTTATGGCGGCCCCACCGTCTATCTCGTGCGATTCTCGCTCGATACTAGCAACGCCGCGACAATCTCTGTTTGACGACCAAGACGACCACAATATCGGCGAGACGCTGGAGATCGATTTTCGTTGACTTGCGCTTCAAGCGTATGTTTCAAATGAACGTATGAAACATGCGTTAGAAGTTGGGGGGGCGCGAATCGCCGACCAGCCACGCGATGAGATTCGCGAACGCCTCCTCGATGCGGCAGGAGAGGTGTTTGCGGAGCAGGGCTTCAGAGCGGCCACGATCCGCGAGATCTGCGAGCGCGCCCACGCGAATATCGCGGCCGTCAACTATCATTATCGGGACAAGGAAACGCTGTACCTCGAAGCGGCGAATTACGCGAAGGGGTTGTTGGAAGCAAAGCTTCGCCCCAGGGAGACGCCCTCGCCCGACGCGAGCCCGGCGCAAAGCCTCAAGGACTTCATCGCTCGGTTTCTTTTTGGACTGCTGGGCGACCGGCCGGCATGGCACTCGAAGCTGATGGCGCGGGAGCTGATCGAGCCTACCTCTTTCCTCGACCGCGCGATCGAGGAAGTCTGCCGCCCCCACATGCAGCAGCTCGCGTCGATCGTGCGCAGGATCGTGGGTAACGACGCCAGCACGGAGCAGATGAACATGTCCTGTAACAGTATCGTCGGCCAGTGCGTGATTTACGCACACTCGCGCCCGGTGCTAGCCCGCCTGTATCCCCAGGACGTGGCAACTCCGGAGTTCGTCGAGCGACTTGCCGATCATATAACCCGCTTCTCACTCGCCGGCCTCAAAGAGCTGGCGCGAAGCATCAAGAAACGAGCGCTATGATCAATAAGAAGTGCGCCGCCGCGATTGCGGCCGCAACGGCACTCATGATGACTGTCGCCGGCTGCGCGGTCGGACCGGATTTCCATCCGCCGGCGGCTCCGGTAGCCCAGGGCTATACACCTGAGCCGATGGCGCCGCATACCCCTTCAGCCGATATAGCCGGCGGCGCGGCGCAGAACTTCGTGAAGGGGCTGGACATTCCGGGGCAGTGGTGGACGCTGTTTCATTCGCAGCAGCTGAACAATCTTATCGAGCAGGCGCTCAAGAACAATCCCAATCTACAGGCGGCGCAAGCCGCGCTGCGCCAGGCGCGCGAGAACGTCTACGCGCAGGAGGGCTCACTCTTGCCGGCGGTCAGCGGCACCGGTACGGCGACGCGCCAGCAATTGTCCGGCGCCGAGTACGGCCAATCGAGTAGCGGTTCGTTCCTGTACAACGTCTTCAACGCCTCGGTGAACGCATCCTACACACTGGACGTCTGGGGAGGCATCCGGCGCCAGATTGAGTCGCAGCAGGCGCAGGCCGATTACGAGCGTTTCGCGCTGGAAGCCGCCTATCTGACGCTCACGGCCAACGTGGTGACAGCAGCGGTGCAGGAAGCCTCGCTGCGCGCCCAGATTGCCGCGACGCACGAGATCATCGCGGCCGAAACCGAGCAGCTCGACATCGTGCGCCGCCAGTTCGAGCTGGGCGGGGCCTCGGGCTCCGACGTGCTGGCGCAGGAAACGGCTCTGGCGCAAGAAAAAGCGACGCTGCCGCCGCTTGAAAAGCAACTGGAGCAGGAACGCGACCTGCTGAGGGCCTTGACGGGCCATCTGCCCAGCGACGATATCGCGGTCGATTTCGATATGGCGTCGCTCAAGCTTCCCACGGACCTGCCGGTGAGTCTGCCGTCGAAGCTGGTCGAGCAACGGCCCGACGTTCGCGAGTATGAAGCGCTGCTGCACGAGGCCAGCGCTCAGGTCGGCGTGGCCACGGCGAACATGCTGCCCCAGTTCACTATCACCGCCGCATACGGAAGTTATTCGACTAGCGCTTCCAGTCTGCTCTCTCCAGGCACGACCGTGTGGAGTGTGGCCGCGGGATTAACGCAGCCGCTGTTCGAGGGCGGAGCTCTACTGCACAAGAGGCGGGCGGCGCTCGCGGCTTATGATCAGGCGGGCGCGCAGTATCGATACACGGTGCTGACCGCGTTTCAAAACGTGGCCGATTCGCTGCGCGCCTTGCAATCCGACGCCAACTCATTGAAAGCGCAGCTGGCGGCTGAGCGCTCCGCCAATAACAGCTTTGAGATATCGAGCAGCCAGTACCGTGTTGGCGCGATCACCTATCTCACTCTGCTCAACGCTCAGAACAGCTATCAACAGACCAGGATCAATCTGATTCAGGCGCTAGCCATCCGCTACGCCGACACCGCGGCGCTGTTTCAGGCGCTAGGCGGAGGTTGGTGGAGCCGCTCCGACGTTGCGCCGGAGACAATGACTTGGGTTGTCCCCGCGACGACCTGGAAGGCTATCGGTTCTGAAGGAGACCCTCGATGACGCGAGATACAGACGGGCGCACAGTCAAGCCCGTGAACATAACCAGACGCATGATAATCATGCTGGTCGTGGTTGGCGTGACATTCGGCTCGATCTTTGGGTTCGAGGCCTTCCGGACCATAATGATCAAGAAAGCGATGGCGTCGATGGGGCCGATGCCGCAGACGGTTTCGACAGCCAAGGCGGGGTATCAGGAATGGCAGCCGCGGCTCGAAGCAGTTGGCAGTCTGCGCGCGGTTAACGGCGCCGATCTCGCGATCGAGGTCGCGGGCGTCGTCGACGCCATTTACTTCAAGTCGGGCGATGACGTAGCGCAGGGAGCGCCGCTGCTTCGGCTGAGACTTGATGATGCCCCCGCCAAGCTACAGTCACTCGAGGCAACCGCCAAGCTCGCCGCGATCACTTACCAGCGCGATTTGAAGCAGTTCCAGGCTCACGCGGTAAGCCAGCAAACGCTCGATACCGACAAATGGACTCTTGAGAACAACAACGCCCAGGTGGCTGAACAGCAAGCCGTGCTGCAGGAAAAGTTTCTCAACGCGCCTTTTGCCGGCCACCTCGGCGTCCGTCAAGTGGACCTGGGGCAGTATCTGAGCGCGGGCACGACGGTGGTGACTCTGCAACAGTTGGATCCGATCTATCTCGATTTCTATCTACCGCAGCAGACTCTGGATCAAATCAAGGTTGGCCAGCCAATGACGGCAAAGGTCGACACTTATCCCGGTCAGAATTTCGCCGGTGAGATTTCGGCGATCAATTCGAAAGTCGACACCACCACACGCAACGTTCAAGTGCGCGCCACCTTCAAGAATCCCGAGCACAAACTGGTGCCAGGCATGTATGGCACGGTGGAGATCGACGTCGGCACGCGGCAACGCTACGTCACGCTGCCGCAGACGGCGATCACCTTCAGCAGCTATGGCGATACTGTCTACATCGTCGAGAACAAGAGCAAGGGCGCCAACGAACAGCCGCAACTGATCGCCCATCAGACGTTCGTCACCACCGGGTCGACTCGCGGCGACCAGATCGCGGTGCTAAGCGGCGTCAATCCCGGCGATACCGTCGTTACCTCCGGCCAGATCAAGCTGCATAACGGATCGCCGGTGGTGATTAACAACTCGGTACAGCCGACTGACAACCCCAACCCGAAGCCGGTCGACGAGTAAGCGGCACCGGCAATGAACTTCACCGACATTTTCATCCGCCGGCCGGTGCTGGCCACCGTGGTCAGCCTGATGATTCTGGTGATGGGTCTGCGAGCGGTGGGATTGCTGCCGATCCTGCAGTATCCGCGGACCGAAAACGGAGTAGTGACGGTCACCACGATCTACTACGGCGCCTCTCCCGACGTGATGGCCAGCTTCATCACCACGCCTTTGGAAAACGCGATCGCGCAGGCCGACGGTATCGATTACATGACCTCGACCAGTCAGGACGCGGTGAGCACTATCACCGCGTACTTGCGCATGAACTACGACTCCGACAAGGCCTTGACCGAGATCAATACCAAGGTGAAGTCGGTGCTGAATCAATTGCCGGTCGGCACGCAGCAGCCGATATTGAGCGTCAAGATCGGCGCGACCGTGGACGCGATGTATATCGGCTTCAACAGCAGCGTTTTGCCGTTGAACAAGGTCACCGATTACCTGGTCCGCGTCGTGCAGCCGAAATTGCAAGCGGTGCCGGGCGTGCAAACCGCGGCGCTGGTTGGCGCCCGCAATCTGGCGATGCGGGTGTGGCTCGATACCAGGAAGCTCGCCGCCTTCGGTCTCACTGCCACCGACGTGAGCACGGCGCTCGCCAGTAACGACTACATATCCGGTCTGGGTAATACCAAGGGTCAGATGGTGCAGGTGAACCTCGCGGCTTCTACCAACCTGCATTCGCTGGATGAGTTCCGCAACCTGGTCCTCAAGCAAACCAACAGCGTGATCGTGCGGCTCAAGGACGTCGCCAAAGTCACACTCGGCGCTGACGATTACGATTCGCAAGTCGCGGTAGACGGCAAAAACTCGGTCTATATCGCGATCCAGATCGCGCCGGCTGCCAATCTGCTCGACGTAATCAAAGGTGTGCGCAGGATATTCCCGGAAATCCAGGCGCAACTGCCGCAGGGGATCAAGGGCGAAATCATTTACGATTCCGCTCAATTCGTGGACAGCTCGATCGGCGAAGTCGTGCGCACGCTGATCGAGGCGGTGCTGATCGTGACCGCGGTGGTGTTCGCGTTTCTGGGTTCGCCGCGCGCGGTTCTGATTCCAACCGTGGCCATCCCGCTGTCGTTGATCGGCACTTTCATGACGATGCTGTTGTTCGGCTTCTCGATCAATCTGCTGACGCTGCTGGCGCTGGTGCTCGCGATCGGGCTGGTGGTCGACGACGCGATCATCGTGGTCGAGAACGTTAATCGGCATCTCGAGAGCGGGTTGAAGCCGCTGGCGGCCGCGCTCGTCGGAGCGCGCGAACTCGGCGGCCCGATTATCGCGATGACCGCGGTGCTGGTGGCGGTCTATGTGCCGATCGGCTTTCAGCGCGGCCTCACCGGCGCGCTCTTCACCGAATTCGCCTTTACGCTGGTGGGCGCGGTAACGGTATCCGCCGTGGTCGCGCTCACGCTGTCGCCGATGATGTGCTCGCAATTGTTGAAGCCCCATAAGGAGGAGCGCGGCGGATGGCAGGACCGGATGGTCGATCTGATCAACCGCGGCTTCATTCGGGTGCGCCGACCCTATCAGCGATGGCTGCACGAAAGTCTGGACTCGCTGCCGGTCACCGCGCTGTTCGCGATTATCGTTTTGGTCAGCATCTACTTTCTGTACAACGGCGCGAAGCGCGAACTGGCGCCGTCCGAAGACCAGGGCCTGATACTGGCGCAAGCCGCCGCCGCGCCCAATGCGACGCTCCAGCAGCGCCAGCTTTACTCCGGGGAAATCTACAAGATCTTCGCCAACATCCCTGAGACCTCGCACGTCTTTCAGCACGACACGCTGAGCCAGTCTGTCTCGGGCCTAGTACTTACCCCTTGGGATGAACGCAACCGGACCTCCAATGACCTTCAGCCGATAGTGCAGCGACATCTGACTCAGGTTGCAGGAGAGCAGGTTGTCGCGTTTCAACCGGCGCCGCTGCCGGGCAGCAATGGATTGCCGGTTCAGGTGGTGATCGGCACGACGCAGCCTTTTGATCATCTTAATCAAGTGGCCGAGAACTTCTTGCAGGAAGCGACCCGCAGCCACCTGTTTGCCTATCTCGACAGCGACCTGAAAATCGATCAACCGCAATTCACCGTGAAAATCGATCGCGACAAGACCTCACAGCTCGGCTTGCAGATGAGCGATATCGGCGGCGCTTTGACCTGGATGCTGGGCGGTGGTTACGTGAATTATGTCAGCCTGGATGGACGCTCGTACAAGGTAATTCCGCAAGTTCAACAGCGCTATCGCCTGAATACTGACCAATTACTTAATTACTATATCGGCGTCGCCGCTGACGGCACGCCAATTCCACTGTCGACGGTCGCCAACGTCACTGCCGAGGTGGTTCCGGAATCGCTCAATCACTTTCAGCAGCTCAACGCGGCGACCATCGAGGGCGTAACCGCCAACGGTGTGGCTCTGGGCGACGCTCTCGACTACCTGAAAAAGCTCGCCGCCAGGACTTTGCCGCAAGAATACTCGACTGATTATGCCGGGCTGTCACGCCAATACGTGGAGGAGTCGAGCGGCTTCGTGGTCACGTTCGGCTTTGCGTTGATCATCATTTTTCTGTCGCTGGCGGCGTTGTTCGAAAGCTTCCGCGATCCGCTGATCATTCTGGTATCGGTGCCGATGTCGATCGCCGGCGCACTGGTGTTTGTCAGCCTGGGAGTTGGCGGCACCACCCTCAACATCTATACGGAAGTGGGCCTGGTAACATTGATGGGCCTGATCAGCAAGCACGGCATTCTGATCGTCGAGTTCGCCAATGAACTGCAGCTCGAGGGCAAGTCCAGGCGTGAGGCGATCGAGCTGGCTGCCGGCATCCGGCTGCGCCCGATCCTGATGACCACGGCGGCGATGGTGCTGGGCGTGGTGCCGCTGGTTATCGCCAGCGGCGCCGGCGCGAGTTCGCGCTTCGATCTGGGCCTGGTGATCGCCAGCGGCATCTCGATCGGCACGCTGTTCACCTTGTTCGTGGTGCCGGCTTTTTATCTGATGCTGGCGGCGGATCATTCACATCGGAGCGAGGCCGAGGAAGAAGCCCTTGACGAGGCGCCGGCGTAGCGCGCGCGATTAGTTACAGGCGCGAATCATGCGATTCACTGACATCTTCATCCGCCGGCCGGTGCTGGCCACCGTAGTCAGCCTGATGATCCTGGTGCTGGGTCTCGGCGCGGTGGGGTCGCTGCCAATCCGGCAATTCCCCCGCACGGAAAACGGCGTCGTGACTATCACCACGACTTACTATGGCGCCGATCCCGACGTGGTGGCCGGGTTCATTACCGCGCCGATGGAAAACGCCGTTGCGCAGGCCGACGGCATCGACTACATGACATCCACCAGCCAGAGCGGAACCAGCACGATCACCGCCAATCTGCGGCTCAACTACGATTCGAGCAAGGCCCTGGCCGAGATCGACACCAAGGTGGACTCGGTGCTCAACCAGCTTCCGCCGCAGTCGCAACAGCCGGTGTTGACCGTCAAGGTCGGCCAGACTATCGACGCCATGTACATCGGCTTCAACAGCGATGTGCTCCCAGCCAACAAGATCACTGACTATCTGACGCGCGTGGTGCAGCCCAAGCTGCAGGCCGTCGAAGGCGTGCAGACCGCCGAGTTGCTGGGCGCGAAAAATATCGCCGTGCGCGCCTGGCTCGATTCAAAGAAGCTCGCCGGATACGGCCTCACCGCCACCGATGTCAGCGCGACGCTGGTCAACAACGACTACATATCCGGCCTCGGCCTCAGCAAGGGCCAGATGGTCTACGCGAATCTTGCCGCTACGACGTCGCTGCACTCGCTCGACGAATTCCGCAACCTGGTGCTTAAGCAGACCAACGGCGCTATCGTGCGCCTCAAGGACGTGGCCAATGTGACGCTCGGCGCCGACGATTACGAATCGCAGGTCGGCTTCGACGGCAAGCGCTCCGTTTACATCGGCATCCAGGTGACTCCCACCGCCAACCTGCTGGACGTGATCAAGGGAGTGCGCAAAGTCTTTCCCGAGATCCAGGCCCAACTGCCGCAGGGATTGAATGGCGCGATCGTCTACGATTCCACCAAGTTCGTGAACAGCTCGATCAATGAGGTCATCCGTACTCTGGTCGAAGCACTAGCGATCGTAACTCTGGTTGTGTTCGCGTTTCTCGGCTCGCCGCGCTCGGTGCTGATCTCGACCATTGCCATCCCGTTGTCGCTGGTCGGCTCGTTCATAATGATGCTGCTGTGCGGCTTTTCGATAAATCTGTTGACTCTGTTGGCGTTGGTGCTCGCGATCGGCCTCGTAGTCGACGACGCGATCATCGTAGTCGAGAACGTCAATCGCCATCTGGCGTTGGGGATGAAGCCGGTGTCGGCCGCGATTCTGGCGGCACGCGAGCTTGGCAGTCCGATCATCGCGATGACGGTCGTGCTGGTGGCGGTGTATGTGCCGATCGGCTTGCAGGGAGGTCTGACTGGCGCGCTGTTTACCGAATTTGCTTTCACGCTGGTGGGAGCCGTGACCTTCTCTGCAATCGTGGCGCTGACACTGTCGCCGATGATGTGCTCGCGCTTGCTCAGGCCACACGGCGCCATCGCCGCCGAGGGGTGGCAGGAAGTGCTGGTCGAGGCCATCGATCGGCGCCTGGAGCGCGTTCGCCTTGGCTATCAGCGATGGCTCCACGGAAGCCTCGACTCTTTGCCGGTTACCGTAGTATTCGCGCTGATCGTGCTGTTCAGCATCTATTTTCTTTATGGCGGTGCGCGGCACGAGCTCGCGCCTCAGGAGGACCAGGGCGTTCTGATCGCGCTATCCACGACTGCGCCGGATGCAACGCTGCAGCAGCGCCTGCTTTACGCGGGACAGGTCCTTAACATCTTCGACAGCTACCAGGAGACCGCACACGTTTTTCAACTCGACACGCCGGCAATGTCGATCGCCGGCTTGGTGCTTAACCCCTGGGATCAAAGAACCCGGACCTCAAACGTTTTACAGCCGCTCGTGCAGCACGCGGTGAACAACGTTGCCGGCGCCCGTATCGCGACGTTCCAGCCACCACCGCTGCCGGGCAGCAACGGTTTGCCGCTGCAGTTCATTATCGGCACGACCGAACCGTTCGGGCAGTTGAACAGGGTTGCGCAAAAGTTCCTGCAGGCAGCGGTCAGGAGCGGCATGTTCGCTTATCTCGACACCGATCTGAAAATCGATCAGCCCCAGTACACCGTGGAAATGGATCGCCAGAAAACCGCCGAGCTCGGATTGACGATGAGCGATGTGGGCGGATCGTTGGCCTGGATGCTGGGCGGCGGTTACGTCAATTATTTCAGTCTCTACGGCCGATCCTACAAAGTGATGCCCCAGGTGCAGCAACGCGATCGCCTCAACGTCGATCAGCTGCTGAACTACTACATCCGAACGTCAAGCGGCACCTCCGTACCGCTATCGACCATCGCCAGTATCACCACCCAAACGGTGCCGGAGTCTCTTAACCACTTTCAGCAGTTGAATGCGGCCACCATTCAGGGCGTACCGGCGCCGGGAGTGGCGCTCGGCGACGCGCTCGCCTATCTCAAGGGCATGGCGGCCGATACGCTGCCCCAGGGCTACTCGATTGATTACGGGGGGCTGTCCCGTCAATACGTGCAGGAATCCAGCGGATTTCTGGTCACATTCGGATTTGCGCTGATCATCATTTTCCTGTCACTGGCCGCGCTGTTTGAAAGCTTCCGCGACCCACTGATTATTCTGGTGTCGGTGCCGATGTCGATCGCCGGCGCGCTTATTTTCATCAGCCTGGGTATCGGCGGCGCAAGCCTCAACATCTATACCGAGGTAGGCTTGGTGACGCTGATGGGTCTGATCAGCAAGCACGGCATCCTCATCGTTGAGTTCGCCAATGAACAGCAGTTCCAGGGCCACTCCAAGCGCGAGGCTATCGAGTCGGCGGCGGGCACGCGTTTGCGGCCGATCCTGATGACTACGGCGGCGATGGTGCTGGGCGTGGTTCCGCTGCTTATCGCGACCGGCGCCGGCGCCGTGTCCCGCTTCAATCTGGGCCTGGTGATCGCCAGCGGCATCTCGATCGGCACGTTGTTTACGCTCTTCGTAGTACCCGCCTTCTATATGTTGCTCGCTGCCGATCATTCTCATACTCGGCGAGCAGAGCCCGCGGCCTGATTAGCCTCGACTGTTGTTGCTTTCCCGCCCCATGCGGGGTGCGGTATCGTTAATAGGTACAGGATCCTCAAAGGTAATGCCGGTTCGGAGGGATCAGCATGCCAGAAGCAAACGGCCCTCAGCCTAGTACCAACGGCGCAACGCGAATCGAATTCGAGCTTCAGCTTTATTATTGGATGAAGCTGATCCGCGCCTTCGAAGAACGCGTCTCGCGTCTCCATCGCCAGAATAAAATCCTTGGCGGCGTGTATTCCGGAGCCGGCCAGGAGGCGATCGTTACCGGGATTTGCGCGCCACTTAAGGAAGGCGACTTTATCGCGCCGCTCCATCGCGACTTGGGCGTATTCCTGATTCGCGGAGTCGATCCGGGCGCATTGATGGCGCAATTGATGGCGAAAGAAACCGGGCTTTCGCGCGGCAAGGATTCAGGCCTTCACGCGGGCAACCTGGAACGCGGAATTTTTGGCTCGACCTCGATGCTTGGTTCGTCGCTTCCGGTAGCGGTTGGCGCGGCGTTGAAGTTCCGCGTCAAGCGCCAGCGCAACGTAGCCGTCGCCTTTTTCGGCGAGGGCACCTCGTCGCGCGGCGACGTTCATGAAGCGATGAATTTCGCCGGAGTGCATAAGTTGCCGGTGGTGTTCGTATGCGAAAACAATCGCTACGCATATTCGACCCCGATCGAGAAGCAGATGGCGATCGAGGACGTCGCCGACCGCGCCCAGGCCTACGGCTTCCGCGGCCATACCTGCTCGGGAAACGACTTGCTCGAAGTGCTCGAACTTAGCGAGCGCGTTATCGAGAAGGTTCGGTCGGGCAGCGGACCGGTGCTGATCGAATGCAAGACCTATCGCTACCACGGCCACAGCGAGCACGATCCGGCTCTGTACCGGACCAAGGAGGAACTCCTGGAGTGGGAGAGCCGCGATCCGATCCATCGCTTCGAGTTTTTTCTGGAGAAAAAGGGCCAGGATATCCGCCAGTTGCGCGAACAATTCGATCAACGGGTGCGCGAGATTATTCAGGGCGCTGTCGATTTTGCCGAGCAGAGCCGATGGCCCGAAGGGCCCGAGGCGCTTGAAGATCTGTACGCGACTCCGGTCGGCCCATCCGCCATCGGTCAGCGAGGGTAATGGCGGTGGAGGTCACTTATCTGAAGGCGATCAATCAGGCGCTGCACGAAGAGATGCGGCGCGATGAGAACGTCTACGTGATGGGCGAGGACGTCGCCGAATTGGGCGGGGCGTTCAAAGTCACCGAGGGACTGCTCGAAGCCTTTGGCGAGCATCGCGTTATCGATACCCCGATCTCGGAAGCGCTGATCGTCGGCGCCGCGATCGGCTCGGCAGTGTTGGGGATGCGGCCGGTGGTCGAGATGCAGTTCGCCGATTTCATTTCCTGCGGCTTCGACCAGATCGCCAACACGGCGGCGACGCTGCGTTATCGCCACGGCGGCCAGGCGTCGTGTCCGCTGGTGGTTCGCTCGCCGTCCGGATCGGGCGTGCACGGCGCGATCTTCCACTCGCAGAATCCGGAGGCATGGTTCACGCGAATCCCCGGCCTAAAAGTGGTGTGCCCGGCCACTGCTTACGACGCCAAGGGGATCCTCAAGGCCGCCATCCGTGACGACGACCCGGTGCTGTACTTCGAGCACAAGCGGCTCTATCGCAGCATCAAGGAAGACCTGCCCGAAGGTGAATTCACGGTGCCGATCGGAGTGGCTGAAACCAGGACCTCGGGTAACGACTTGTCGATCATCACATACGGCGGCACGATGCATCAGTCACTCGACGCCGCCCGTATCGTCGAGAAAGAAGACGGTCTTTCGGTTGAGGTTCTCGACTTGCGCACGCTGCTGCCGCTCGATCGCGAGGCGATTCTTACCACCGCTCGCAAAACCGGCAAGGTGCTGATCGTGCATGAGGACCGGCTGACCGGAGGAATCGGCGGAGAGGTCGCGGCGATTATCGCTGAACACGCCTTCGAGTACCTTGACGGACCGGTGCGGCGGCTGGCGATGGCCGATACGCATAACGCGTTCAGCCCGCCGCTGGAAGAATTCATCCTGCCCAACACCAACAAGATCGTAGCCGCGGTGCGTGCTCTGGCCGCTTACTGAGCGCTCATATGGCAGTCGACGTGGTTATGCCCCAGATGGGCGAAAGCGTGGTCGAGGGGACCGTCTCCAGGTGGCTGGTTCATGAGGGTGAAAGCGTCCAGGAGGATCAGCCGCTGGTCGAAATCTCGACTGACAAAGTGGATGCCGAAATACCGTCGCCGGCGGCAGGAGTAATCGCAAAGATTGTGGCTATCGAGGGGCAGACGCTGCCCGTCGGCGCCCAACTCGCGGTTATCGACGACAGTGCCGGCAAAGGACAGGCGCCGACCGCGCCTCGACCGGCGCTCGAGAAGGTTGCCCCGCCGCCGCAGCCTCCGGCGATGCCGTCGCCGCCGCCGATCGAACGCGCGGCCCGCCCGGTCGAGGCGGCGCCGCCCGCGGCGCAGGCAGCGTTACCCGGGGCTGGAGCGGCGCGCGAACGCGCGCCGCTCCAGCCCCGCGACGGCGAGCCGCCCGCGCGCTATTCGCCGGTCGTGATGAAGATGGCGGCCGAATACGGTATCGACGTGAGCGCGATCCGCGGAACTGGCTTAGGCGGCCGGGTGACCAAGCGCGATATCGTCAACTATCTGGAGGCGTCGAAGCAGGCGTCTCCCGTTCCGGGCGCGGCGCGCCAGGCTCCATCGAGGGCGCCGCAGATCGTCGCGGCTGCCCCCACGACGATTACGACGCCATCGGGAGCGGCGCGCCAGTTCCTGTACGAACCGCGCGAAGGCGATCAGGTCGAGCCGTTCACGCGCCGGCGCAAGCTTATCGCCGAGCATATGGTCTTCTCGAAGACCCATTCGCCCCATGTCGGCACGGTGGCCGAAGTCGACATGACGCGCGCGGCGCGATGGCGCGACGCCAACAAGGGAGCATTCCAGGCCCGCAACGGATTCAGTTTGACGTTTCTACCGATGGTCGCGATGGCGACGGTGCGCGGGCTGAAGGAGTTTCCGCGGATGAACGCGTCCGTCGTGGGGGACTCGCTGGTAATCCGCAGGGACATTAATTTGGGAATCGCGGTCGACACCGAGGAGGGATTGCTGGTACCGGTAATCAGGCAGGCGGATCAGAAATCGCTGGTGGGATTGGCGCGGCAGATCGAGGACTTCGCTCGCAAGGCGGCCGAGAAGCGCATCACCGCGGACGACCTGGCGGGCGGGAGCTTTACCCTCAGCAACCCTGGGCGGGAGGGGAATCTATTCGGACTGGCGATTATCAACCAGCCGCAGGTAGGGATCTTGCGGATGGGCGAACTCAAGAAGCGTCCGGTGGTAATCGAGGTCGACGGCGCGGA
>JBEKLA010000048.1:0-33368 GCA_050010455.1 Binataceae bacterium (SeqCode) | reverse complement strand
CACGAAAACTAATTCCAGATGTACAGAAATTAATCCTAAAAATACCCGAAGTCCAAACCTAACAACAAGTCCTATAACCATTTCCGTCCCACCTTCGGCGGCGCCAATATCGTTACCATCAGCGTCGAGGTGAAGAACGGCGATATCTTCAATGCCGATACGCTGAAGAAGATTCGTTACGTCACGGAAGAGGTTGACAAGATCGACGGCGTCAACCACTACCAGGTCGCCTCGCTCGCGCACGTCAAGATCCGAAACATCACCACCACTTCAGGCGGTCTGATCGTTTCCAAGCCGGTCTTGCCCGAAGAAATCCCGACCGATCCCAAAGACCTGAAGAAGCTCAAAGAGTCGATGTTCAACAACGACGTCGTCTACGGAAAGTTCGTTTCCATTGACGGCAAAGCGGCTCTGATCCTCGCCGGCTTCAACGAAGAGCGCCTCGACTACGGCAATATCCACAAGCAGATCATGATCATCAAGAAGGCCGTCGAGGACCCCAATACCATCCTCTATGCCGCCGGCGAGCCGATGCTGAAAGGCTGGGTCTACTTCTACACCGGCGAGCTGGCCACGATCTTCAGCGTCACCGGTTTGTTCATTGTTGGAACCCTGATTTTCTACTTTCGTCGTCTGTACGGATGGCTGTTGCCGGTGGTGGGCGCGATCGCCCAGGCCATCTGGGGTCTCGGCTTCCTCGGCATCCTCGGCTACAACCTCGACCCCCTGGTCCTGGTTATCCCGCTGCTGGTCTCGGCTCGCGCCGCCAGCCACGGCGTGCAGTTGATCGAGCGCTATTTCGAGGAGCTCGAAATGACCGGCGAGCGCCACCAGGCGGTCTACAACGCCTCGCGGGAGTTGTTTCTGCCGGGCGGGATCGGGGTTATGGCCGACGCCGCCGGTATCCTGGTGCTCGGCGTCGCGACCATTCCACTGGTGCGCAAGCTCGCGTTCTTCGCCAGCTTCTGGGGATTTTCCAACATCTTCACGATTCTTTTGCTGATCCCGTTGATGCTCGATGTTCTGCCCACTCCGCACGTCACCGAGCACTACGTGCCGCACTGGATGTTGTCGATGCTCAACTGGGTGGGCGAGTTCTGCACCAGCCGTCACGGGCGCTGGGTCGTGTTTGGAATCACCGCTGTGATCGTCGTGGTGGGAATCGAGCAGGCGTTGTACATCCAGATCGGCGAGACCGAGTCGGGGTCGCCGCTGCTGTGGCAGAACTCGAACTTCAACACTTCGGCCAACAATATTAACGCGAAATTCGCGGGCTCAAACCAGCTCGTTATCTACTTGGAGGGCGATAGAGGTAACGCGCTGAAGGATCCCGCCGTCCTCGATACCCTGGATAACCTGCGGCGGTTCATGCTCGAGCAGCCGGAGGCGGGCGGAACCCGCGACCTGCCGACCCTGGTTCGCAGCGTCAACCGCCTCTATCACTACGACGATCCGAAGTGGGCGATCATCCCTGCCGACGCCGCTGGTATCGGCAACATGACCTTCATGTACGAAGCTAACGCGCCCGTCCCCGGCGTCATCCTGGAGTACATGGACTTCCAAGCCAAGGACGGCCAGTTCGTCGTGTTCTATAAAGACGCGCGCGGCTCCACGATCGACGAGGCGATCTACCGCATCCAGAAGTTCATGGTCGCTCATCCATTGCCACACGTGAAATTCGTCCTGGCCGGCGGCACTATCGGCACCACCGCTGCGCTCAATGACGAAGTGGCGTACTCCGACCGCGTCAGCACGATCCTGATCGTCCTCGTGGTCTATGTCCTGGTGACAATTAGTTACATGTCGTTCGTCGCGGGCGGCATGGTCATGGTTACGCTGGTCGCCGCTGGTGTCGTGAGCTTCCTGTATATCGGCTTGAGAGGAATCGGCATGAATATCAACACCCTGCCGGTTACCGCGGTCGGTATGGGAATCGGCGTCGACTACATCCTGTACGTCGTCGACCGTATCAAGCGTGAGTATGACCGCTTGGGCGATTACGACGCTGCCATCAAGCGCGCGATCAGCACTTCGGGAATGGCGGTTACCTTTACCGCTACCACGCTGGTCGGTGGCGTTCTCCCCTGGTACTGGATGTCGAGTTTGCGGTTCTCGGCCGAGATGGCGCTGCTGCTGGCGCTGCTGATGCTCACCCACTGGCTCGCCGCAATCACGCTGGTGCCCTCGATCTTCGCCATCGTGCGGCCGAAGTTCGTGTCGCGCGGATACGAACCGGCGGCTGCGGAACCAGGTGTCCAGACGATGCGCGAATCTGCTTTACGGACGAGTTGAGAACTAAATTACATTTTTGTTACGTAAGGTCTTGGAATTGGAGTCGAAATAGTCTAAAAGGCGTAAGGTTAACTTTTTGGTGGAAGGCTAACAGCATGGCTGGGGGTCCCCTATGGAGAAAATAGAAAGAGCAAGTACAGGCGGTCTGAGGTGGATCGTGGCGGGAGTGGGAGCACTCTTGCTCACGGCAGTAACAGCGGGGGGGGCGAGAGCACAGGGAGCGTTTGACACGTTGTCAAATACGTTCCAGCTTCACGGCTATCTCGAGAACCAAACCATCGAACGTGCCAACGACTATGTGAAGGATTGGCACAATGCGTCGCTGCGCAATCGGCTAGACATCGAGCTTTCAGGCACCATCGCCCGCAGCCTCGATCTGCCGATGGCCTCGGGCGCGTCGGTCGAGTATTTCATCGATATGCGGCCCGGCTACGAGGCGTCTTACGACGTCGATCGTGACCGCTTCGGCAACGCCACCACCGGCTACAGCGGTGGTGCTCCCGGCCAATCCCCATTCAGGGCTGTGCCGGGTCTGTCGCTGAGCGCGGTGCCCAACGCCGCGAGCAATCTGTTCGGCTTCTTCCCGAACTACATCCAGGCGTTCGGCAATCCGGCGAGCTCCTACTTTGTCGGCAGCAGGTACGCCTACAATCCGAAGCAGTTCATGATGCAGGGTCCGCCGGACTACACGGTTCCGATGCCGATCGACCCTGCCACTCCGTATCTGCCTCGCATCGGCGGCGCCTTCCAGGGCCCGAACGTGCATGTGCCGCTGAGCAAGCTGCGATGGGAAATCGACGACAGCACCGATGCAGATCAAGACTATCCGGTGCGCGAGGCGTACTTCGACATCCGCTGGTTCTGGCACGGACAGAACTGGCTCCGCCTGGGCAAGCAGCAGGTCGTGTGGGGCAAGGCGGACTTCTTCCGTCTGCAGGACACGGTCAATAACGTCGACTTCGCCCAGCACTACAACGTCGAGCCGTTTGAAGATACCCGTATCCCGAACTGGTCGGCGGCCTTGCAGCATCGCTTCGGCGATATCGGACCGGCGCGTGACGTGGCGCTGACCGGCATCTGGAACTTCGACCAATATACTCCGGTCGGACTCGGACAGGGCGGTTCGCAGGCCTGGGCCACCAGCTACGGCCAGGAGCTGCGATCGTTCTCCTTCACCGGCGACGCGTTCGAGCACTCGTTCAACGGGTCGAACAACAACAAGGATGCGGTTCTTGGCATCGGCCAGATGGCGAAGTTTGGTCCGCACGGCTACGAGATGCCGGCCTACAACTTCAAGAACATGGGCTATGGCGCCAAGCTCGACTGGGAGAACGAGACGCCGCAAATCCGCTTCGCCCTCACCGATTTCATCGGCGAAGGCGACCCGGTGTTCCGCATGTTCGCGCCTAACATCATGGCGACGGGCTTGAATCCCCTGTACTCGAACTTGGGCGGCCCGACCCTTTCCACGGCTCTGCCGCAGACTTATGCCTGTTTGCTGAATCGGGGCTACCGCCCCGTGGTATGGGGCTTGGGAACGGTCTTCGCGCTTCGTAACCCGGTCCAGGCTCTGACGGCCTGCGTGCCTAAAGGATACGGTAACGTCAATTTCATGCGGATCTTCGGAGCCGACGGCGAGAGCAACGTCGTCTTCCACAAGGCCAACACGCTGGGTCTCTCGGCCGACTACTTCGAACCCGAGAGCGGCTTGGTCATCCGCGCTGAGAGCTCCTGGACGCACAACGCTCTTATCACTGATAGCAGCAGCTACGACTGGACCGCTAACAACGATATCCTGCAGTGGGTTATCGGTGCGGACTCTCAGTTCTTCATCCGTCCGCTCAACCCCGATCGTACCTTCTTTGGCAGCATGCAGGTGTTCGCTCACTACGATCCAGGTGCAAGCAGCTTCGGAAGGACCGGCGATGTTCAACGCCTGAGCAGTTACGTCTTCACGGCGTTCGTGCAGACTCACTACGATCGAGACCAGATCATTCCGTTGATCTTCGCCGCTGAGACGACTCAGGACACATCCGCTGAGATCGGCGGCAACGTCGAGTGGCTGCTCAACGACCATTGGTCGGCCACCGCCGGATTCACGTCCTTCGTCGGTAAGGCGAACAGGTTTGACCTGACCTACGACACCGCGGTGAAGCCAGGTTGCTTCCTGAACACGGCTTGCAATCCGATTGGAGCCCCCGGCGGAGGTTCCGTCCAGGGTTTCAACAACCGCGCCTACACCGAGCAGTTCCTCGGCGCGACACAGCAACCGCTGGGTGCGTACAGAAACGACTACGATGAAATCTGGACGCGTTTGCGCTATCGCTTCTAAGTGGCGCAAGCGCAGCAGACTGGAAAACCATGGGCTAGGTACGATACGTATATAACCGAGAGGGCGAGTCGAATGCCCAAAGCCCTCTCGGGGAGTCCATGGCGAAATCGAAGCTGACGATTCTAGCCACGGCGGTGAGTGTAGTGATGCTCACCGCCGTGTCATTTGTAAGCGCCAAAAACACCGTCGAAGCGAAGGGGGCGGCCGGGATCGAACAACTAGTCGGCGCCGGCAAGGTCCCCGAAGCCGCTCAAAAGCTCAAGGCCGAGTACAAGTTCGACAATTCCGAGGGGCTTCATGCGTTGCGCGAATTCTCGATGGCGGTCTTGCGGCGCGGGCTCAACGAAACCGATCAATTCGAGCGCTGCTACGTCGCCAGCGCGCTCGGCGCCAATGGCGATAACGAAGGCGTTCCGATCCTGGAAGCGGCATTTTCCTCTCCTGATCCGGGAATAAAGATGGCCGCCGTCGACGGCCTCGGCGACATGAACAACGGTCTCGCCGCGGCGTCGCTGCAGCGGCTCTATCACTCCGCGGACGAGTACGGAAGGCGGATGCTGCTTCAGGGCGTGGCCCAAGTGGATAATCCCGAGGCGATCGGAGTCCTGACCGAAGCGGCCGGCGAAAAGGACAGCAGCACGCGCTTGCTGGCGGTCGAGGCCCTCGGCCGGCTGCACGATACCAGCGTGTTGCCGCAGCTGCGCAAGTTGCTGTTGACCGAGGAGACGCCCTACAACCAGATCACGGTGGCGCATGCGATGCTTTTGCTGGGCGATAACTCGGGTGTCGATACGTTGCTGCGAGTGTTGAACGGATCGAACAACTCCGACTATAGAGCGGCGGCGATTCTGGCGCTCGCGGACGCACGCGACGTCAAGGTTGCGGATGATCTCAAGAAGGCGCTCGCTGACCCCGATCTCGAAGTGCGGATGGCCGCCGCCGGGGCCTTGACCCATTATAACGACGGCGAGGGTCTTCCGGTGCTGCGCACGGCGATGGAAGCCCCGGACTCCCGCACTCGTGCCGACGCGGCCCAGTTGCTCGATCATCTCGACTTCGCGGTCGGGAAGGACACCATTTTAGCGGCGCTGTCCTCGCGCGATCCGGACTTGTGGATGGCGGGGGCGCGCGCGCTTGGCCTGCATGGTGGCGATCAGGCCGTGGGTCCTTTGGTCAACGCTCTTGCTTCGACGCCGGACCCGATGATGCGCGCGAGCGTAGCGTGGTCGCTCGGCAGGATCGGCACTCAGCGATGTATCGAACCGCTTTTGGGGCTCGTGGCGGAGCCAGACCCTGCCGTACGCTACACGGCGGCGGATGCGCTGGTGCGAGTCGCGAATCGGCTGGAGAAACAGCCGGCCGAGTCGGCGAGCAAGAGCAACCCGTGAGCCTGGCGCCGGCGCACGCGGTAAAATCCCGCGTTGCGCTGGCAGAATTTTCGCAACAGTCCTAGGATGAGGCCCGCGGGTCGCCGATGCCCGCGGGTTTCTCATTTCTAGTGAACTTGACGGAGGCCGGATCATGACGATTGGGCTTAGAGAGCAAACGGTCAAAGATGCGAAGAGTTTCGCCGACGCGCGCGCGCGCCATCGTTGGCAGATTCCCACGGACTACAACGTCGCGATTGACTGCCTCGATCGCCATCCCGACCTTCGCGACAAGGTCGCCCTCTATTACGAGGACGATCAAGGTCATTGCGAACAATACACCTTCGGCCAGATGATCACCGCGTCCAACCGCTTCGCCAACGCGATGCGCGCGCTCGGTATCAACCGCGGCGACGTGGTCGCGGTCCATCTGCCGCAGCGGCCCGAAACCGCGATCGCCCACATGGGCCTCTACCGCCTGGGCGCGATCGCGTTGCCGATATCGAAACTGTTCGGTCCCGACGCGCTGAAGTATCGGCTCGAGAACAGCTCCGCAAAGGCGATCCTGCTCGAAGTCGACAGCTTGCCCAAGGTTGCCGAGATCCGAAACCAGATCCCTACCTTCAAGCACGTGATCGTCGTCGGCGGCAAAGGCGACGGCCTGAGCTTCGACGATCTGCTGGCCAAGGGCGCCCCCGATTTCCAGATGGGCAAGAGCAGCGCCGAAGACCCGATCCTGCTGATGTACACGTCGGGCACCACCGGCGATCCCAAAGGCGTGCTGCACGTCGCCCGTTACGTGCTGGGCCACAACGGTATCGATTACTCGTACAACTTCCTGCGTCCGGGCGACCTATATTACAGCCCCGCCGATTGGGCCTGGGCCGGCGGCCTGCTCGACGGCCTGCTCGCGATCTGGCCCTACGGCATCCCGGTACTCGCCTATCGCAGCACCGCCCGCTTCGATCCCGACGTCACTTTCCGGCTGCTCGAGAAGTACGGCGCGACGGTCGGACTTTATCCTCCGACCGCGCTCAAATCGCTGCGCGAGGTGAAGGCGCCGCGCGACAAGTACAAGAACCTCAAGCTGCGATGTATCGTAAGCGGCGCGGAGCCGGTCAGTCCGGAGCTGGCGCGATGGGTCGCTCAGGAATTGCGTGTCGAGTTCAATCAGGGATTCGGCCAGACCGAAGCGAACTACTTTATCGGCAATTGCTCCGTGCTCGAGAAGCCAAAACTCGAGCCGCTCGGCAAACCGTATCCGGGCCACGACGTCGCGGTGCTGGGCTCCGACAGCCAGCCGGTCAAGAACGGCGAAGTCGGCGAAATCGCGATCAAGAATAACGACCCGGTAGTGATGAAAGAGTATTGGAAGAATCCCGACGCGATGCGCGAAAAGTTCGTCGGCGAATGGTGCGTCACCGGCGACATGGGCTACATGACCGACGAAGGCTACGTGTACTTCCAAGGCCGCAACGACGACGTGATCAAGAGTTCCGGCTACCGTATCGGACCGGCCGAGATCGAGGCCAAGGTGATGGAGCATCGCGCCGTGTCCTCGTGCGCGGTTATCGGAGTGCCCGACCCTCAGCGCGGACAGGCGGTCAAGGCGTTCGTCAAGCTGCTGCCGGGATTCAAGCCCAGCGACGAGATCATCCAGGAAATCCAGGAGCACGTTAAGAAGAAGCTGGCCGCGCACGAGTATCCGCGCGAGATCGAGTTCATGGACGACTTCCCGGTCACGGTGACCGGCAAGGTCAAGCGTCGCGATTTGCGCGCGCGCGAGGAAGAACGCCGTCGCGCCAAACAATAGCGTCCGCGACGCTTGTCCAACTTGGCGTTACGGGTATGCCGAATTGAACATCTCAATATGACAGAAGCATGCACGCCGATTTGCAGCGATGGCGGGCCTTTGCTATGAGACCGAAACGGTCTATCGGGCCCCGGAACTAGTTGTCTTGGCGCGAGCGTGAGCTCTCGCCGGGGGAATCCAAATATTCGCTCAATTTAGCCACTGGCAAGGAAGGGAATGGCGATGGCGACAAAACCGATCAATTTCCAAGAGTTGCTCAAAGACGCGCCCAAGAACTGGGGTCGATGGGGCGCCAACGACGAACTCGGCGGCCTCAACTTCCTGACCAGCGAGGAAGTCCTGCGCGGCATCAAAGCTGTAAAGCAGGGCAAGGTTTTCACTCTGGGTGTGCCGGTGGCGCGGCCGCAGGGCGATCCGCTCTACCCGTCGCGTTCGCAGCCGCTGCGCACGATGGCGATGGACAAGGGCTTCTACATCAGCGGCCGCGCGCAAGCGATGCCGGGCGGCCTTGAATACGCCGACGATGTCATCGTGATGTACTTGCAGGGCAGCACCCAGTACGACGCGCTCGGGCACGTATGGTACGGCGAGAAGATCTATAACGGCTACGACGCCAAGACCACCATCGGCGGATTGCAGAAATGCTCGGTGCAGCCGCTGGCCGAACACGGAATCGTTGGCCGCGGTATCCTGCTCGATATCGCGCGGCTCAAGGGCAAGGCGAGCCTGGACAAGGGCGAACGCATCACGCTCGAAGACATCCACGCCGCGGAGAAGAAGCAGAACGTCAAGATCGAGAAGCACGATATCCTGCTGATCCATACCGGATGGCTCAAGCGCTTCTATGATCACGGTTCCGGCGCCATCTTCCCCAACGGCGAGTTCAACGAGCCGGGATTGGGCTACAGCCCCGAGTTGGTCAAGTGGTTCTACGATATGGAGATCCCGTCGCTCGGCAGCGACACGATCGGCAGCGAGCAGACTTTCCACGACGAGAGCGGCACGATGCTGGTGCTGCACATGGCGCTGCTATGCCATCAAGGCGTAGTCTTCAATGAGATCGATTGGCTCGAAGACTTGGCCGCCGATTGCGCCAAGGACAACCAATACACGTTCCTGTTCGTGGGAGCGCCGCTCAAAATTGTCAGCGGCGCGGGCGCGCCGGTGAATCCGGTCGCGATCAAGTAGCCGTGATGCTCCGAGCCTATAGGCGTTAAGTCGGTCCGAGAGGGAACAACATGGCAGAATCGGCAAAAACCGCTCCATCCTTACCCGGGGCGTTGAACGGAATTTCGGTCGTCGAGTGCGGTCAAGGAGTGGCCGCGGCTTATGCCGCCAAGCTCCTGGCCGACCTCGGTGCGGACGTTATCAAGGTCGAGCCGCCGTCGGGCGATCTCGCTCGCCGCCGCGGCCCGTTTCCTGGCAACACACCGCATCCCGAGAAGAGCGGCCTGTTCCTCTATCTGAACGCTAACAAACGCGGCGTCACGCTCGATCTCACTCAGGCCGAGGGCCGCGAACTCCTCGCGCGCCTGCTGACCAAGGCCGACGTGCTGGTTCACAACGTGCCGCTGCCGGAGCGCTCCGCGCACGGCCTCGATAGCGCCGCGCTCTGTGCCAAGTATCCCTCTCTGATCGTCACCGGAATCTCGATCTTCGGCGACAAGGGACCTCACGCCAACTACAAGGGCTACGAGCTTACCGCCGTCAACGCCGGCGGATGGGCCTTCCTGAGCCCGGGCGCGTCGCCTTATCCGGACAAGCCGCCGCTCAAGGCGTTCGGCCAGCAGGGCGATTTCCAGGGCGGCGTGCATGGCGCGGTGGTGACGCTGAGCGCGTATCTCAGCCGGATGAAATCGGGCAAGGGGCAGGCAATCGAAGTCTCCGAGCAGGAAGCGGTCGCCGCGATGCTCGAGATGAATTACATGCACTGGACCTATTCCGGACGCGAAACCTCGCGCTTGGGCGCCCGATTGCTCGGTCCGTGGTTCATGCTCGATTGCGCCGACGGCAAGATCTTCATAATTTGCGTCGAAGAGCATCAGTGGAAGAACCTGGTCGAGCTGATGGGCAATCCGGAATGGGCGCAGATGGAAATCTTCAAAGACCGGCTCGCCCGCGGCGCCAATCAGGATGCGCTCAAGGCGCTGATGAGCGAATGGGCCGGCACCTGGAAAGTCCAGGATCTGTTCCGCGAGGGTCAGAAGCGGCGCATCCCGTTCGCCGCGGTCAATCGCATGGACGACCTCTATAGCGATCCGCATCTGCGCGAGCGGAACTTCTTCGTCAAACAGAACCAGGGTGAGGCGGGGACCTTCGAGGTGCCGGGCGCGCCGTTCCAGTCCAACACGACGTCGTGGTCGCTGCGCCGTCCCGCGCCGCGCCTGGGCGAGCATACCGAAGAGGTGTTCTGCAACCAGTTGGGTGTGACGCGCGATCAACTCGCCAAGCTCAAGCAACGTAATATTCTGTAGAAGGAGCGCATTGCGATGGCCGATCTGCCGTTGAGTGGCATCCGCGTTCTCGACTTTTCCTGGGCATGGGCGGGACCGTTCTGCACGCTCCAACTCGCCCATCTGGGAGCCGAGGTTATCCGTCTCGAAACTGCCAAGCGGGTCTGCGTCACCCGTGCGATTCCGCCATTCGCGGATAATGTGCCCGGACCTAATCGCGCCGGATACTTCAACCAATACAATCAGGGCAAACGCAGCGTCCTGCTGGATCTGAGCAAGCCCGAGGCCCAGGAAATCGCGCGCCAGTTGGCGCGCCACTGCGACGTCGCGGTTCAGAATTTCGCCGCCGGCGTGATGGACAAGCTCGGGTTGGGTTACGATCGGCTGCGCGCGATGCGGCCCGATATCATCATGGCCTCGCTCTCCGGATACGGCCAGTACGGCCCGTATCGCGAGTACGTCGGTTACGGGCCGCCCGCCGGCGCCTTGGCCGGTTTCTTCTCGACCACCGGCTATGAAGGCGGACCCCCGTGCGAGATCGGCATCTCCTACGCCGATCCCAACGCCGGCGTCTACGGCTCGCTTTCGATAATGTCGGCGCTGGTCCATCGCGCCCGCACCGGGCAGGGCCAGCATATCGATCTTTCGCAATGGGAAGCGGCGCTGGTCCTGATGGGCGAGGGGATGCTCGAATTCGCGATGAACGGGCGTTCGCCGGATCGCGCCGGCAATCACGATCGCGTGATGGCGCCGCACGAATGCTATCCGGCCAAGGGCGAAGATCAGTGGGTGAGCATCGCGGTTGGCACCGAGGCCGAGTGGCGCTCGCTATGCCAGGCGATGGGGCAGCCGGCGCTCGCCGACGATCCTCGCTTCCGCACTGCCGAGCTGCGCAAGCGCAACGAAGCCGCGCTCGACGAGATCGTCAGCGCGTGGACCAGCCAGCAGGATAAGTTGGCGGCCACTGAAAAACTGCAAAGTGCCGGAGTCGCCACGTTCCCGCCGCTCAGCAACAAGGAGCTTACCGAGGATCGCCACCTGCTTGAGCGCGGCTACCTGGTGTCGCTGGAACATCCTGAGGTCGGCAAGCGCATCCATGCCGGTATCCCGTGGACGATGTCGGGGACGCCGTGCAAGGTCCGTTCAGCCGCGCCGCTTCGGGGCGCCGATACCGAGGCGGTGCTGACCGAATTGCTTGGCTACACCAAAGCTGATATCGAACGATTGACAGCGGCCGAAGTACTGGCGTGATCGATCCGCCCCGGCGCGTCGGGGCGGCGAGACATATGGCATCATGACCGGCGGAGCTGGCGCGCATGTCTGATCAAGAACAGGTGCTGGAAGCCAATCGGGCCTTCTATCAGGCCTTTGAGAGCCTCGAACTCGAAAAGATGGAGCGCGTGTGGCTCCAGGCTCCGCATATCGTGTGCGTACATCCCGGATGGCGCCGGCTGTCGGGATGGGGCCCGATTATGGAGGCTTGGGAGCGCATCTTCGAATCAACCTTCGAGATGAAATTCGACCTGACCGACGTCGAAGTGACGCTGCGTGGCGATCTCGCGGTGGTGGTGATGCAGGAAAACCTTACTCAGCGCGGCTACGACGGCATCACGCGCAGCGTAGTCGAAGCCACCAACGTCTTCGAGCGGGTCGGCAACCGATGGTACTTGGTGTTGCATCACGGCTCGCCGGTCGCCGCCCCCTCCGAGCACGACCCCCCGATTCAGTAGGATTTATTGATCGCCCGCGAACTGCGGTTAAGTGCGTCATCCTGAACGAAGTGAAGGATCTCGCGCGGTCCTCCGCGCGTAATCCGGCATTTGGGGATTGCGGCTGTTAAACGCGCGGAGGACCGCGCGAGATCCTTCGCTCCGGCAGCCGTCGCTCAGAGTGACACAACAGGTGGCCTGAGCAAGCCCCAGGTGATTAGACTTATTAACGGAGCCGCAGGCTAACTGCCGTTGCGCATCGCGCGCACCAGGATCGCCGCGATCTCCGGGCGGGTGAACTCGGGCGGCGGCGATTGTCCCGCGCGCAGCATCTCGCGCACCTTGGTCCCCGACAGGATCAAACGATCCTCGTCACCGTGCGGGCATGTCTTGTACGACGCCATCGCGGCGCAATGCCGGCAGAAGAACGTGTTTTCGAACATCAGCGGCGTGATCCCCATCTCTTGCGGGGCGAACCGCTCGAAGATTTTCTGAGCGTCGTAACTGCCGTAGTAGTTGCCGACTCCGGCATGATCGCGCCCGACGATAAAGTGGGTGCATCCGTAGTTGCGCCGCACGATCGCGTGAAGAATCGCCTCGCGCGGGCCGCCGTAACGCATGTATGCCGGCATCACCGACAGCATCGCGCGGTCTTTCGGATAATAGAGGTCGAGCAGCACTTTGTAGGTTTCCATCCGCACCGCGGCCGGGACGTCGTCGCCCTTGGTTTCGCCGACCAGCGGATGGAGCAGCAGGCCGTCGCAGATTTCGAGCGCGGCCTTCTGGATATACTCGTGCGCGCGATGGGTCGGATTGCGGGTCTGGAACGCGACGATTTTTTTCCATCCGCGAGCCGCGAACGCCGCGCGCGTCTGGCGCGGTTCGAGCCGATATTCGAGGAACGTGAGTCCCGGGATTTCATCGAGCAGCGTGACTCGTCCCGCCAGGCAGAAGACGGGCATGCTGACGACGTTCTTGACCCCCGGATGGGCCGGATCGCCGGTGCCGAACACCGCTTCGGCCTCACGCTGGCGATCGACGCGATAAACCTCGCTCACTTTTAGTATCGCAAGCCGGCGTCCGGTCTCGTCCGCGAGCGCGATCTCGCGCCCCGCGGCGAGCGCGCTTGCTTGTGCCTCTTCGACGCCGAGCGTGATCGGAACTGACCACGGAATCCTCGATTCGAGCCGCATCGCGTCGCGGCTGCCAACGTAGTCGGCCTCGCCCATGAAGCCGGTAAGCGGCGAGAACGCGCCCGACGCGAGCATTTCGAGGTCGGCCAGCTCGCGCGCGCCCAAGGTCACCGAGGCCAGCGTCGCGGCGTGCCGAATCGTCGCGTCGCGCTCGCCCGACGGCGCCTTCAGGTCGACCAGTTCTCCGCCGCCGTGAGCCGAGATCGCGTCACCCGCCACGCTCATCGCTTTGCCCCGTTGCGGTTGACGAATTCCAGACGCTCGAGCGCGCCGATCAGTTTCTCGAGGCTCTGCTCGACCGTTTCGAGGCTGCTGTCGACAATCAGTTCGGGGTTGTGCGGTTCTTCATACGGGTCCGACACGCCGGTGAACGACTTGATCTCGCCCTTGAGCGCTTTCTCGTAGAGTCCCTTGACGTCGCGTTCGACCAGCTTGTCGATCGTGCACCGCACGAACACTTCGAAGAAGCGGTTGTGGCTGCGGCGGACTTCGTCGCGAATCTCGCGATAGGGCGATATCGCCGCCGAGATCGCGATCACGCCATTACGCGACAGAAGTTTGCATACGTAGCCGATCCGCCGGATATTGGTGTCGCGATCTTCCTTCGAAAAGCCCAACCCTTTCGAAAGATGCGTGCGGACTTCATCGCCGTCGAGGATCTCGACCCGATGGCCGCGCTGCTTGAGTTCCTCTGCAACCAGATTCGCCAAAGTCGACTTGCCGGCGCCGGACAGGCCGGTGAACCAGAGCGTAAAACCTTCATTCATTCGAGCCAAAACCGCCTTGAAAAGTGAATTGGAGAGTCAACGAAGTCGTATAGACCGTCCCTGAAGCTCAAGTAAGCATAGCCGAGGCGTATAGACTACGGAAGATCTTAAATGAGCCAGCGCCTGAATAATGTTGGATTTGTTACATTTACCACTCGCGTGGGCCCGAGTTTGTGCAGACCGTGCAATCGCGCCCCTCGCGAAGCCCGCCCGCGACGCTTGATAGCCCCTCGAACCTGATTATCGCCCCCTCGGCGCTCGGGTTGACGAGGTACTTGAGGGCCTCGGTAGTTGCCATCATTTTCACCAATTCGGCGGCGTCGCTTCTGATACCGAAGGCCGCGAGCGTATCGGCCGCGCACGCGATACATGGCGGCCTGCTCCGCACGATAACGATCTCGCCCGGACGGTCCAGCCGCGCTGCGATCATCGGAGCCTCGCTCGATTCCAAATTCGCGGCCGCGGCGGCGTCACGGGCCGATTCGCTGCCGATCAAAATCAGGACCAGATCGCAATCCGGCGAAGCGGTCGCGGCGGCGACGACCTTGACGCCGGAATTAAGTTCCCTCATCTGATCGATTAGGTTGCCTTGCCGAGCCGTGTCGCCCGCCGCGATAAGACGGATCGTTCCGACGCCCGCTCCAACCAAATAAGCCAGCGGCGATTCCAGGTCGGCAAGATCGCCAACCATCGCGATACGCGCCGCGAGGAGGCGCTCCTGCCCGCGCCCTCCCACCTGATGCAGGATAATCTGGCGGCTGTACCGCTCGATCTGTTCGATACTCAGCGCCATGCGATTTGCCCCGCCGACGTTACCCTAACGAAACCGCAGCGCTCGCCGCAGCCGCGCCGCATCCGCATCCGGAGCGTGGCCTGACCGGCGTGATCCGAATCCGGCTCAGCCCGACGGCGTCGTAAGTCAGCATCCGGCCCGCCAGGGCGAGCGTCTCGCCGCGGATAAAGGCGCCGGCCTCGGACGCCTGAAGCGCTCCGATCGCGGCCGCGATCGGCCCAATAATCCCCGCGTCGCGGCAGGTCGCGATCTCGGCCTCGGGCGGCGGCTCTTCGAACAGGCATCGGATACACGCGGTGCGCCCCGGAATCACGGTCATCGCCTGGCCGCGCATCCCGAGCACGCCGCCGTAGACGAACGGCCGGCGCGCCGCGATACAGGTGTCGTTGATCAGAAACTTGATCGCGGGATTATCGGTGCCGTCGATCACGAAGTCATGGGCCGCGATCGTCCGCGCGGCGTTATCGGGATTGACCGCGAACTCGAGGCATTCGATTTCGAGCGCGGGAAACTCGGCGATCAACCGCCGCGCCGCCGCCCGCACCTTCGATTTGCCGATATCAGACGTTCGATAGATAACCTGTCGCGCCAGATTCGAGAGCTCGACCGCCTCGGCGTCGGCCAGCGCGATTGCGGCGACTCCGGATCGCGCCAGCCCGATCGCGGCCGGCACTCCGAGCCCCCCGACTCCGATTATCAGCACCCGATTCGCCAATTCCGAACCCGTTTTCGTTTCGGTCGGGCGATCGCGTTGGCATCCCGTTGCGTTGGGGCGAATAGCGATCTACCCCAGATACCTCGCATGCTTGAGATACTCCGCGACTAGCACCGCGCCTTTGCCGGCGCCCATGCAGGCGTTGTGCGTCACCAGCAGATACTTGATGCCGTGAGTCAGCACCTCGTCCGGGCGAACCCTGCCGACCGACGTAGTCATGCCGTCTTGAGCGTCGCGATCCAGACGCGGCTGCGGACGCATCGGGTCGCGATGTACCGTGATCATATGGCGCGGCGACGTAGGCAGTCCGAGTTTGGTGAATTCGCGGCCGAAATTCTCGAAGCAATTGATTACGTCTTCCACCGACGCCCGTTTCTTGAGCGCCACCGCGACCGCCTCGGTATGGCCAGCGATCACCGACGCCCGCGTGCACGTCGCACTGACCTTGAGATCGAGCTCGTCGACGTGGTCGTCCTTGAAATGACCCAGGATCTTGCGGGTCTCGATCGTGACGCGCTCTTCCTCTCGCGGGATGTACGGGATGATGTTCTCTACGATATCGAGCGCGGCGAGGTCGCGGCCCGCGCCCGAGATTCCCTGCATCGTGGTGACCATCGCGGCTTCCACGCCGTAACTGGCGTCGAGCGCCTTCAGCGTGATCGCGAGCCCGGTCGCGGTGCAGTTCGGCAGCGTGATGATACATCCCTTCCAGCCGCGCTTTTGCTTCTGGGTTTCGATCATCGCCAGATGATCGAGGTTGAGCCCCGGAATCACGAGCGGGATATCGGGTTCCATGCGATGGGGCCGCGCGGTCGAGATGGTCGGCACTCGGGCGGCGTAGATCGGCTCGAGCTCGCGCGCCGCTTCGGATTCGACCGCCGCGAATACCAGGCTGATTCCGTCAAGCTTCAGCGACTTGGCCTCCTGCACTTGCAGGCCAAGCGCGTCGCCCGGCGGCTCGGCCCGTTCGACGTACCATCGCCGGATACCAGAGGCCTTGTCAGTGATCGCGTCGGCAAAGATTCTGCCCGCCGACCGCTCGGAAGCGGCCAGCGCGGCGATCGCGAAATACGGATGGTTATCGAGCGCCGCCAGCACCTGTTGGCCGGCGATTCCGGTGGCTCCTACTACTGCAACTGGGATTTTCATCGTAACTCTTGCGTTCGCGATTATCGATTCTCGCGCGACATTAACCTCGCGTTCTGGTGCGCCATCCTCGCGGAGGCGCTGGATGTTATGGGATTCGCTCCCGATAAGTGAGGTTATAGGTGCGTTTGGCGCCGGTCCAGATCACGCCCGGACGATAAGATTCACGGCGTCTTCGCCGGGGCGGGCGCCTTGGGGGCGCGGCGGCGGTAAAGTTCGAGCCCGTCGCGATTAAAGATTGCTTCGTAATCGTTGGGGATCGACACCCGCTCCGACGGCGATCGCACCTGCTCCAGTATGTAGGGCGGCTTTTCGGCGAGCGCCCGGTCGAGTTCGCCGATCTCGCGCACCCTGCTTCCGGCCTGCCACAGCGTGCTCGAAGGTGGCTTGAATTCGATCGGATCTTCGTTGACTCCGTTGAAGACCGAGAAATGCGCAAAAATCCACGGTGACGTGCTCTCCGCGATATGAAGGATGTGCGTCGCGGTCGTGATCCGGCCCGCCGCGATCTCCTGATTCAGTACATGCAGCAGCTCACGCTCCGCCGGACCGAAGGTCCATCGCGGGTCGGCGCTGCCCACCCAATAGCCCCGCGCCGCGGTCGCGAGGTTGAAGGCCCACTGCTCGGTGACCGCGTGCTGGTCGGAGTCGTAGTCCGCGTTCTGCCCCTGATGCCACGGGTAGATGAGTATCGTCAGCAGCGCGAACATCGTCGCAGGCTTCGACCATCGCTCATAGAGCAGCGCGAACAGCAATCCCGCGGGAAACAGCAGGAAGTAGGGCGACCAGTAATCCCACGCCTTGATACCGATGTCCCAGACCATCATCTGAGACGAAGGGCTCGCCGCGATCCGGTTGAGAAACTCGCCAAGATACTCGCTCGCGATTGCGAGCATCAGCGCGAATGCCGCCACCCCCCCGTAGCGCATCGTGGCCGGCTCGCGCCACCAGATAGATAGCAGCGCGGCCATCCCGCCGAACGCGAACATCACCAGCATCGGGAGATGCCCCGCGACTTGCTCGTAGATCGAGCCGGGCACCGTCGCGTGCCGATAAATAATCGCCGCGAACAGCGCAAGCACGATCGTCCAGTTGAGCCATACCAGTGAGCGCGTATCCCGAGACGGATGCGCCGCAAGCCGTGAGGCTCCGGTCGCTATCAACGCAATCCCCGCGATTTGGCATAACGGCAGAATCGGATAGCGCGGCTCAACGGCCATTCCGATCGCGATCTCGGGAATCGCGACCAGCGTTGCACCGGCAAGGCAGCGCACGCCGATCGCGAAGCGCGCGTAATCCGCTTCGGCGAGCCAGAACAGGAGCCCCGCTCCCGCGACGATCATCGCGAGCCCGCCGATAATCGCGTGCGAAGCCACCGCCGTGCCGAGTATCACAGCGCCCAGCGCCATCCGCAGGCGGCTGCGGCGCGTGTCGAGAAAGAAGGCGAGGCCGATCCCGACGAGCGCGAAATCGACCGCCGTGCCTCGCATCCCCTGCGCGCGCCGGAACAGGCAGGTGAAGAACAGCAACAGCGCGGCCATCCCGCCCGCCGCCGGATCGAAGAGCGTTTTGCCGAGCCGATAGACGCCGAAGATGATCAGCGCCGCCATCGGCACCATCATCGCGCTCTCCGCCAGCACCGCGAGCCTGCTATGGCTCCCCATCGCGACCGCCGCGTACAGCAATTCGAGCGCCGGGGTCTGCGCGTACGGCCCCCACTGGCCGTAAGGGTCGTTATCGAACGGCAGGTAAACGCCGAAGGTCAGAATCCGCTGCGCCGACGCCGGATACGAGAGCACGTCCATAAACGGCACCACCGGCGAGGCCAGTTGCAACGGAATCATCGAAATCGCGAGCATCCCAAACGCGAGTAGCGCGAGCTTCTGTCCCGAATCGAGCGGCGTGAAACGCAATCGCGGCGGATAGCGCCATAGCCAGATCGCGCCGAGCGCGATCACGATCCAGATCGTCGGAGCGCGAAACAGTCCGATCGGACCGAGCGCCTGTCCGAGCACATAGGCGCCGACCCAGAGGACGGCCGCGCCGCCCAAAATCGCGTCGCCGAGCCCCAATTCCGGTTCGACGCGTATCAACAGGCCCGCGGCCACGGCGATCCCGACGCTGAGGAAGCTCCAGACTTTGATCGCCGCCACTCCGGTTTGGGGCAGCATCGAAAGCGCACCGGCGAACGCGGCGCGCCACGCCAGCGGATAGGGGAAATCGCGCAGGCGACGGATTGCGAGAGCCGTGACGATCGCGAGCGCGGACTCGACCGCGAGCACCGTAATCAGCCGATTGCGAGCCTCGACGCCCGCCGCCCGCCTCAAACCGGCCTGAGAAGCCGCCTCGGCGGGAGGAATCGCTTCAGTGGGAGTCCGCGAGCCTGCAAACCATGCCATCAGGGTTCAGCGCCGGCGTACGAGCGCGCGACGCCAGCCTATCAACCGAGTTCCGGCGCTGTCTGTCAAGCGACGAATGGATATTACAAGACGCGAGACACTAGAACGATTCTCCGACGGCGTTTCACGTCCGAGTCTGGCGGTCCACAAGGACCGCTTAACGGCGCTTCGCTAATTGTCGGCGATCCGAACCGCCGCCCGGCCGAGCCGACAGTCGAACGCCTCCGCTACGGCGCCAGGGAGTCGATCAGGCCGGTCCCATTCGGACTGCCCCATCCGGTCACCAGGTCGTAACCTTTTTCACATGAGTACGTTCGGTTATTGCCCTTGGTGATGTCGTGGAAATTGGCGCCATAGCTCGACCCCAGCCCAATCGCGTAGATGGCTGGGTTGATGAAGCCAACCGTATCACCGCTGCTGGCCACCGATTGTTGATTCGCCAGCGCCAGGTAGCCGGCCCAACGCGGCGCCGCGAAGCTCGTTCCGCCCCATCCTCCCACGCAGGTGCCGTCGTAGCAGATGTAATTGTCTGTGTTCGCTTCCGCCGCAACGTCCGGGCTATTGCGATAGGTGCTCGATCCTTTGTTGGGGGTAGTAATCACGCCCGCGCTTTGCTGATAGCTGGGGATCGGAATTTTGTTTGGAGAAATCCCGCCGCCGCTATGCGGCGTCCAGGCGGTTTCCGATTTCCAGGAGCCGCCCGCGCTGGTGGTCGTCAGGTCTGTGCCACCCACCGAGGTTACATATGCGTCGTCCGCCGGATAAACGTAACGGAGCCCAGTGCGATAAGCGCCGCTGTCGCCTGACACCACGACTAGGCTCTGACCTTGCAGCGCGAACTCCTTGAAATACGGGTCGTCACTGCTCGGATCGGCCGGTCTCCACCCCCACGAACAGCTCAACAACTTCGCGATATTGTCCGAAGCCATCTTGTTGAAGATGTCGGTGTCGTTGTTATCGGATACGTAAACCAGGACCTGGTTCAAGCCCGGCGCCATCGAGATCGCCACTTCGATGTCGAGCGCCTGTTCGGTATCGTCGCAGCGCGGGTGCGTGCAGCTCAAGCTGGAGGTTCCATCCGCCGAAACGCCCACGATGGGGACGTCGAGCGGCTGGTTCACTTGGGCGAAATAGTTTTGGACGTCCTGTACGTTGTAACCCGCGAATTCCATCAGCCCGATCGCCTGGCCGCTGCCGGTAAGGGCCGTTCCACCGTAGTAGGCCGCCCGCATATCGCTGCCGATAAAATAGCCATGGGGTCCCGAGCCGGTGGTGCGGTCCGTCTTTTCCGGATTTCTGGTGAGGCTGGCCGGATGCGGGATCGAGAAGTTATCGAGTCCCGTGACGTGCCACAACGGGACCGCCAGATCCGCCGTCGGCTCCCGGTCCGGTGCGTAGAACGTGCGCCCTTCCGTCGGGTGTTGATACACGCCCATGGTCACGTGAAATGCGCGCTCGATACTCGCCACAGTCCCCGTAACGTCAACGATCATCCGATTCGGGGCGGTGCCCGTCACCGTTAAGCCGTTGGCTTGCGCGAAACGAATCACCGCGTCGTAATCCTCCTGCGACGGTCCGAACCGCTCGGTGAACTCCTCCACGCTGAGGAACTGATGGTAAGAGGGGCTGTTGGGATCGTAAATTTGCCGTATCAGTTGGTCGAGCTCCGACTCGTTGCGCAGCGGCAGAGCGATGGTCAGCCGCATGGATCGCGTTGCGGGAAGCCGGCCCAGTCCCGCCGCCTGGCCGCTTAGAACCGCCTCACGCGCGTGCCGCGTCCGCAGCGGCTGTCCTTCCCCGTGGGCCAGCGCCGGCACCAAGAAACAAAGGAGCAGGGCTGCGCACAGTCCTCGCAAAACGGGAACCGAACTGCTTGTCCCGAATCGCGTCATAATTAAAACTCCGTTGGGGTTGATCACCTTAGCTCGCGCGGCCGACGTCGTAAGGCGCCGTTGGCGATTCGCCCAGCAGGCGGATTCCGTAGCGCATCACCGCGCTCAGCTTGTCGAGGCGATCGAGCAGTTCAAGCCGTTCCGCGACCGGTGCCTCGCCGAGCCGCTCCGCGATCGCTATCAGATTCAAGCGCATCAGCTCGACCGCCTGCGCGAGACTCTCGCGCTCGCGGCGCGAGCGATGATGCGCGCGGGCCGCGCGAATCTCGGCGAAGTCGATAATCTCGGCCATGTTGCTAGTCTATCTAATTTTTCTTCCGGACCGTAGCTTGGCCGCGATCGTCTCGCGGCCGCCCTCGGCGAACCATCCGATCTGACGCGCCAGGCCGTTGAGGATATCCAGCTCGCGCGGCGAAAGCCCACTGCGGCCGAGAATATTTCTGATCGCGAACATTATGTGATCCGGGTTGTCGGCGGGAACGAAGCCGATCGCGACCAGCGCCGCCGCCATCCGCTCCATCATCGCCTCGACCGCCTGCGCAGGCGCGCGCGATATCAGCTCGGGCAGATTGGGATTCTCGCCCGCGCCTCCGTCGCCGGCACTTGCGATATCGTCGAGCGCCACGCCCGTGTCCGTCGCGCCGAACGCCATCATCAGTTCGTACGCCACGATCATCACCGACTGGGCGAGATTGATCGAGCGGTAGTCGGGCGCGGTGGGAATCGTCAGCAATCGATGGCAGAGCTTGAGCTCCTGATTGGTCAGGCCGCAATCCTCCGGACCAAAGATAATCGCGACCTTGTTGACGCGGCTCTCCAGCGCGAGATCGGCCGCCATCTCGCGCAGCGTCTGCGCCGAGCTTCGATAGGGGCCCGGCCGACAGGTCGTGCCTACCGTCAGCGTGCAATCCTCCAGCGCCGCGGCCAGGCTGGGATAGATTCGCGCCTTGTCGAGAACGTCGTCCGCGTGAACCGCCATCGCGGCGGCAGCGCGCCGATTGAAGCGAGTCGGCGCGACCAGGCGCAAGTCGGCGAGCCCCATGTTCTTGAGTGCACGCGCGACCGCGCCGATATTTCCCGACGACTTCGGTTTGAATAATACGATTGCGACCTGTTCCACGGCGTCGGCGAATTCGGCCTTCAAGTCTAGTTACATGCGCTGTTGGCAACCGCGCTGGCGATGACGAACCCGCCCGGCTACGCTATTCTAACGGCAGTGCGATGAAGATTGTATCCTTCGGCGACGTTCACATGGCGACGCGCAACCTTGACCGGATGAGCGAGCAGTTGCGCGACACCGACCTGATTATAATATCGGGCGACCTGACCAATTTCGGCGGCGCCGACGACGCCGCCAAGGTGATCGCCGACGCGCGCCGCGCACTGGCGCGGGAATCCGCGATCGGCGCGGGGGCCGCGGCTAGGAACGACGCGGCGAATCGGCTGCTGGCGCTGTCGGGAAATCTCGATCAGCGCGACGTTATCCCGTTTCTCGAACGCGAGGGCGTCGCACTCCACGGGCGCGGGATGGTTATCGACGGGCTCGCGATCTTCGGATGCGGCGGCTCGAATATCACGCCGTTCAAGACCCCGACCGAGTTCACCGAAGAGGAGCTTACGGCGACGCTGGAGCGCGGCTATCGCGAGGTCGAAGGCCGGCGCCCGCTGCTGATGGTTTGCCACACGCCGCCGTACGACACCAAGTGCGACCGAATCGTGAGCGGAGCTCCGGTTGGCAGCGCGGCGGTGCGCCGCTTTATCGAGCGGGTGAAGCCCGAGGTCTGTATCACCGGGCACATCCATGAATCGGCTGGCGTCGATCGTATCGGGCCGACCACGATTCTCAACGCCGGTCCGTTCAAGGGCGGCGGCTATATCGTGGTCCGCTGCGACGGAGGCAAGCTCGACGCGAGCCTCGAGTTCCTTTGAAGTCCCGGCGCTGTCACGAGCCGGCCAATCGGCGCGAGTCTACGGCCAGAAGCTGTGGAACGGATGGCCGCTGATTTGGCGAAGCTGGCGCTTGTTGCTCAGGCGCTTCACCCCCCGTTTGAGGAAGGAAAGCAGTTGACCATGGCGGCAGGGAATGATTTTCGTATCAGGTTCGATCACGTCGGAATTGCGGTGCGCGATATCGGCAGCGCACTGGCGTTCTTCGAGCGCTACTTTCCGCTTCAGCATCGCAACCCCGCGACGTTGAGCGAGCAAGTTAGCGGCGCGCTCTACTGGCAGGATTTTTTCCTCGGCGGCTTCCCGGTTGAACTGATCCACGATCCGCCGGGCCAGGACGGTTTCGTAACCGAGTTCGTCCGCAAACGCGGCGGCGGCCTCCATCATCTGTCGTTCGAGCTTGATAACTTCGGGCCGATGCTCGCCAGGCTCAAGGCCGACGGCATCCGTATCGTCGACGAGCAGAAATTCGACGATGGCAACGCGACCGCGTTCATCTCGCCCCGCGCCGCGTTCGGCACGCTGATCCAGTTGTGGCAGGTGGCCGACTACGACAGCCATCGCGCCGTGCCAATGGACGACGGCCTCGCGCGTTTCGGCCATGTCGCGATCGCGGTCAAGGATATCGATAAAGGGCTTGAATTCTTCCGCCGCTATTTTCCGACCCGCACCATCAACGAAAAGCAGCTCAGCCGTTCCACCGGCAACTTCGTCGCGGCGCAAATCGAGATCGCCGGCGGCAACCTCGAACTGATTCAAAGCCCTGGGCATCCGGTGGCGGACGACTTCGTCGCGCGCTTTATCGAGAGCCGCGGCGAAGGGCTCCATCATATGACGATCGATTTGAAGGACTTCGACTCGACGCTGGCGAAGCTCAAGGATGACGGCGTGCGCGTGGTCGGCGAGAGCCGCAATCGCCTCGGCCGGCGCCAGTTCTTCATTTCTCCGCAATCGGCCTTCGGCGCCCTGATCCAGGTCTGGGATGGAGTCTAGGCGCGTTCATAAGTCACCTTTGAAGGCGATATTCTTCGACGCGGCGGGAACGATCTTCGACGCCCGCCAGCCGGTCGGCCGCAGCTACGCCAACCTGGCGCGCGAGTTCGGCGTCGACGCCGGCGAGGACGCCGTCAGTGCTGCCTTTCGGCGGGTGTTCCACGTGGCGCCGTCGCTGGCGTTCGGTCCGGGCCATCCGCCCGCGGAGCTGCGCCGATTGGAGCGCGAATGGTGGCGCGCGCGCGTCGCCGAGACGTTCGCCGGCCTCGGCGAATTCGACGACTTCGACGCCTATTTCGATGCGCTGTTCGCCTTTTTCGCCGATCCCGCCAATTGGCGCGCCGACGATGAAGCGCCGGAGCTGCTCGCGCGTCTAAAAGAAAGTGGGTTCGTATTGGGAGTGATTTCCAACTTCGACGCGCGAGTCTACGGTATCCTCGACGGGCTGGAGCTGGCGCGCTTCTTCGATTCGATCACCATCTCGTCGGAAGTGGGGTACGCCAAGCCGTCGCCGCAGTTGTTCGCGACGGCGCTGGGCAAACATTCGCTCGCGCCCGGCGAGGCGCTTCATATCGGTGATTCGCCCGCCTTCGATATCGCGGGCGCCGCAGCGGCGGGCGTCGCGTCGATACTGGTCGACCCTAATGGCCATCACGATGGCTTGGCGAGCGGTCGGCGTGTTACAAGACTGCTTTCGGTGTTGGAAATCATCAGGGAAGCTAAGATCGCTTGATCCGGATGGCAATTTATCGTTACTAAGCTCAGCCTTTTCGCAAGCTCGATGCCCCGAGGGCACAAATCGATGGGTCGAATTCTGGTCCCGCCCCGAATCACAACAACTCTGATAGTCCTCGCCGCGCTCGTCGCGGCCTCCGGCCGCGCTCAAGCGCAAAGCCTCTCAGCGCTCAACAACGAACTATCCGGACTCGCCTCTCAGGTCAGCGCCGCGGCCGCGGGCAGCAATTACGACGAGGCCAACGACGTCGTGGCGCGGCTCGATCAGGCCGAAGCGAGCTTCGCGAAGATTGCCGAAAGCTCGCGCGGCGACAAGAGCTCGCTGGTCGGCACCTACGAGCGGCTGGAAGAACTGCTCGATCGGATGTACTCGGCGTTCAAGCAGAAGAAAGAGGATTGCCTGGCGCGGATCGAAACGACGCAGTGCAACTACGACGAACCGGAACAGGTCTCGTTGCGCGCGCTTTATCCGCTGTCGTGGCTGCGCTACCAGGGGTCGTTCCTGTTCGCGAACGAGCCGTCAACGGCGCGCCATCTGCTCAACCAGGCGATCGACGGCTTCACCGAAAGCACTTTGGTGATCGTCGCTCCGGAGTTGATCCGCGAGAACCTGCTGGGACGAGCCTTCTGCGAGCGCGAGTTGGGCAAGTTCGACAAGTCCGAGTACGACAAGGCGATCGCCGATTTCAAGCAGATTATGAAGGACGGCGCCGGCACGCGGCAGTATCGCGCCGCGCAGCAGGGCCTCTCCACCACCTACGCCGCGATGGGCCGGATGGACGAGGCGGCCCGCCTCAGCAGCCAGCTCGCCGAGAACGCCTACGGATCGCAGCGCGAAGGTATGGAGATGCTGCGATTGCAGGACCTGCTTAAGGCCGAGGCGGCCAGCAACGATCCGGAGAAGCGCGCCGACTTCCATCGCCAGGCGATCGATTTCATGCGCAGCAAGCAGGGCAATCGTGACAGTTGGGCGATCGTGTTGGCGGCGGTAGTGCGCAACGTCCGCGATCCGATCGCTGAATTTGGCCACTCGAACGATCCGTTCGAGGATTGGCTGCTCGCCAACGTCCTCTATTCGAAGAAGCAGCAGTCCGAGGCCGCCAAGTATTACATCAAGGCGGCGCGCAGCGGCCGCTATCCCAAGGCCTACAAATTCGCCGCCGATATCTATTACGCCGAGGGCCGCCACGAGCAGGTCCAGGAGCTGGTCGACGAGATCGCCCGCCAGCCGGGGAATCCCGACGCGCAGTGGGCGTCCTACATGCGCTTCAAACTCGCCCACTATCAATGGCAGCAAGGCGGCGGCAAGAATTCTGAACTCGAACAGCGATGGATGGCGGCGGCGCACGATTACCTGAAGTCGTATCCGCGCGGCCAATATGCGTACGAGGCTCATTTCCGCCTCGGCGAAATCGAGCAGCGCAACAAGCACTATCTGCAAGCCGCTCAAGAGTACTCACAGGTTGGAAACAACCCCGATTACGAAGTTCATGCCAAGTTCAACGCCGCCGAGTGTTACTATATGGCGCTGGTCGAGGCCGTGAACGCGCAGCGCGCCAAAGATCACATGGAGGCGCCTCAATCGAGCGCCGAGATCGAGCGGCTGAAGAAAGACACCAAGACGGCGCTGCAAGCGGCGATAGCGATCGGTCCCGAGGCCGAGCGCCGCGCGCCGGCCGAACGCGCGACTCTGCACGATCTGCGCGGACGGGCGATCTATATGCTCGCGAACTTGCTCGAACGCGAGCACAAGATCGACTACGCGCAAGTCGCCAACCTGCTCGCCGGCTACGAAACGCAGTATCCCCGGATGAAGGAACGGTTCAACGAAGTCGCGCAATGGCGGATTCAGGCGCTGGATCAGCTCGGCCGTTATGCTGAGCTCGAACGCGACGTTCAGGCGATGGTCGAGCGCAACCGGCTCGACGTCGGGGCGAACGACCTGATGAAGGAAATCGGGCTGGACTTCTGGAAGCATGCCGCCAACAAGCGCGCCGCGGGCGATGTCGCGGGAGCCGAGGCCGATACCAAGCTGACCGCAATCGCGTATAGCTACTTCGAGGATCAGGTGGCGGCGGGCCGGATGCCGGCCAAAAATCTGACCGGCACGCTGTCGATTCTCGGCAAGGCCTATATCGCGGCCAACAACGTGCCCAAGGCCGAGGAGATTTTCAGCCAGGTGGTCAAGGCCGATCCGGGATCGCCCGACGCCAACGCCGGGCTGGCTCGGATCGCCCAGGCGAAAAAGAATTACAAGGACGCGATCGAACTCTGGACGCGGGTCGAAACGGTTGCGGCGGAGTCGGATGACGTTTGGTACGAAGCCAAGTACAATATCGCCAGAATTTACGCCGAACAGGGCAATATCGCGGCCGCCTGCAACAAGCTCGCCGTCACCCGCAGCGAGCATCCGAGCCTGGGCACGCCGCAGATGAAGGCGCAGTGGGACGCGCTGCAACGCAAGCTGTGTTTGAAGGGAACCGCAAGCTAATCCGATGCTGAAGCGAATCCATCATGTAGGGGTTGTCGTGCCGAGTCTCGAGCAGGGTTATCGCTTCTGGCGCGATCTGCTCGGCCTGGCGTTGACCAAGACTGCGACTATCGAAGAGCAGGGCGTCAAGGCGGCGCTGCTGAAGGTGGGCGATAGCGAGATCGAATTGCTCGAACCGCTAAGCCCCGACAACGGCGTGGGCAAGTTCCTCGCCCGTCGCGGCGGCGGCCTGCATCATATCTGTTTCGAGAGTGACGACGTGGCGCGCGAATTGGAGGCGGCTCGCGATAAGGGCCTGCCGCTTATCGACCAGAAGCCGCGTTCGGGACTGGCCGGGATGATCTGTTTCCTTCATCCCAAGGCGACGCGCGGCGTGCTGGTCGAGTACGCGCAGCCATTTGAGGATTAAAGCACGATGCCGATCTACGAGTACCGTTGTGACGATTGTGGGAGTTTCTTCGAAGCCCTGGTGAGCGCGAGCCGGCCTGAGGCCGAATGCCCGTCTTGCCACGGCGCCAATCTTAGCCGCGAGCTTTCGGTGTTCGCGGCCGCGCGCGGTTCCGGCGACAGCCCGTGCCCTCCGATGATGGCGCGCGGCGGCGGTGGTGGCGGATGCTGCGCCGGCGGATGCGGCTGCGGCAGGCGCTAGCGAATTCGGCTGGCGGAAGGCTCTCGTGATTGTCTCTAGCCTCGTGCCCGCCCGTATTCTCCGGCCATTGCTAACGGTTAATTTCCGGTCGCGGACGCCGTCTGCAAGCACAGCCAGACTGTTAACGTCCCGCTGATGTCGTAAGTGCTCATCGGCGCCAAATTGGCGGTGCTTGCGCCCAGTATATAGACCTGATTTGGGGTGGCCGGCGGAACCGGCATGTCTGGCGTGAACACCGACGTCGCAGGTTGTTCCGTCTGCGAATTCGCCGTGGCCAAGCATCCGAACGGCGTGTAGACCTCGCCAAGGCTTGGGTCGTTGTAGTAGTAGTACATGCAGAAGTTGCCCAGCCCCCCAAGACCGGCCTGGTCTCCATCGAATAGCCACGCACCGTCGACGCATTGGACTATACAGGCGTTGTCACCGCCGCCAACCGGAGCATGGCCGGAAGTGCAATTACTATCCGTCGCATCGGTGACGTAGGTAGCGGCTGCGGGGCAAGCGGTCAGGTCTGACACCAGATGGTCGAGTGGAGTGAGGGTGATGGCGCCCTGGTACAGCACTGACCCGATGTACTGTTGGCGCTTCAGGTTGAGCGGGTAGTGCGTCCTGGTTTCATATCTCGAATGAGGATTCTCTATCAGGCCGGAGCCGGTAATGTCTGCGAACTTGACGAGCTGGCCGTTCGGGCATCCAGCTTGGGGAATCCGCGCCCATGTCACCGGATTGTTCGGAAGACGCGTGCGCCACGTTGGATTAGCTGGTTCCGTGAATTGCCACGCCCCGTCAACGCAAGCGACTTCACACGAGGCGCTACCGCCGCCAACCGGAGCATTGCCAGCCGTGCAACCGCTATCCGTGGCGTCGACAACGATTGTGTTGGGTGAGGGGCATGCGGGCAGATCCGAAACCGGTGACCCCGTGTTCTGTATGGCATTCCCGCTCGTGAGATCGACGCAGATATCTGTTCCGGGAAAATATAAAAAAGCGTCAGCGTAAAGCTGGCAGATTTTAACATATTCAAACGCGTTAGCGGTGGGGGTGCTCATCGTGACGCTTGCCCCAATCGCGATCACGGCTACGGCCATTAAACGCCATCCGTCTTCGAAAATTCCTCGAGTTCTTGCGCTCATGGTATCCCCAAGGTGGTCCGTGCCACGATACTCGCCATTGTCATTCCCGCGCTCGGCCTCAGTGGCCGCCAGGCGTGGTTTGCAAGCACAGCCAGACCGATAGCGTGCCCTCGATATCGGAGGCGGATGGCACCTCCCAACGATCGCCGTTCGCGCCCAAAATGTAGGTCTGGTAAGGGACAGCCGGCGGAATCGGCGAATCGGGCGTGAACACCAATGTCGCGGGCACGGTCGCCAGCGGCGAAGTGTCGATACATCCGAGAGGGAACGAATAGATCGGCCCTTGGATCGGGTCGGTGTAGAAGTAGTACATGCAGAAGTTGCCTTGCCCGACGGTGTCCCTGAGGTTTCCGGTGAATTCCCACTGACCGCCTACGCAAGCGACTTCACACGTCGTGCTGCCGCCGCCAACCGGAGTATCGCCACTCGTGCAACTGGAGTCGGTGGCATCGGTAACGACCGTGTTGCCAGCGGGACAGGCGGGCAGGTTGGACACTAGGTACTCAGGGATGGTGAAGCCGCCTTTGTACAGAACTGACGCGATGTACTGTCCTGCTCTCAACTTGAGCGGATAGTGCGTCGTGGTTTCGAACCTTACATGAGAGTTCAATGTGAGGCCGGCGCTGGTAATGTCTGCAAACTTGACGAGCTGGCCACCCTGGCATCCGTCTTGAGGAAACCGAGCCCATGTCCGCGGATTGTTCGGGACGCGCCATCGCCATGTGCCTCCCGACGTCTGTACCCGGGCGTCGTTAGTGGCAAAATTGACGCAGATATCCGTTCCAGGAAGAAGAAGAAATCCCGCCCCGTAAAGCGAGCAAATCTGGACATACTCGACCTGCGCATTCGCTCGGGACGGCGCTGCTATGACGGTTGCGGCCGTCGCGATCGCGGCCACAGTTGCCAAACACCACGCTGACGTCAGGATTCGCTGTATTTTCGCGGCCATCGCTTTCTCCACTTTGACTCCAATGTGTCAAATGGAGTCATATTTTGGCTTAGTACCACAGCAATGAGCAGCACACAACGCTTTACATTTGCAGCCGCGTGAAGACAATTCATGTTCAGAAAAGACGATTAAAAAGCGAAACTAACGGACGCAATTGAACATCAAAGCGTCGATCCTCGCCCCGACCATCGTGATGGTATGGCGACGATCAAACGCCCCGATATTTGCGAATCACACCTGCTCGATTACCGTCGCGATTCCTTGGCCCATCCCGATGCACATCGAGGCGATACCCAATCGCGCGCCGCGCCGGCGCATCTCGTGCGTTAGCGTGACCGTCAGGCGCGCGCCCGAGCATCCCAGCGGATGGCCGAGCGCGACCGCTCCGCCGTTGACGTTGAGCTTGTTCTCGTCAATGCGAAGCTCGGTGTTGCACGCGAGCACCTGCGCGGCGAAGGCCTCATTGATCTCGACCAGGTCGATGTCTTTAAGTGAGAGCTTCGCGCGGCTCAGCACCTTCTGAATCGCCGGCACCGGGCCCCATCCCATGATTTCCGGCCGCACGCCAGCGACGGCCATCGCGACGATTCTTCCCATCGGAGCGAGCCCCAGCGCGCGGGCACGCTCGGCGGTCATCAGCAGCACCGCCGCGGCGCCGTCGCTGATTTGCGAAGAATTGCCGGCGGTCACCTGGCCGTCGGGTTTGAACGACGGCTGCAGCGCGGCGAGTTTCTCGATGCTGGTATCGGCGCGCGGTCCCTGATCGATATCGACCGTGTTGCCGTCGGGAAGTTTGATCGGAACGATCTCCTCTTTGAAGCGCTCGCGCGCGGCGATCGCGCGCTGATTCGACCGCAGCGCGAACGCGTCCGCGTCGCGCCGAGTGATTTTGTACATCTCGGCCAGGCGCTCCGCGGTAAGCCCCATGAAGAACATGTCACGCGGAAACATGTCGAGCAGTTTGTCGTTCGGCGACAGCCCGGCGCCCATCGGGATGTGGCCCATGTGCTCGACGCCGCCGGCGATCATCACGTCGCCCGCGCCGGTCATGATCGCCTGCGCGGCGAAATTGACCGCCTGCAAACTCGATCCGCACTGCCGATCGATCGTGGTGCCGGCGACTTCGACCGGCAATCCGGCCAGCAATGCGATCATCCGGCCGACGTTGAAACTTTGCTCGCCGGTCTGATTCGCACATCCCCACAGCACGTCTTCGATCTCGGCGGGATTGAGCTTTTGATTGCGCTCCAGGATGCGGCGCACGCAGAACACCGCGAGGTCGTCGGCGCGAATATCTTTGTAATAGCCCTTGTCCTTGCTGCCGCGGCCGATAGCACTTCTTACTCCGTCGACGATTACTACTTCGCGCACGTGACTGACCTCCGTCGGATTGTTTAGCGAGCTTTCCCTTATATTATGCCCTCGCGACGCAGTTTGCCCAGCCGGTCGGAATCGTAACCGAGCAGTCCGCCCAGCACCTGTTCGGTGTGCTCGCCGAGCTGCGGCGCGCGAGTGTTTGGGATCGCGTCGGCGCCGGTGGACTTGAGCGGCGAGCCCGGCACGATCAGGCCCGAGAAAGTCGGATGCTCGGCGTGAAGAATCATGTTGCGCGCCGCCAGATGCGGATTTCGGGTCACCTCTTCGAGGTTGTTGACGGGCGCGGCCGGCACCGCGGCCTTGGTCAGCCGGCCCAGCCAGAAGGCGCGCGGCTGATGGCTGAAATGCTCGGTCAGGATGGCCTCCAACGCGTGATGATTCGCCGTGCGCATCGCGTTGGTGAGAAAGCGATGATCTTCCTTGAGATGGCTGAGATCGATCGCGTCACACATCGCGGCCCACAGGGCTTCGTTGCCCGCGCCAACCACGAAATAGCCGTCGGCGGCGTGGAACTGCTGGAAGGGCGTGATCGACGGATGGCGCGTGCCGATCGGCCCCGGGATTCGGCCCGACGCCGAGTAGCGCGCCAGCGCGTCCTCCAGAATCGCGACCTGGCAATCGAGCATCGCGATATCAAGATGCTGCCCGAGGCCGGTGGCGTCGCGGATTCGCAACGCCGCCATGATTGCGATCACGCCGTACAGCGCCGCCGTAATATCGCCGATCGACACGCCGCATCGCAGTGGCGCCCCACCGGGCGTGCCGGTGATGCTCATGGTTCCGCCGACCGCCTGGGCGACGATATCGTAGGCTGGCGCCTCTCTCATCGGACCGGTTTGGCCGAAACCCGAAATCGAGCACAGAACGATGCCGCGGTTGGCAGCCGCGAGAGCCGCGTAGCCCAATCCGAACCGGTCCATCGTGCCGGGAGCGAAGTTTTCCACGACGACGTCCGAGCGCCGCACCAGGTCGAGGAAGACCTCCGCGCCCGCGGCGGCGCGCAGATCCAGTGTAACGCTCAGCTTGCCGCGATTGACGCTGTAAAAGTACCCCGAGTCGGTCGAGCCGGGAATCATCGGCGGATATCCGCGCGAGTCGTCGCCGCGCCCCGGCAACTCAACCTTGATTACCTCGGCGCCCATGTCGGCAAGATTCATGGCGCAGAACGGACCCGCCAGGACGCGCGACAGGTCAAGCACCCGGATACCGTTTAGTGGTCGCTGTTCAATCATAACTTCCGCGATAGCCCGTAAACTTTATCGGAAATCAGGCCGGTTTGAAGCCCCCGCCAAGGGCGCATTTTCCTGTCGAGGGGTTTGAACAAAAAGGCTTTTGATGCGAATCTCCGATGCTCAAGCCCGCCCAAAAGGAGAGCATCGATGAAGTACGCGATTGTTACCGGCGGCGCGCGCGGCCTCGGACTCGGTATCGTGCGCGCGCTCCTGGATGAAAACGTGGCCGAGCGCATCGCGGTGATCGATCTCGATCCCGCGCCGCCACCAGCCGAGATCGCAAACCGCGTGGAAAGCTTCACTGCCGACGTCTGCGACGAACGCCAGGTCGCCGAGGCGGTCGCGGCGATCACCAAACGCTTCGGAGAGCATCCCGACATCCTGTGCAACAATGCCGGAGGCGGCGAGGCGAACTGGTTCCCCGGCCGCACGCCCGAATGGGTCAGCGTCGATCTGTGGCGCCGCTACATCGGGCTGAATCTCAATTCGGTCTATGTCGTCACGCGCGAAGTCGTGCCGCGAATGGTGAGCGGCGGGGCGATCTGTAACACGTCTTCGGTCGCCGGCATGCACGCGGTTCCGCTGCTGGCGGCCTACGGCGCCGCCAAGGCGGGCGTTATCTCCTACACCAAGAGCCTGGCGCTGCAGCTTGGTCCGGCAGGAATCCGCGTCAACGCGGTCGCCCCCGGCCTCATCTATACCCGCATCTGGGAGCGGATCGGCGCGGCGATCGGCGGCGGCGAAGACAAGGCTCGTGCGACCTTCGAGACGTTCGTCAAGGCGACCACGCCGCTTGGGCGCGAGCAAACCCCCGACGATATCGGGCGAGCGGTGTCGTATCTGTGTTCCGATCGCGCGGCCAACGTGACCGGCCAAGTGATAGTGGTCGACGGCGGGATGGTGTTGGGCGCTCCGCTGCGCTCGACGCGGCGGTAACGATCGGCGGGCTGGTCTGAGCGGGCTGCGGCACGGGGGTTGCGGCCAAAGATGG